>QWQF01000230.1 GCA_003669125.1 Planctomycetota bacterium
ATTGCAATATGAACCTCAGCACCGAGATGCCGCTGCCGGCCGCTCGCGAGACAATCTTGGGGTTCTTCGAGCGAGTCCAAAAGTCGTACCCGATGATGCGGAACTTCTACACCCGCGAAACCGGCGACTGCGTGTTGGAAGAAGACAAAGACCTCGGCCACCAACGCTGGGTCTCCGTCGAGCCGAAACGAGTTTGCAGCGGATTCCTCAACCCGCCGGACATCGACACCGCCGTCGAGCAACATCGTCTGACGCTCGAACTGCTGCCGTACATGCTCTCAGTCAGCCCGCTGGATTGCGAAGCGCTCGACTTCATGATGGGCTTCGACATGGCCTATCGCGGCAACCACGACGAACTGGTCGCCGAAGCGCTCGGCGGCTGTCCGGCCATCGACGGCCTGGTGCGCATTCCCGGCGCGCGAGTCCTGAACTACGAACCGGCGATCACGCTGACGCTCGACGAATCGTGCCGGATGCAAGCGCGGCTGTTGATCGAGACGCGAACCAACGCCTATCACGTCCGCCGCGGCGAGTACCCCGAAGAAAACATCAGCGTCTATTTCACGCTGCGCCAATACGGCAGCCTCGAACCGGGCATCTCGTTCGAGCAGACACTGCTGACGCTCCGCGCCCGCTGCGACGAACTGATCGAGGAATTAGTCGTCGAGCCAATCCTGCGGCCGTTGGCCCAAGCCATCGCGACGAAGTGACTGCCATGTAGGCCGCGATCCAACAGCGATTCAGTGTCGAGCCGACGTTGATCTCCGGCGGCGCAGGCATCTTCGATGTCGTCGCTGATGAGAAGTTGATTTACCGCAAGCACCAGACCGGACGTTTCCCGGTGCACGACGAAGTGTTGTCGAAGCTCGCATAACCAGCACGACGCGCCCGCGAGTGGCCCGGCTGGCACAACCACTCGCTGGCGCGTCGTGCTAGATGCATTGATGCTCCGGTTCAGTTCTTTAGTCTCCCTGCAGACAAGAATCTTGCAGGCACGCCCGTTATTCTGCCGCCGCTTTGCAGGACTCTTGCATTGAGGACGACATGAGCCAGTCGATGGAGCAGACTTCCGCCACGAATCCCGCGCCGCGTAATCTCACGCCGGCGATGGAGCGATATCTGGAAGTGAAGCGGCAGAATCCCGGCTCGATCCTGTTGTTTCGAATGGGTGATTTCTACGAACTGTTCTTCGAGGACGCCGTCGTCTCGTCAAAGGTGCTTGGCCTGACGTTGACCAGCCGCGACAAAGGCTCGACGAATCCGATCCCGATGGCAGGGTTTCCGTATCACGCTCTCGAAGGCTACCTGCGAAAGCTGATCGTCGCCGGGCATCGCGTCGCCGTTTGCGAGCAGATGGAAGACCCGAAGCTCGCGAAGGGGATGATCAAACGCGAGGTCACGCAAGTCGTCACTCCAGGTACGCTGATCGACGAAGCGTTGCTCGACCCGCGCGAATCGAATTTCCTCGCCAGCGTTTGGCCGAGCCGAGCCGGTTCAGTCGGTCTCGCGTGGTTGGAGGTTTCGACCGGCCGATTTGTCACGAGCAATTTGGAGCCGGCTCAACTCGCGGACGAATTGGCTCGCATTCGGCCAAGCGAGTGCGTGTACCCGGAACACCTCGCGAACGACGAGCGACTGCGTCCGCTGTTCGCGCGCGGCGGCTTGCTCGCGACACCGCGTGCGCCGTGGTGCTGGGCGGAGGAGGCTTGCCGATCGGCACTGCTCAAGCACTTCGGCACGACAACGCTCGAAGGCTTCGACATCGATTCCACTTCGGCGGGCGTGACGGCGGCGGGGGCGTTGCTCGAATACGTCCAAGAGATGCAGAAGTCGTCGCTCGCTCACATCAGCCGGCTGGAACCGTATCGTCGCGGCACGTCGCTGATCATCGACGAAGCGACGCGCGCGAGCCTCGAATTGACTCGCACGATCCGCGAAGGCAAACGGGACAACAGCCTGCTGTCGGTCCTCGACGAAACCGTCTCGCCGATGGGTGCGCGGCTGCTGGCCGAATGGCTGTCGAATCCGCTGGCCAACCTCGGAGCGATCAATCGCCGACTGGATGCCGTCGAGGAACTGACTCGCGACACGATGTTCTGCCGCGACCTGCGTGAGATTCTCGGCGAGACCTACGACCTGCAACGCCTGACCGCGAAGGTCGCCACCGGCCGAGCGAGCCCGCGCGATCTCGGCAGCCTGACTCGGTCGCTCGCGCTGTTACCGAGACTCAAAGCCAAACTCGCCGGGCGTCAAAGCGCGCTGCTGCAACTGCTCGAAGCCGACCTCGATCTGAATGCCGAGATTCGCGCCATCATCGACGCCACGCTGGTCGATGAACCGCCACTGCTCACGACCGATGGCGGCGCGATCCGCCCCGGATTCAACGCGACGCTCGACGAACTGCGAGACCTCGCTCGCGGCGGCAAAGAGTGGATCGCCCGCTATCAGGCGAAGGAATCCGAACGGCTCGGCCTGCCGAACTTGAAGGTCGGGTTCAACAAAGTCTTTGGCTACTACCTGGAAGTTACCGCCGCTCAAGCCGCGAAGATTCCGCCGGAATACATCCGCAAGCAAACGCTCAAAAACCAAGAACGCTTCATCACGCCGGAACTCAAAGAGTACGAAGACAAAGTCCTCCGCGCCGAAGAACGAGCCATCTCGCTGGAACAAGAACTCTTCGCCGCCCTCCGCGAACGAGTCGCCGCCGCGACCGCGCGACTGAAGCAAACTGCCGACGTGCTTTCGGAAGTGGACGTCCTTGCCGCGCTGGCGACGCTCGCCGTCAAGCAAGGCTATTGCCGGCCAGAACTGACGGACGACCCGATCCTCGACATCCGCGAAGGCCGACACCCCGTGCTCGACAAGCTGATGCCGAGTGGTTCGTTCGTGCCGAATGATGTGAAGCTCGGAGTTCCGAGTAGCGATGCAGTGGACGCTCCGAACACTCGGAACTTTCGCGGTCGCGTACAACTCATCACCGGCCCGAACATGGCCGGCAAGAGCACCTACATCCGGCAAGCCGCGCTGCTGACGATCATGGCCCAGATGGGGAGCTTCATCCCGGCCAGTGAGGCTCGCATCGGGATTGCCGACCGCATTTTTGCTCGCGTCGGCGCGAGCGACGAACTCAGCAAAGGCCAGAGCACGTTCATGGTCGAGATGACCGAGACCGCACGGATTCTGAACTCGGCGAGCGATCGCAGCCTCGTGATCCTCGACGAGATCGGCCGCGGCACGAGCACCTACGACGGCATCTCGCTGGCCTGGGCCGTCACGGAATTTCTGCACGACCAAATCCGCTGTCGCACACTGTTCGCCACGCACTACCACGAACTGACCGAGCTGACCAAAACGCTGCCCGAAACCAGCAACTGGAACGTCGCGATCCGCGAGCACGGCGACGACATTGTCTTCCTGCACAAGATCGTGGAAGGCCCGGCCGACAAGAGCTACGGCATCCACGTCGCGAAAATCGCCGGCCTCCCGCGCGAGGTCGTCGAGCGTGCTCAAGTCATCCTCGCCCAACTCGAATCCGACCACGTCGACGAATCGGGCAAAGTCAAAATCCCCGAACGCAAAACGAAATCTCGCGACCGCCAACTCTCGCTGTTCATCGAACCGGATCATCCGGTGATCGAGAAGCTGAGGTCGCTCGACATCGAGCAACTCACGCCGATCGCGGCTTTGCAAAAGCTGAACGAACTTCGCGAATCGTTGACCAAGTGACGGCCGACTATTCTGCCGCGAGCCGCACCAATCGAGAGACCGGTTCGATCCACATTCGGCCGCGAGTGGCTCGGAGTTCAGCGACGAGGATGACGTCTCGCACGCCTTCGAGCACCTCGAATTCGTGGCTGACCATTTGCCAATCGGAGTCGCCGGAGAGCTTGTTGTCTCGCTTGCCGCCGGAGATGCGGAGGCCGGCTCCGGTGCCCTGTTCGTCTTCTTGCGGTTCGACGGCTTCGGTGCGCATTCGTGATTCGATGCGGTAGCGGCCTTTGGCGAGCAGCACTTTGCGACGCCACGAGGCGACGCATTGGCCGGAGTCGCCGACTTGGATCGAGTAGCGTTTCTGGCCGTCGATCTCGACCTCTTCGACTTTCGTGTCGTCGGTCTCTTGGGCGGGGAACCAATCGGCGAGTTCGATCGGTTTGTCACCCTCGAACTCCAACGGCGTCGGATCGCCGTTTTGCAGTTGCTCGCGGAGGTTCGGCTCGCGCGCGGCAATCCGTTCCTTGAGTTCGCGGACTCGATCGGCGTGAGCGTTCGCGAACTCTTCGCCCATCGACGTGACGATCGGTTGCAAGCGTGCGAGCGCGACATCGAGCCGATCGTGCAGCCGTTTCGACTCGAAGAGCGGCAACAGTTCGGCGACTCGTTCGCGATATCGCGTTCGCCATTCGGAATTGTGCATCACCGCGCCGGCGACCATCGGCTCGAAGTATTCCAGAATCGGGAAGCCTGGGTCGCCGAACATCTGATCCATGCCGTGCGGCAGGAAGCGGGCCTTGCCGTTTGGAGGCTCGAAGTAGATTCGGTAATTGTTTTTGTTGGGCGTGTAGCCGTCCCAATGGCACGTCATCAGTTCGAGGGCCATGAAGCTGACGAAGGCATCGACGTCGAGTCGCTCCTCGATCGCCGGCCAGCGTTGTTCGGGATCGGGCTCGAGACACGCCGCTTGCAAGGCTCGCAGGTCGCTGTGATCGTCGGGGCCTTGGCCGGAATCCTTTTCGAGATCGACGTCGATGTCCTGCACGAAGCCGCCGTCGTAGAAGTTGCCGGTCGCATCGCCGAAGTGGCGTTTGAGGAACGGCTGATCGAAGCCCTCCTTCAGAACGTACAAGCCGAGGTCGCGATCGTTCAGCCAGACGCGAGCGTGAGTCACTCGCGTGGCCGGTACCTTCGCGTCGCGGCACAGGTCCGAGCACAGCCACTCGCACAGGTACGACTCGTCCTGTACCGAGTTGTTGAGATGGAACTTTTCCATCGCGTGGAAAGTTTGATCCTTCTCATGCTTGTGCATGTTGAGCGTGAATGCGGGGCGATCGTCGAATTCGCGAAAGCTGCCGGCGGCTCCTTTGAGCTTGATGGCAACGTCGGTGTAGGTCGTCTCGCCGTCGGTGGTCGTCTCGATCAGTTTGCACTTGGCGTAGCGGCGAGCGTCCTCACGCAGCTTCTTCGCCTGCGACTCTTTCAACTCGATCTTGAGCTGCGGGATGACGCCGTTGTCGAAGAATTCGTCGCTAGCGTCACGCGGCGGAGGTGCGGGAACTTCGGACTCGACCGTCGGCTGCGGCGATTCGATGACGGCCTGTTGGCACGCCAACAAGCTGAGCAAACCACAGCAACACAGGCCGATCCGAACTGACCGTGAAAACCAAGACAGTCTCATCTCATTCCTCCGGCCCGCATCGTAGCGACGCGGCGAGGTTGCGAAATGGCTCTCGGCGAGCGGCTGATTTTCCTTTGCCAAGGGACTCAACTATATTCCGCCCGTTCTTTCGCCTATTGGAGTTTCCCAACAATGCCGGAGGTCGTCGAACTGCGCGAGGTCACGGATCGACGTGATGTCATTCATCGCGCCGTGCAGCGATTGTCGTTGGGCGATTTGGTCGCGCTCCCTTCCGAAGCGGGTTACGTTTTGGCAGGGGCTGCACTCGTGGAAACTGCTGGTCGCCGGTTCCAAGCGGCTGGCGAGATGGTGACACTGCTGCTGCGAGCTGCCGACGAAGTGGCGGATTTCTTGCCGCATCTGCCGAAAGCCGGACTACGAATCGCTCGACGCTGCTGGCCGGGACCGCTCGTGCTGCGTGCTCCGGCGTCGGCCGCGAATGGATTTGTGGCCGCTCTGCCGGAAAGCAGTCGAGCCGCTGTCATCGCGAACGGTCAAATGGCCGTGCGAGTTTCGAGTCATCCGGTTCTCAGCGAAGTCGCGAAACTTTCGCGCGGGCCGCTGCTGATCCGTGAGATCGAAGCCTCGGCGAAGAATCTGGATTTCACGGTCGCTCCGTGGACGGCCGCCGCGCTCATCGTGAAGGACAGTGCCGCGACCGAATCGAACGCCGACGCGCGAACGTCGATCGTGCAAATCAACTCGCAAGGAGCCTGGACGGCCGAACGAATCGGAGCGACTCCGGAAAACCGTCTGCAAGTGGCCGCGTGCGAATTGATCCTCTTCTGCTGTACCGGCAACACTTGTCGCAGCCCGATGGCCGAGTCGCTGTTCCGACATCTGTTGGCCGAGCGGCTCAAATGCTCGCCGGAAGATTTGACGAAGCGCGGCTTCCTGGTGGCATCGGCGGGACTCGCCGCTGACTACGGCAGCCCGGCCAGCCACGAATCGGTCGAGATGATGAAGCGCCGCGGAATCGACCTGCGATCGCACACCAGCCAGCCGCTCACCGATCGGCTGATCGAGCAGATCGACCGCTGCTACACGATGACCAACAGCCATCGACTTGCGATTCTCGACAGCCATCCGGAACTTGCCGATCGCGTGCAGGTGCTCGCTCGCGACGGCCGAGACGTCTCCGATCCGATAGGCGGCGGCATGAACGAATACGCCGCCTGTGCGACGAGCATCGAGCAACACCTCACCCGCATCCTCGACGACATCGTCTGACGAACTCCTTTTCCCGGAACACGATCATGAAAATCGCAGTGGCCAGTGACCATCGAGGACTCACCGTCAAGGAGCGCATCCTGCGGCAGCTTGCCGACCTCGGCCAAGAGGGGATCGATCTCGGCCCGAACTCACCGGAGAGCGTCGATTACCCGGACTACGCCGCGAAGGTGGCGAGCGCCGTCGCGAATCACGAAGCCGACCGCGGCATCCTGATCTGCGGCAGCGGCATCGGCATGTGCATCGCCGCCAACCGCTTCGCTGGTGTCCGAGCGGCACTCGTCCACGACGACTTCACCGCCGAGATGAGCCGCCGGCACAACGACGCCAACGTCCTGTGCCTCTCGGCCGACTTGCTCGGCGAGCAACTCATCACCCGCATGGTCGATGTCTGGGTGAAGACGCAGTTTGAAGGGGGCCGGCATCAGCGCCGGCTGGAGAAGATCGACCAGAACGCGAGAGGAAATTCGTAGCGCGGTGAAGCGGCCATGATTTGGAAAACAATTGGTCATTGGTTATCCGCCAAGCCAAATGACCAACGACCAATTCCGTCAGTTCGAGCGAACGCAACTCAGGAGGAACAGCATGGCTCCCGCGAATCTGAAATATGCGAAGACTCACGAGTGGCTCAGCCTCAACGGCGACGTGGGGACGATCGGCATCAGCGACTTCGCCGTGAAGGAACTGACGGACCTCGTCTACATGGGCCTGCCGAATGTCGGCAAGAAGCTGAACGCCGGCGAGGTCTTCGGAGAAATCGAAAGCGTCAAGGCCGTGAGCGACCTGTACGCGCCCGTCAGCGGCGAGGTCATCGAAGTGAACTCCAACTTGCCAAACGATCTCGACCTGCTGTCGAAAGACACTTTCGGCAAAGGCTGGCTGATCAAAGTGCGGCTGAGCAATCCGGCGGAAGCCGCGTCTCTCCTCGACGCCGCAGCGTACGAACGAGAATGCGCGGCGGGACACTGATCGGAATCCGCGTTCGCAAAGAGCGAGCGACTCTTGAAAGCGACCTCCCGTGCCGTACCTCTTCAACACCACTGAATCTCAGCAAGAGATGCTCAAGACCGTCGGCGTGAAATCCGTCGATGAGCTGTTCGACCAAGTCCCGCGCGAACTGCGACTGAATCGTCCGCTGCAACTGCCGCCGCCTCTGAGCGAGATTGAACTCGAATCACATTTGCGAGATCTCGCCAGCCGGAACGTCGGGGCGTCGGGACGAGTCAGCTTTCTCGGCGGCGGCATCTACGATCACTTCGTTCCCGCCGCCGTCGATGCGATCGCCGGACGCAGCGAGTTCTACACGGCCTACACCCCGTACCAAGCCGAAGCCAGCCAAGGGAGCTTGCAGGCATTCTTCGAATACCAAACGCTGATCTGCGAACTGACCGGCATGGATGTCTCGAACGCGAGCCTCTACGAAGGGGCGTCAGCGATGGTCGAGGCGGTCTTGATGGCGATGCGCGTCACGCAACGACGTGACAAAGTCGTCGTGCTCGGTTCGGTGCATCCGGAGTACCGCGACACGCTGACAACCTACGTCCGGCATCTCGGCTGCGAGATCGTCACCGTGCCGACACCGCAGGGGACCGCCGATCCGAACGACGTCGCGCGGTTGATCGACGACCGCACTGCCGCCGTCGTCGTGCAGCATCCGAATTTCTTCGGCTGCCTCGAAAGCCCCCGCGAAATTTTTGCCGCCACGAAACAACGCGGCGCACTGTCGATTTCCGTCTTCGATCCCATCAGCCTCGGCGTGCTGCAACGTCCAGCCGAGGACGGAGCCGACATCGCGGCCGCTGAAGGTCAGTCGCTTGGCATCCCGTTGCAGTACGGAGGGCCGTATCTCGGCATCCTCGCCTGCCGACAAGAATTCGTGCGGCAGATGCCCGGCCGGCTCGTCGGAGAAACGGTTGATCGCCACGGCAAACGCTGCTTCGTGCTGACGCTGGGAACTCGCGAGCAACACATCCGTCGCGAGAAAGCCACCTCCAACGTCTGCACCAACCAAGGACTGCTGGCACTGCGAGCGACTGTTTATCTTTCGCTGCTCGGCCCGCGCGGACTGCGTGAAGTCGCCGAGTTGAGTTGCCAAAAAGC
>QWQF01000283.1 GCA_003669125.1 Planctomycetota bacterium
AACGAACGGCGAATGCTCGCCGAGTGACTGGCTATTTTGCGACGAAAGATTATTCGTATCGCTCGACGCAGGCGGCGGGTGCCGGCTGGGTGACGATCGGCGATGCGTTCGGATTTCTCGATCCGCTGTATTCGTCGGGGGTGCTGTTGGCTTTGAAGTCCGGCGAGATGGCGGCGGATGCGATTGTCGAAGGATTGCAATCCGGTGATTTGTCGGAGGCACAACTCGGCAAGTGGGGGCCGGAACTCAACCAGGGAATCGACCGGATGCGTCGACTGGTCTGCGAGTACTACGACGGTTTCAGCTTCGGCAACTTCGTGAAGAAGTATCCGCATCTCAAAGGCAAGGTGACCGATCTGCTGATCGGCGACTTGTTCACGGACAAGGTCGATGTCGTGTGGGAGCCGATGGAGTCGTTGTACTCCGCCGAGAAGGCTACGCCGAAGAGTTGGGATTCCGGAACGCTTCCGGACGTCGCAGCGACCAAGCTCAACGAGTTGTTCCTGCCCGAAGGACTCAAGCCGTAGGTCAGCCTTTTCAGACTGCCCCGATTCACGATTGACGCGATCTTGCCAATTCGAGTCAGGCTGGAAAGTCTGACCGACTGCGGACGATGAAGGCCCACCGATGGACAGCAGTTTGAATTCCGAAGCATCGACAGCGAAGCGATCGTGGCGGTGGCTGGCTGGATACTTGTTGATGATCGTGATTGCGGTTGGTGCCTTCGCGGCGATTCGCGTCATTGGCGAAAGCTCGGCGGACTCACTGGTGAGTGCCGCAACTGGCTCCGAGATATTGCGGCAGGATGCACGCCCGGCGACGCTGCCGAAATTGCTCGGAGCGTTGGCGGCGATCCTCGCGACCGCTCGCGCGCTGGGGGCGGTCTTTGGGTGGTTCGGTCAGCCGCGAGTGATCGGCGAGGTCGTCGCGGGGATTTTGCTGGGACCGTCATTGCTCGGCCGGATCTCTCCAGAGGTGATGTGGTCGCTGTTTCCGGATGCGATCGCGGCGCAGCTCGGAGTGATCGCGCAGTTGGGCGTGATCCTGTTCATGTTCTTGGTCGGGCTGGAACTCAACGCGGAACTGTTGCGAGGCCGCATTCACATGACGGTGGTGATCTCGCACGCGGGGATCGTGACTCCGTTTCTGATGGGTGCCGGCTTGGCGTTGTGGTTGTTTCCACAACTGGCTCCACGAGGCGTGCCGTTCACGAGCTTCGCGTTGTTCCTGGGAGTCTCACTGTCGATCACGGCCTTTCCGGTGCTGGCTCGAATTCTGACCGAGCGCCGCATCGAACGCAGCGAGTTGGGAGTGCTCGCTCTGAGCTGCGCGGCGGTCGGAGACGTGACCGCGTGGTGCCTGTTGGCGTTCGTGGTAGGAGTCGCTCAGTCGGCGGTGGCGGGAGCGATCTCGACGGCGTTGCTGACGGTGCTGTTCATCGGAGTGATGTTCGGTGTCGTGCGGCCGTTGGCTCGACGATGGCTGGGCGAGCGCGATCCGTCACAGATCAACGGCCAAGTTCTGACGACGGTGTTGTTGGCCTTGCTGTTGTCGTCACTGGCGGCGGAAGCGATCGGCATTCACGCACTCTTCGGAGCGTTTCTGCTGGGAGCGGTGATTCCGCACGAGAGCGCAGTGGCTCGCGCGTTTCACGACAAGCTGCACGACATGGTCGTCCTGCTGCTGCTGCCGGCGTTCTTCGCGCACTCCGGGCTGCGGACGCAAATCGGATTGGTCAGCGGCCTGTCCGACTGGCTGACGTGCGGAGCGATCATCGTAGTGGCGACGCTCGGAAAGCTTGGCGGCACCATGATCGCCGCGCGGTTGACCGGCAGCGGCTGGCGAACGTCGGCGTCGCTCGGAATCTTGATGAACACGCGCGGATTGATGGAGTTGATCGTGCTCAACATCGGCCTCGATTTGGGAGTCATCTCGCCAACGCTGTTCGCGATGATGGTCCTGATGGCGCTGGTCACGACGGTGGCGACAACACCGATCTTGCGGTGGCTGAGTCCGCAGGAAACGTCGCTGTCGTAAGGCTGACCCGATGTGAAAACGACGCTGAGTGAAGCGTTCGGGACAGCCTGGACAGCCTGGCCGACGGCTTCATTTCGCAACCAGTCGATCCAATGCCGGTAACGGGAAGACGGCGGACGGCGTGTGCTGCTCGCGCATGAGCTGTTCCATTTGGGTGATGATGTCGGGTTGCTCGGACGCGACATCCTTCGTTTCGGCGATGTCGTCTTTCAAGTTGTAGAGCTCGATCGTCAGCGACGGCGTTTTATTCTTGGCGTTCGGTTTGAGGTTCTGACGGACTCCCTTCCAGTTGCCGATGCGGACGATCTGCTGGCCGCCGTAGGAGGGGAACTCGCGGTAGAGAAACGGCCGCTCTGGTTGAGATTCGCCGCGCAGCGTCGGCAGCAGGGTGATGCCGTCGATGTCTTTCGGAGCGGAGTCTTTCACACCGGCGACTTCGATCAGTGTCGGTAGCCAGTCTTCAAATCCGCTGACTCGATCGCGCGTCGTGCCGGCGGGAATCTTCCCTTTCCAGCGAGCGATCGTCGGGACGCGGAAGCCTCCTTCGTACAGCGAGCCTTTCTGGCCGCGCAGCGGACCGGCGGAGTTGAAGAACCGTCCGTCGGTCCCGGCGTAGCCTTGATAGGCGTGATCGAGTGGACCGTTGTCGGAGGAGAACACGAACAGCGTGTTCTCCTCCAAACCGAGTTCGCGGACCAGCGCGACAATCCGTCCGATGTCGCGGTCCAGTCGAGTGATCATCGCGGCGAACGCCGCTCGCGGAGTGCGGTGCGGCAGATAGCCTTTGTTGCCGACGTACGGCGTCTCCTCGAATTTGCCGAGGTACTCGTTCAGCGAATCGTCGGGAACTTGGATGGCGACGTGCGGAATCGTGCTCGGCACGTACAGGAAGAACGGCCGCTCGCGATTGTCGCGGACAAATTTCAACGCCTGCTCCATGATCCGATCTTGAGCGAACTCTTTGCCGGTGAACTGCGTGTAGCTAGCGGGATCGCGCGGGTCGAGATTCTTCGCCAACGCTTGATGAGCGGAGAACTCCGGGTTGTTCAAGCGGACCTGTTTGTCGTCGTCCCACAAGTGAGTCGGATAATGGTTGTGAGCGACTCCTTGGCAGTTGAAGCCGAAGAAGCGATTCATGCCTTGCTTGAGTGGCTCGCCAGCAGAACCCGGCCCGCCGAGTCCCCATTTGCCGAAGCCTCCGCAAACGTAACCGGCTTGGCCGAGCAACTTCGGCAGCGTGACGGTCTCGGCCGGAATCGGGTACTGCCCTTCGGGCGGAGTGCTGCGGTTGTCGCGGATGAAGGCGTGGCCGGGATGCTTGCCGGTCATCAACACGCAACGCGACGGAGCACAGACCGCGTTGCCGGAGTAATGCTGCGTCAGTCGCATCCCCTCGGCGGCAAGCTTGTCGAGATGCGGCGTCTTGATCTTCGTCTGTCCGAAGCAGCCGATCTCTCCGTAACCGAGATCGTCCGCCAAAATGAATACGATGTTTGGTCGATTCAGTTCCGCACCGATGACTGCGTCCAGACACATCCCACTCAACACAAAGACGGCAAAGAATCGAACGAACATGGTGTCAGGCTCCTGAATTGGCCGGGACCGTTGAGAACGGACTCAGCTTATCGGCCGACACATTGTAGGTCAGCCTTTCCAGGCTGCCCCGACTTACGATTGACGTGATTCTCACCTTGCAGGTCAGGCTGGAAAGCCCGACCTACCGGTTACAGCAAATCCAACTCGTCCAGCAGGTCGTCGGACAGAACGAAGCTGTCGTTGAGGATGTCGGTGGGCAACGAAATGATCGTGTCGTTGCCCTGGCCTCCGGCGATCGTGTTGGTGCCGCCGTTGCCCTTGAGCGTGTCATCGCCATCGTCACCCAGGATGAAGTCGTTGCCGCCACCGCCAGCGATCACGTCGTTGCCATCCCAGCCGCTGAGCGTGTCGTTGCCGGCCGCCCCGTTGAGCACGTCGTCGCCGTCGGCTCCCGTGGCGAGATCGTTGCCGTCTCCGCCCGTGATGGTGTCGTTGCCGTCGCCGCCGTTGATCGTGTCGTCGCCGGTGCCGCCGTCGACGGTATCGTTGCCGTGATTGCCACGAATCGTGTCGTTGCCGGCATCGCCGAGGATCGTGTCGTCGTTGCGACCGCCATCGAGCGTGTCGTTGCCATTGCCTCCGGTGAGGTAATCGCGGCCGCCGCCGGCATCCATCGAATCGTTGCCGTCGCCGCCGTTGAGCGTGTCGCGACCTTCGGCACCGTCGAGCGAGTCGTCACCGAGTTGGCCGGTCAGCGAGTCGTTGCCGAGTCCGCCTCGCAGCGTGTCGTTGCCGTCTCCGCCCGCGAGCGTGTCGTTGCCGTCGTCGCCGGTGATCGAGTCATCGCCGGCTTGTCCGTTGATCGCGTCGTTGTCCGTACCGCCGAAAATCGTGTCGTTGCCGGAACCGCCGTTCAGCGTGTCGAGTCCAGTTCCGCCTTCGATCGTGTCATCGTTCGCGCTGCCGAGAATCGAATCGTTGCCGGCATCGCCGCTGAGCCGCAGTCGCACGTCGCCGAGCACTCCGGCAGTGGCGTCGAGCGTGTCGTTTCCGTCGCCGCCGTTGATCGTCAACACGGTCTGAGCCACGCCAGAGAGATCGCCGACCGTCAGCAGGTCGTCGCCGCCGCCCAGATCAATCGAGATCACCGAGATATTGGCATTCACGGTCAGCACGTTGCTGCCCGAAGTGACTTGGATGCGTGGACCAAGTTTGCTGACCGCGACCGTGTCGGCCGCGTTGGTGGCGGTGATCTGCATTTGGTCGTAGCCGTCGATACTGCTGACGACATCGTCGCCGTCACCGCTCGCGTTCCACTGGAACGTGTCATCCCCTTCGCCGCCGATCAGCGTGTCCTTGCCACCTTGTCCGGCGAGCGTGTCGTTGCCCGCTTGGCCGTCGAGGTAGTCAGCTCCCGAACCTCCGAGAACCGAATCGTTGCCGGCTCCCGCCAGAATCGTGTCGTTGCCTGCGCCGGCGTTGACGATGTCGTCGCCTGAGCCACCGGTGATGGCGTCGTTGCCGTCGCCACCCAGCAAGGTGTCTCCGTCACCGGCGTTGATCACCGCGAACGCCTGCAAGGTCACGGTTTGACCGGTTCCGTCATCGGGATCGTCGTAGAGTGCGGTCAGTAACTCGGATTCGCCACTGATGTCCAATCGTCCGTTGTTGGCCCCCGGTGCTCCTCGTTGAGTCAGAATCGTTCCCGAGAAGTTTTGATTCGGTTGGCGGTTCAAGATGATGCTTTCGGTGTCGCCACTGCTGGTGGTCAGGAACACCGTGACCTGATTCGAAACCCCAGCGACGTCGGCGTCGCAGACTTCGATGGTGATCAGATCGCCGGCCGAGTAGACCTGCGCGTCCAGGCGGATCGCACCGAGTTCTGGTGGCAGATCAAACGCCGTGGTGATGTTGAGCGTGTTGCCGTTCGGGCCAGCATCCGCGCTGAATCCCAAACCTCGCCGAGCGAACGCGGTCCAGATCGCTCGTGAATTCGCGCCGCCGTTGTTGATCATGTCGGCTTGCAGGATCGCATCGCGAGCTTGCACGAAGCTCGGATTCGCGGGCTGCAACTTCAATCCGTCCATGACCAGTTGCAACGCGAGATTGTTGCCCCCCGTACCGTGGTACAGATCGGGATCAAAGCCATATCCCGGCGTTGTATTTCCCTCGCAATCGAGCGTGCTGATGCCGTTGATGAGCAGCCAATTCATGTCCCACAACGCCTCCGCCCACAGTTCGCCCGTGTTGTGAACTTCACGGGTCGGATCGGCATTGAACGCGGAGAATGTCTGCGGGTTGATCGCGAAGTCGAAGCTGTACGGGAACCGTCGGATGCCGCCACCATTCTGATTCTGGCCGAGGACATAGTTGCCGATCGGCCGCGCATCGCCGGCGAGATCGTTCGCCTGTTGCGCGAACATCAAGGCCCACCAGTCGCTCCAGCCTTCTCCCATGCCGCCGCTCTGAATGGCATTCAAGGCACCGGCGTTGGCGGGACCACCGGTCAGACGGTTGGAAACGCCGTGACCGTATTCGTGAATGATGATCCCGTTCTCGACATCGCTGTCACGGTTTGGATTGGTCAGCGTGAAGATGTATTGCTGCATGCGCGGTTGGAAGCCATCGGGTGGCGTTCCGAAATTCGCGTTGTTGACACCAGAACCGTCCTGCGCGTCGGCTTGCACCGCGTCACCGCCAGCTCCGCCGTTGCCGTAGTTGTTCTCTTGGAAGTTCCCCGACGCCTCGTCGAACCCGTACTGATAATGAATGTCGTGCAGGATGTTGTTCGCGTAGAACAGATTCGTGATCGCTGCCGATTCATAGGCGGTCGGAGCCAAGTTCACATCATCGAACGGGAAGTTGAACACCAGGCCCGCGCTGCCGTCGGGTCGGAAGCCACCGGTGTCATCGTCATCGCGGTCCTCTTGTGCAAACACGTTATTGCCGCGTGTGTCTGTGAATTCGGGGCCGGCCGCTCCGTTCGTGTCATGCCAGCCGAACGGAGAGGCCGTCGCGTCTTGCGGATCGATCTCCAGTGTTCGGGGACCGTACAGCGGGCCTTCCAGGTTGTAGTTGAAGACGTTGTACGTCGCGTGCGCGATCCAGGAAGCGTTGTGAACCAACTGGCCCGTCGTCGCATCGACCGACGAGTCAAACCAGTTTTGATCGTCGAGCGTCATCACGTTGATGGTCCAGACCAACTCCAATCCACCATCGACCGCCTTGATCCATTGCAGTCGATTGGGGACTTCGGTGGGTTTCAAAACCAACGGAATGACTTCGTGATCACTGGAGTCGGCACCTGGAAGCGTTGGATTGAGATCAGGATCGACCGGTGTGTTGCTGGGATTGCTCGACTCGGCATTGGCAATGAAATCTGGTGAATGAGGACTGTGATGTTCTTCCAGGAGATGCTCTGCCAGTTCCGCGCCCAAGACGCTGAAGGCTTGGTCCACCGTGATGCTGGGCACCGCCGAGAGATCCAGCGACGCCAAATTCGGCACGAACGAACTGTTCGCACTCAGGACTGAACCGTCCGGCATCACGTTGACGTTGATCGTCGAGTCGATGATCGGCAGACCCAGGTAGGCCTGCTGCAAATAGATGTGCGAGACGCCGCTCTTACTGTCCGTGTAGTTGTTGGTCACGACGTAGTTGGACATGTCGGCGCGGGTGAGTCCAAACTGGCTGGCATTGCCGGTGACGTACGCCGTCGCGGCATTCAGCGCCGCAGTCCCCGAAATCACGCTCGACGGTCCATCGTCATCCGTGATCTGCACAAAGCCGACGCCGTCGTTGACGATCGCTCCGCTCGCGCTCACCAGATCCACGGTGAACGATTCGAGAAACTCATCGGTCGAGTCGGTAATGATCGCAACGTTGATGAGTTGCGTGACCGTACCTGGCGCGAACGTCAATGTCCCGGAGGCGGGCGTGAAGTCAGAACCGGCGCTGGCCGTGCCGGAGGTCGTCGTGTAATCGACGGTGATCGTGCTGGCCGAGGCCGATGACAGCGTGACCGACAGTGCGACGCTGTTGCCGCCGCCGGTCCCCTCGGCCGTCGAGGCATTGCCGATCGAAACCAAGAACACCGACGCCACGTTGCCGCTGGAGATCACGTCCTGTCCCGCGCCGCCGTCCATGACGTCGGCCCCGGTTGTCCCCGTCAGCGTATCGTTTCCCGACTGACCCTTACCGGTGTCATCGCCGTTGCCGCCGATGATCGAATCGTTGCCGTTTCCGCCCAGCATCGAGTCATCACCGTCCGCCCCGTCGAGTGTGTCATTGCCCGCCATGCCATTGAGCGTGTCGTTGCCCGCATCACCGATGACCGAGTCATCTCCCGTTCCGCCGATCAGCGTGTCATCGCCGTCTCCGCCAAGCACGCTGTCATGATCACTTTGTCCATCGATGCTGTCGCTGCCCACGTTTCCGAGGAGCGTATCCTCTCCGGAACCGCCAAGGATCGAGTCATCGCCAACTTGGCCGTCCACGGAATCGTTGCCGGCACCACCGTTGAGGAGGTCGCCGTCATCGCCGCCGTTCAGCGTGTCGGCTCCGTCGTCGCCGCTGATGCTGTCGGTTCCGGCCGAGCCGTCGATCAGGTCTTCGCCGTCGCCCGCGAGAATTGTGTCGTTGCCGGTTTCGCCATCGACGGTGTCTTGTCCATCGCCGGCGTCGATGTTGTCGTCGCCGGTGCCGCCGGTGATCGAGTCGTTGCCGTCGTCGCCGAGCAGTGTGTCGTTGCCGCCGTTGCCGACGATCGAGTCCGCTCCGTGACCGCCGTCTAAACTGTCGTTGAGGCTGTCGCTGCCCAACAGCGTATCCGCGCCGTTGGCACCATGAGCTTCGATGCTCAGCGCGGGGTTGTTGAAGACCGCCGCCGTCATGCCGGTGAGGTCGATCAAGTTCCCGTCGAGTTATTGTCAAATGTTGTGGACGAGGTGAGTTGAAGAAGGCGGTGTGCTTGGGGAGAAATTGGAGTTGCACGACATCCCATTTCTCTTCCAGGAGCACACTACCGTGTCGAAAGTTATCGAGCCGTCGGATGTTTTACCCGTGT
>QWQF01000066.1 GCA_003669125.1 Planctomycetota bacterium
GCCGCCGAGTTTCGCCATCGCGATCGTGTTGGCGAAGTTCGACCGAGTTGTTCCATTGAACTCGTTTTGGATTGTGGGATCTTCCGAGACCTCCGGAAAATCGTTGGGCGGATTATCAAGTTTGAAACCGCCCCCTTGCAGGACGAAGCCACTCGCCAGGCGGTGGAAGATCGAGTCGTCGTAGCGGCCAGATGTCGCGTACTCGTAGAAGTTCGCCACGGTGATGGGGGCTTCTTCGTCGAACAACTCGACGTTGATGTTGCCAGGGATGCCGCCGACGGACGTCCGAAACCGCACTTCGCTGTTTTCAAAGTCCTGGTCGGTAAAGATCCCCGCCAGATCCACGTTTTGAGCGGTCGGCATTGCGGAGGTCGTGAACGAAACGTCCAAGTCCGCTGTCGCCAGCGCTGTGGGAATTTCGTTGCCTAACCGGCCAACACCTGCTGCCTCGAACGGCAACGTCTCGATCGTGGTTGTGTTCAAAAACTGACGCAACGACAAAATCGTCGGCTTCAGTCCACCCAGCGCGATGTTCTCATTGTCCTCGTGTGTGTCACCGACGACCGCCACCATGTGCGATGCTGCACTGGTAAACTGAATTCCCGGTTGAGCGGCCAGTGTGTAGGTTCCTTCCGGGACACGAAAGAAGGTAAACGTGCCATTGGCGTCGGTCGTCACCGACTCGTTGAAGGTGTCGCCGTCATTCGACAACGTCACGACGATACCACGGACGACCAACTCGCCGGCGTCCTTTGTGCCGATCACTGTCCCCGCATCGATGAACGCCACGCCGCTCACACTCGCGTTACCGGCCAGCAGTGCGCGAGGTTCCAGGTTCTCGGCTGCCACGCGACGCGACAGCGGTCGGCGACGATGCCGGATTCCAATTTTGTGCAGTCCCAGCCAATCGCCCAATCGCCAAGTCATCAAAGGCATCTGCCGTCTCCATTCCGCGCCCGCAAGTTCAAGTGATTCAAGTTGACCGCCCGCGTCGTTCCGATCGGCGAAACTTGCCGATTCAGGAAGCCGACTTTGGCGGATAGGAAAACAGTACCGGCGCTGGAGAGACTATCGTCAATGGAATCTTCCGTAGTTCACACAAAGATTGCCGAGAACGAATTGTTGAGCAGCAGAGTTTCGTATTTCAGCCGGTGGCAGGTCGCGATGGCCGGTGCACGAGTGGATCGGGAACCGGAGTGTCTTGGTGGCAAATGCACTCGTTCAGAGAACTGAGCGGCTCACGATCTTGGCGAATCGGAGAAACGGTGGGGTGGATTCCGTTCGACGGATTCGCGAAGAGTGCGGCGGACAAGGAGGTCGGATACTCTGCCTGTGGAGTGACCGGACGTGGGTGTCCGATCGACGAATCGCTTGGCGTGAGACTCTTCATGAGTGGCCGCACCGGAAATCCAGAACGCCCTGCGACGATCGGTTTGATCGGGTTGGGGCTGATCGGTTCGGCGGTCGCGGAGCGATTGCTCGCGGCCGGACACACGGTGATCGGCTTCGACGTGTCCGAAGCCGCCCGGCTCAAGCTCAGTCAACTGGGCGGAGTGCGGACGGCGACACCAGCGGAAGTTGCGGAGAAAGCGGACATCGTGTGGCTGGCACTGCCGAATGACACGATCTCGCTCCAAGTGCTGCACGACATCGACGGCAGTTTGCGTCTCGGCCACATCATCGCCGACTTGGGAACCGGCGATCCGCGGACTGCCGAGTCGCTCGCGGTTCAGCTTGGAGATCGAGGAGTGACGTTTCTGGATGCGACGATCTCCGGCAGCAGCGCGCAAGTGCGGCGTGGTGACGTGCTGGTGATGGTCGGCGGTGAGGAGTCTGCGTTCGGCGTCTGCCAACGTTTGTTCGAGTCGTTCGCCTGGCAAGTCCGACACGTCGGGCCCAGCGGTCGTGGAGCGTGGATGAAGCTCGTCACGAATCTCGTGCTCGGCTTGAACCGCGCGGCACTGGCCGAGGGACTTGCCTTTGCGGAATCCCTCGGCCTCGATCCCGCGACCGCATTGAGCGTGCTCCGCGACAGCATGGCCTACTCGCGGATCATGGACACCAAAGGTCCGAAGATGGTCGCTCGCGACTTCACACCGGAGGCTCGACTTTCGCAGCATCTCAAAGACGTCCGTCTGATTCGCGAAGCCGCCGCACGAGTTGGACAATCGCTGCCGCTGACCGACGAACATCAACGCTTGCTGGAAGTTGCCGAGTCGCTCGGCCTCGGCGACCTCGACAACAGCGCGATCCTGGAAACGCTGCTGCGGCAGTCCTAGCTCGTCACAGTGTGTCGGTCGCGGCGCCGTGTTGCTCACAGTAGTTCGTGATGCAGGCGATGAACTCCTGGCCGAAGTCGGCCAACTTCTTGTCGCCGACTCCTTTGACCGAATGAAAGCCGGCAATCGTCGTCGGCCGTCGGCGAGCCATGTCACGCAGCGCGGTGTCGCCGAAGACAATGTACGCTGGCACCCCCAACGCCCCCGCCTTCGCTCGACGCAATTCGCGCAGCGAGTCGAACAACCCGCGATCGACGCTGTCCCACGAGTCGGCGATGACGGCGGCCTTGCGTTTCTCTTTGGTCGGCGCGGCGGGCTTGAGCAGCTTCGGCGTGACTTTGCCATGCAGCAATTCCCAACCCTGGGGAGTGATTTTCAGATCCTGGTATTCGCCCTCTTTTTTGAGGAAGTCCTGCCCGACGAGTTGCTCGATCCAATCGCGAATCGTCTGTTGCGGAACGTCGGCCAGAATCCCGTAGGTGCTCAGTTGGTCGTGGCCGAATTGCAAGACACGTTGTTCCTTCGAACCTTTGAGGACCAGCGCCGTGTGGTTGCTGGCGAACCGCTCCTTTTGCCGGAAGACGCTCGACAGAATTTTCTGCCCGACGACTTGCGCGTCGTCGACCAAGTCCAATTGGCCGAGGCAGACGTCGCAGGCACCGCACGACTCGGCTTGCTCGGTCGGCAAATCTTGGCCGAAGTAATTGACCAGCGACTTGTGCCGGCAAGTGACTCCGGTCGCGAATCGCGTCATGGCCTCGAACGAATGAAACGCCGCCTCGCGCGCCGGGCCGGGCGGAGATTCACCGATCATGTTTCGCCAGCGGATCATTTCGCGGCCGGAATACAGCAGGCAGCACTCGGCTTCGAGTCCGTCACGGCCGGAGCGGCCGCTCTCCTGCTGATAGTTTTCCAGAGCCTTGGGCATCCCGTAGTGAATCACGAACCGCACGTTCGACTTGTCGATGCCCATGCCGAACGCGACCGTCGCCACGATGATGTCGCAACGCTCCTGAATGAAGGCGTCTTGATTGCGATGCCGGTCGTCGTCCGACATGCCGGCGTGATACGGCCGCGTTTGGAAACCTTGCCCGGTGAGCTCCAGACTGAGCGTGTCCACGTCGGCGCGGGTCGTGCAGTAAATGATCCCCGACTCTCCTTTGTGTCGATCGAGGATTTCGCGGACCTGGCCGAGTCCGCTTTTGCGGCGTTCGACTTTGTAGATCAGGTTCGGCCGATCAAACGAGCCAACGAGGATGTCCGGCTGACGCAGTCCCAGTGACCGAACGATGTCCTCACGCACCCGCTCGGTGGCGGTGGCCGTGTAGGCGTGCAGGCCGAGCGTCGGAAAGTTCTCGCGCAGCAGGTTGAGCTGCCGGTACTCCGGCCGGAAGTCGTGGCCCCACTCGCTGACGCAGTGCGCTTCGTCGATCGCGAACGTCGAAACGTTTGCCTTCTTGAGGAACTCGATCATCCAGTCCTGAACGAGTCTCTCCGGCGAAACGTACAGCAATTTGATGCGGCCGCTGAGGACTTCGCTGTCAACTCGCGCGCGTTGTGCTCCCGTCTGTGTGCTGTTGGAAAACGCTGCGGGAATTCCGTTCGAGACCAGCGCATCGACCTGATCCTTCATCAGCGAGATCAATGGCGAGACGACAACCGCCAGCCCCTCCCGGCACATGGCCGGAGCCTGGTAGCACAGCGACTTGCCTCCGCCCGTTGGCAACACGACGACGGAGTCGCGCCCGTCGAGCACGCTGCGCATCGCCTCCTCTTGCAGCGGTCGAAAACCGTCGTAGCCCCAGTAGCGTTGCAGCACTTCCAGCAGCATCGTCGGCCTCACGTCGCTTTCAGCGCGATGTGCTGCGCCTGTTGCGGGTCGGTCTGCGGGAAATCATCGCGGAAATGGACCCCTCGGCTTTCGGTGCGAGCAACTGCGGCGGTCGCCATCAGGCGAGCGATCAGCAACAGATTTTGAAGTTCCCAGCCTTTGAGCTGCGAGAACTCTCGCGCCGAAACGTACCGGTTCCAAAACTCGATCTGCGTCAGAGCCTCTTTCAATCCAGCCGCATCGCGCGTGATGCCGACGTGCCGGCCCATCAAACTTTGCAAGGAGTTCGTCAGGTCAGTGAGATTGAGATCGTGATCCTCCTTCGCGTCCTGAGCACCATCCGCTCGGATCGGCAACGCGGCAAAGCTGTCTGGCTGAGCGAGCGCGAGTTCCGATGCGCCGCGTCCGCAGCGCAGGCCGTAAACCAAACCTTCGAGCAAACTGTTTGAGGCCAACCGATTCGCGCCGTGTAGTCCGGACGAGGTCACTTCGCCAGCCGCCCACAAGCCGGGCAACGTGGTGCGGCCATCGAGATCAACCGTCAGACCGCCGATCATGTAGTGCGCCCCCGGCCGGACCGGAATTTGATCGGCGGTGATGTCGAGACCGAACTCGGCACACACGCGGCCGATGTGCGGGAAGCGTTCGCGAATCAGTGGTTTCGGCAAGTGCGTCAGGTCCAGGTACACGCACGAGTGCTTCGTCTTCTCCATCTGCCGAGTGATCGCCAGGCTGACCTCGTCGCGCGGGGCCAGTTCCAGCGAAGCGTGATAGTCCCCCATGAAACGATGGCCGAAGCAATCACGCAGGTACGCCCCTTCGCCGCGCACGGCTTCGCTGATGAGATGCCGCGAACTGCCGGCGATGTACAGCACTGTCGGATGAAACTGCATGAACTCCATGTCGCGCAGTTCGGCCCCCGCACGGAAGCCGAGCGCGTGGCCGTCAGCCGTCGCGATGTCCGGATTGGTCGTTTCGCGATACAGCCGCCCGGCTCCGCCGGTGCAGAGAATCGTCTGCTTGGCCCATACCAGCGTCTTGCCGTGCTGAGCATTCCAGACGATCGCGCCGCGACACACGCCCTCGTGCGTCAACAAATCGAGCGTCGCGGTCTGCTCCCAAACTTGAGCGTGTTCCGCCGAGCGGACTCGCGCGATCATCGCTCGCATCACTTCCTTGCCAGTTGCATCGCCGAGTGCGTGGGCGACTCGGCGGTGACTGTGTCCCCCCTCTTGCGTCAGTGCGATCTCGCCGTCTTGTTTCAGATCGAAGTGCGCTCCGAACGTGACCAACTCACGAATCCGTTCGGGAGCCTCGTGGACGACCATGTTCACGACCGTCTCATCGCACAGTCCCTTGCCGGCGGCCATCGTATCGGACGCATGATTGGCGACGTCGTCCAGCGGATCGAGCACCCCCGCAATACCCCCCTGAGCGTACGCGCTGTTCGACTGACTGAGTGCGTCCTTCGTGACAATCACGGTCGTCAGTCGTGGATCGACCGCCAACGCCGCTCGAATGCCGGCAATCCCGCCGCCGATCACCAGCACATCGGCAAACACATGCGGCACTCGCTTCGGATCGAACCGAACCAAGTACCGGCGTTTCAGAGGCAGTTGCAGTCGAGTCACAGTTGTCTTTCACCGAGAAGGGAGCCCGTGGCGACGATCTTGCCACCCGCGTCGCCAGCGCCGGGACCGAGTTCGATCACCCAGTCGGCGGCGCGAATGAACTCCGGCCGATGCTCGATTGCGATCAGCGAGTGGCCGACTTCGATCAAGCGTCGGAAGCATTCTAACAAAACCGCGATGTCGCGCGCATGCAGGCCGATGCACGGTTCGTCCATCAGGAACAGCGTCCGCTTTCGTGAGCGGCTCGCCAGCAGTGTCGCCAACTTCAGCCGCTGGCACTCGCCACGAGAGAGCGTGCTCGCCGATTGGCCGAGCGGCAGATAGCCCAGCCCGACATCCTTGAGCGACTTCAGCCGCCGTTGCAGTTGCGGCTGGCCTCGAAAAAACGAGAACGCTTCATCGGCCGAGAGATTGAGCACCTCCGCGATCGACAGCCCGCGCAGCTTGGCGTCGAGGATGTCTCGCTGGAAACGAGTGCCCTGACACTCCGGGCACACGACGGTCAAGTTCGCGAGGAATTGCATGTCGATCTCGACCGCGCCGAGTCCTCGGCAACGCGGACAGCGCCCCCCTTCGCTGGCGTTGAAGCTGAATTGCCGAGCGGACAAATTCTTGACTTTCGCCTCGGTCGTTTGAGCGAACAGGCACCGAATCTCACCGAGCAAATGCAGCATCGTCGCCGCGTTCGCACGAGCCGATCTCCGAATCGGCGACGAGTCGAGAAATACGACCTCGTCAATCTGCTCCGCACCGGACAACGCGGTGAACTTTCCGATCGGATCAACGTCACAGGCAATGCCGAATCGCTGGCACAGCGCCGGAAACAACGTGTGCTCGATCAACGAACTCTTCCCGCTGCCGCTGACACCGGTGACGACGCACAACTGGTTGAGCGGGAAGGTCACGTCAAGGCGATTCAAGTTGTGCAACGTGACCCCTTCGAGCGAGATTCCGCCGGGAGTTCTTCGCTGCTTAGTTCCCTCTCCCTCTGAAAGAGGGCGAGGGCCGAAAGGCTGATCAGAGTTGATCGCGCGAGTTGATCGCTCAAGCGGCTTGCGTTCCGACAAGGGCTCGACGTGCATCGGTGAGTCCAACGAGTGCGGTCCCTCACCGGGCCTTCGGCCACCCTCGCCCAAGGGGAGAGAGGATGTTGTTGGTGTCCTCTGTGAAACAATTCGCCCACCCTCGCGGCCGGCACTGGGACCGAGTTCGATGACTTCGTCGGCCGACTCGACAAACAACTGCGAATGCTCGACGACGATCACCGTGTTCCCGGCCTCTTGCAGTCGCCGAATCGCCGCCAGTACCCGTTCGGCATCCAGCGGATGCAATCCCCCCGACGGCTCATCGAGAACGTACAGCGCGTTGTCCAACCGCATCGCGAGCACACCTGCCAGCCGCGCTCGTTGTCGCTCGCCGCGCGACAGATTGCGTGGCGAACGGCTCAACGACAGATGTCCCAAGCCGAGATCCAGCAGTGTCCGCAGCCGTACCGACAATTCGCTGAGCACATTGGCGACCAGCGTTCGTTCGGTCGGCTCCACCGCCGTTATCAGCTCATCGAGGAACTCCGTGAGTTCCAGGAGTCGCAGTTCGCGCAGTCGCGCAATCGTCGTTCTTCCGAGCAATCGCACGCTGCGTCCTACGGCGCTCAGTCGCGAGCCGCTGCAATCCGGACAGTCCAACAGCGCCGCCGACCCCTTGATCCGCCCCAAACCACTGCACCGCGCACACGCTCCGAGCGAGCTTTCAAAGTTGAACAAATCCGGCTCCAGCGGAGGAAACTCGACATCGCACGCACCGCAAATCAACCGTCGCGAATGAGACGCGAGTCGCCAATTGCGGCCCTCCCATTCCAGAGTCCTCGCGTCCTGACCATCAGATTCGTCGAGCACGACACAGCGGCCATCGCCGTGCGAGTACGCCTGTTCGACGCTCTCCAACACGCGAGCGGCGTCCGTGCGACCCGCGACCAGTCGATCGACAACAATCAGGAATTCTGATTTCGACTCCGGCAGTTCGATCGTTCGCACAAACCCAAGCTGTCGCCAATTCGCGATCGCGTCGTCGCTCTTCGCGGACGGAAACGCCACGATGAATTTCGTTCCGTCCAGCAGCGTTTGAAGTTCGCGACAAATGTCGTCCGGCGTGCGAGCGATCAGCGGAGTTTCGCATCGCGGACAGAGCGCCCGCCCCAGCCGAGCGAATAGCATCCGCAACAAATCATCGGTCTCGGTGATCGTGCCCAGCGTCGCCCGCTGGTCGAACGTCGCCTCCGCGCGAAACGCGATCGCGGGCGGCAGATTTTCCAGAGCATCCGCATCTGGCCGCTCGATCCGCTCCAAGAATTGCCGAGCCGACGGAGCGAATGTCTCGATGTACCGCCGCCGCCCCTCGGCCACGAGCGTGTCGAACGCGAGGCTGCTCTTGCCGGCTCCGCTGACCCCGGTGATCGCGATCAGCTTGCCGAGCGGCAAACGCAGATCGATCCCCTTGAGGTTGTGAACGCGAACGCCTCGCAATTCGATGTGCGACATGCCGCGAGGATAACGGCGCGTTTCACCGTGTCACCCCTTCACCGTGCCATGACACGGTGAAGGACAAAAGGTGCAACTACGCCGCGTCGTATTCCGAGATGCGGTTCGCCGGGGCGAACGGCAGCAGAACGGCGCCTTCTTCATGCAGAGCGAACCGCATGACGTAGGCGGCCTCATCCGTGTCGTCGTAGTGGCTGCGGAGCACCAGCACCGCTTTGAAGCCCATCTTCTTGAAGAAGAGCTGCGCGGCGAGGTTTGACTCGCGAACTTCGAGGACGATTTCCTGGCGGCGTTGCTGCGAGAGCTTGTCCACCAGTTTCTCGA
>QWQF01000310.1 GCA_003669125.1 Planctomycetota bacterium
CCCAGATCATCGCACTTATCGCGAATGAACATCTCGACGCCGTTGGCAAACGTGGCTTTCACTTTGAAAGCGGTCGCCGTGTTGTAGGTGTCGTCGATCGTCGGATGGCCCTTCTCGAACGGGACCGGGTGAGTGCATTCGAGCACCTCGACGCTGATCGGGCCGGAGCCTTCCATGCCGATGCCCCACTGGGCGATATCGACGTGGTGAGCACCCCAGTCTGTCATCTTGCCGCCAGAGTATTCATACCACCAGCGAAAATTGTTGTGGCAACGCTGCTCGATGTAGTCGACGAGCGGAGCCTGCCCCAGCCACACGTCCCAATTGAGGTGCGCCGGCGGCGGTGTCTTCTTGAATGTCGGACCTTTGTCGCCTCCGCCGATGGCGATGTGAACTTTCTGGATTTTTCCGATGCGTCCCTCACGAGCGATCGCCACCGCTTTTTGGAAGCGGTCGTCGCTGCGTTGCTGAGTGCCGACCTGCATGACGCGTTTGGTTTCTTTGACGACCTTGCACAGCAACTTGCCTTCGTTGATCGTCAGCGTCAGCGGCTTCTGGCAATGCACGTCCTTGCCGGCTCGCAGCGCGGCCAGACAGATTCGCGTGTGCCAATGATCCGGCGTGCTGATCGTGACGATGTCGATGTCCTTCCGGTCGAGCAGCTTGCGGTACTCACCGAAGACCTCCGCCTTGCCGCCGAGCAGTTTCTCGTTGAGATTGCCGGAGCGATTCGTGTCCACATCGCACAACGCGACGATATCGCCGTAACCTTTGATCGCGTTCGCATCGCCAGTCCCCATGCCGCCGTTGCCGATGCAGCCGATTTTGGGCCGTTCGTTTGGCGACTTGGCTTCCTGAGCCAGCGTGCGATTCGAACTGCTCCACACCGGCATCAAACTGCTGGCAGCGGCCAGTGTGGTCAGTTGCAGAAAATCTCGGCGAGTCGTGTGCGTCATGATTCGTCCTTTGCAGAGTTCCGTTGGTGAAACAGTTTGAGCAGCGAAAGGTAACGTTGGTCGCGATCCGAGCGAACCTGCTCGGCCGATTCGGGTGAGTAGTGATAAAACCCCTGCCCCGTTTTGAAGCCGTGGTGTCCGGCATCGACGATCCGTTGGACGGTGGCCGGGACGGTCGTTCCCGCTGCGATCTCCGGCGTGAGATTGCGGTACACCGCCGTCTGAACGTCGAGTCCGCCGAAGTCGTGAATTCGCAGCGGACCAAGAGCCGCAAGCCGAAAACCCATGCTCCCTTGAATCGCCGCATCGATGTCCTCGACCGAGGCGACGCCACGATCGAGCAAGTCCCAAACCTCGCGCATCACGGCGATCTGCACGCGATTGACGAGGAAGCCAGGCAGCTCTTGATTGATGCGAATCGCCAGCTTGCCGGATCGGCGCAGCAGTTCGAGCGTTGCTCGAATGGTCGCTTCGTTCGTCTGCGGACTGCCGACGACTTCGACCGTCGGCACGATGTGCGGTGGATTGAACCAATGCGTGACGACTGCTCGCTCTGGCCGCTTCAGCCGCGCGCCGGACTGCGAAATCGGGAACGTCGAGGAGTTGCTTGCCAGAATCGTGTCGCCTGAGACGAACGGTTCGAGCCGCGCGAATAACTCCTGCTTGGCGGCGAGGTCTTCGCGAATCACTTCCGTCACGAACTGCGAGTCGCGAACGGCGTTGGCTTCCGAGTCCGCAACCGTGATGCGCTTCAGCACGCCATCGACCTGATCGGCCGGGAACAACTCCGCCGCGACGAAGTCACGCAAGTTTTGTCGGATTCGATCATGCAGTGAATCACCGGCGGCTTGGACATCGTCAAAGCCGATGACGTCGCAACCGGCCATCGCGAACGTCTGCGCAATGCCGTGGCCCATTGTGCCCAGGCCGATGATGGAGACTCGTGACAGACCACTCATTCCATGTTTCCTCGAAACGCCGTACCGCGACCGTCAGGGAGCGGTACGGACGCAAATCGTGCTCACCATTTACAGAATTCCCGCGCTGCGGACGTCGATGCCTTTCAGTGCCATCTTCAGCTCTTCGATGTTGGGCGAGATTTCAAAGGCATCGGAGCGGCTGATCAACTCTTTGTCGATGAAGTACTTCAGCGAGTCGTTGAACAACTGCATGCCGTCTTCTTTGCCGATGCGGATCGCGGCGGCCAGCTTGTTGTCTTGCTCTTCCAGGACCAGCTTGCGGACGACGCTATTGAAGAGCATCAGTTCGATAATCGGCACGCGGCTCGGCTTATCGACGACGGTCTTGATCAGCTTCTGAGCAACGATGGCCTTCATGTTGAATGCCATCGCACCACGCAGAGCCTTGTGCATGTCTTGCGGAAAGAGGTCCAGAATACGGCCGATGCACGACGGAGCGTTCGAGGCGTGGATCGTGCCGTAGACCAAGTGCCCGGTTTCGGCGGCGTGGATCGCGGTGCCGAACGACTCTTGGTCTCGCATTTCGCCCACCAGCATGATGTCCGGGTCTTGTCGCACGGCGTGCTTCATGGCGATGTGGAAATCCTTCACGTCCATGCCGACCTCACGCTGGTTGATGAGCGCCTTGTCCGGCGTGTAGACGAATTCGATCGGGTCTTCGATCGTCAGGATGTGGACACTCCGGCGATGATTGATGAGGTCCAGCATCGAAGCGATCGTCGTGGACTTGCCGGAGCCGGTGACTCCGGCGAGCAACACCATGCCTTGATCGTAGTTGGTCAGCCATTCCATCGACGGCGGCAGATACAGCCCCTCGAAGTTTGGGATCGAGCGTTCGACTTTACGGCTGACCATGCCGGGGATGCCCATCTGCACGAACAGGTTCACGCGGAACCGCCACTTTTCCCCTTCGACATCCACCACATGTGAAAAGTCGGAGCCACCTTCATTCCAGAAAATGTTGGTCAACCGCTCGTCCATCATCGGCATGAGCAGCGATTCCATCTTCTCTTTGTTGATCGGCTCCATCTCCAACGGCACCAGCGAACCCTTGACGCGAAAGATCGGCGGCCGGCCGACCTGCATGTGCAAGTCGGAGGCTTTGTGCTTGACCATCGCTCGGAAGATCTTGTCGATTTCCAGGCTCTTGGTGGCCCCGAACTCGCGTTTGACCTTGGGCTGAGCTTGCGGAGCAGCGGCGGGAGCGGCATGACCAGACATGGAAAATTCCTCACGATTTGACGAGGCATTGAAAAATGCGATAGCCGCAGAATTCGCGGCGAAAAGTACTCGCAAGTTGTAATCGACCGTTTCAGCGGATGCCAAACATCAAACGGCGTCGCGTTCGACCTTCGGCGGAGACTTTGTTAGAAGGTCAGTCCCGTTTGCGACGCGATTTTCATCAAGGAGAAACCATGCACCAACGACATCGACGTGCCGGCCTGACTCTTCTTTCGGCGTGCGTTTTGATCGGCCTCTCCGGCTGGGCGTCCGGCTGGTTCAAGCCGACGGAGACCGTGATTACCGAGATCGCCCCCGGAGTCTTTTTCCGCAAGATGGAAACCGAACCGAAATTCCTGGGAAGCAACCAGGGCTGGGTGATCTTCAAAGATTTTGTGCTGGTGATCGAAGCCAGCTTCCCGAAACAAGCCGAAGCGGTCATCAAAGAGATTCGCAAGACGACCGACAAGCCGATTCGCTACGTCTTCGACACGCACTACCACGGCGACCACGCCGACGGGAATCCGATCTTCGTGAACATCGGAGCCTCCCCGGTCGCGTCCGAAAACAGCAAGATCCTGTTCGAGACCAAAGGCCGAGCCGGCTTCGAGAAGGCTCAAAAGGACAACCCCACGGAGTTCGGCCACGGCTCGCTGAAGTACGCCCCCGCCTCGTTGTACTTCCCGACGAAGCTGGTGATCGACGACGGCACACAGCGCGTCGAGTTGCTGCACCTCGGTCACGCGCACACGGCTGGCGATGCGGTCGCGTGGCTGCCGAAGCACGGCATCGTCTTCACCGGCGACGCCTGCGTGAACGGAGCCTTCAACTACACCGGCGACTCGAACACCGAAAGTTGGATCGGCGTGCTCACCAAACTGCAAGAACTCCCAATCAAAGTCGTCTGCCCCGGCCACGGTGAAATGACCGGCAAAGAACTGCTGGCGAATCAGAAGCGATATTTCGTCGAGCTGCGTGAAGCCATCCAAATGATGATCGACAAAGGCAAGACGCTCGACGAGATCAAGCAGCAACTCGACCTGCCGTTCTACAAAGACTGGGCCGGCGTCGAGGCGAAGACCCGCGTCGAAAACATCGAGCATGTCTACGGCGAGTTGACCAAGCGCAAAGCGGGCTGACCGCTGCAGCGAATCATCCTGCCAGAGTTTGTTGGCAGAATGCTGAGAAAGGCAGGAGGTCATCGAATGGCAGGCCCATCTCTGCGCGTGATGTTGATTTTCGGAAGCGTCCTGTTCTGGCAGATAAGCCTGCACGCCGCCCTCACGAGAATCGAGATTCAAACTCGTGAACCGTACCTCGAAGGCCGAGTGTTCGACGGCGTTGGCTCGTACGAACGATTGCGAGGCAAAGCGTTTTTTGCGGTCGATCCAAAGCTGGCCGCGAATCAAACGATGATCGACTTGGAGTTGGCTCCGACGAACGACGCAGGACTCGTCGAATACTCGACCGATGTCGAACTGCTCGCGCCGAAGGACTTGAGCAAGGCGAACGGAGCGATCCTGTACGACGTCAACAATCGAGGCAAGAAGTTGGCACTGGGGATGTTCAACACCGGGGCGGACGAATTTCTGATGCGAAAAGGCTACACCGTGTTGTGGAGCGGCTGGATCGCCGAGACACAGCCGGGCGAAGATCGACTGCGACTGACCGCTCCCGTCGCGACGGAGAACGGCCGACCGATCACCGGACCAGTGCGAGGCGAGTTCGTGATCGAGGCGGCGACCGAACGTCATCCGCTGGCAATGTGGGCCAATCAAGGCAGCTACGAACCGACCGAGTCCGGCGAACGTGAAGCGGTGCTCACGTGGCGGTCCCGTGAAAAGGACTCGCGAGTTGTCATTCCTCGCAAGCAGTGGCGATTCGAGAAGCGTTGGGTTGAGTCGAATGGCGAGCGCGGGCAATTGCCGGTGATGGATCTCGTGGTCACGGGGGGATTGCAGCCGGGCTACATCTACGAAGTCGTCTACGAAGCTCAAGGTCCGATCGTGCAGGGACTCGGCTTGGCGGGCATTCGCGATCTGCTGTCGTTCTTGAAGTACGACAAGTCCGAGAAGAATCCGCTGCTCGTGACCGACACGAAAAAGTCAGCGGTCAAGTTCTCGTACGGCTTCGGCGTGTCGCAGTCAGGGCGTTGCTTGCGGCAGTTTTTGTACGACGGATTCAACGCGGACGAGTCCGGTCGGCAGGTCTTCGACGGAGTCATCCCGCACGTCGCCGGCGCAGGACTCGGATTTTTCAATCATCGCTTTGCTTCGCCGACACGACACAACGGGCAGCACGACAATCATCTGTTTCCGGCCGACCAATTCCCGTTCACCTACGGCGACGAAATCGACTCGTTCACCGGCCGCGAGGACGGCATCCTGCATCGCGACCGCGCACGCGGCACGGTCCCGAAAGTCATGCACACGCAAAGCAGCAGCGAATACTGGCATCGAGCCGGCTCGTTGGTGCATACGGACCCGCGCGGCCAACGCGACGCCAAGTTGCCTCCCGAAGTTCGCGTGTACTGCTTCGGCGGTACGCAGCACGGAGCGGGCGGCGGTTTCGCGGCGACGGCTCCGGGCAACGGACAGCTCATCACGAATCCGGCGGATTATCGGCCGCTGCTGCGAGCGTTGCTGACCACACTCGACGAGTGGGTCCGCACCGGCAAGGAACCTCCGCCGAGCGCACATCCGCGCATCGCCGACGGCACGCTGGTCGGCTGGCGCGAATCCGAGAGTGGTTGGAACGGAATTCCCGGCGTACGTTATCCAGAGGTCATACAACAGCCAGAGCATGTCGATCGCGGGCCGGATTTTTATCGCTTCCGCCGCTCGACGATTGAGCCACCAATCAGTCGCGGCAGCTACGTCGTCAGAATTCCGAAGTGCGGAGCGGACAACAACGAACTCGGCACGTTGCAGTTGCCAGCGGTCTCCGTGCCGGTCGCGACCTACGCCAGTTGGAACACACGAAACCGAAGCGTCGGAGCGGAAGGCGAAATGCTCGGCCTGCAAGGTGGATACATTCCATTCGCGAAGACGAAGGCTGATCGAGAAAAGCTCGGCGATCCGCGGCCGGCGTTGCTCGAACGGTATCGCGACTTCGACGACTTCAGTGCTCAGTACCGAGCCGCTGTCGATCGCGGAGTCGAGCAACGTACGTTGCTGGCGGAAGACGTGGCCGAGCTTCTGAAACTCGCGGATCGCTGGCGGCCGCTGTTTGATTGAACGGTCGGAGACTTCATGAATTCAACGGTCCCGATCGAAAAGCATGTCGTGCTCGTCGGCGCGGGGAACGCGCATCTGGTGTTCCTGAAACGCTGGCGGATGTCGCCGTGGCCGGGCGTGGCAGTGACGCTCGTTTCCGAGTCCGCCGAGATTCCGTACTCGGCGATGGTGCCGGGGCACATCGCCGGCGATTATCGCTGGGACGAGATCACGCTCGATCTCGTCCGGCTCTGCCGCTCGGCGGATGCGCGGTTTGTCGCAACGCGAGTGACGGGAGTTGATGCGGCACGTTCGCGGATCGAATTCGCGGATCGCCCAGCGATGGCGTTTGACGTGCTCTCGTTGGGATTGGGTTCACTTCCCGCTGCGCCGCCAAGTTGGGCGGGAGACGAATGGTCGTTCTCGATGCGACCGCTCGGCCAATTCACGCGGCATTTGGAACGGCTGGCAGAATCGCTGACAGAATCGCCGCGACCGTTTCATCTCGCCGTGGTCGGTGGCGGAGCGAGCGGTTGCGAGTTGGCTTTGGCGATTCAGCGACGGCTGTTGATGTCGGCCGGTTTCCGGCTGACGCTGTTGCAAGCGAATCGCCGATTGCTGCCCAGCTTTCCAGATCGTGCGGCTCGCCTGATGCAAAAGCGACTGCAAGCCGCCGGCATCGGCGTCGAACTGGAGGCTTGCGTTGTCGGTGGTCATCCGGGGCGACTGCGGTTGGCGTCGGGGCAAGAACTCGACTGCGACGGAGTGCTGTGGGCAACTCCGGCCGTACCGCCATCGCTTCTGCAATTGAGCGGGTTGGATGTCGATGAATCCGGCTTCCTGCTGGTCCGCGAAACGTTGCAGTCGCGCAGTCATCCGGCCGTGTTCGGCACAGGAGACTGTGTAACGTTTCGGCCTCAGTCGCCGTTGCCGCGCAACGGCGTTCATGCCGTGCGACAAGGGCGAGTCCTGTTCGACAACGTGCGCGAGTTGCTGCACGAGCGACCGCTCGCGCCGTTTCGTCCGCAGCGGAATTGCCTCTGCTTGATGAACACGTCGGACGGCGAAGCGATCCTGAGTTACGGATCGTTCGCGACGAAGGGGCGTCTCGTGCGCCGTTGGAAAGAACGCATCGACCGCGCGTGGCTGGAATCCTTCGACAGCTCTCCGATGCCGACGGCCGGCACTTCGACCGACGCGGCGGCGCATCTGATGCGTTGCGGTGGTTGCGGAGCGAAGGTCAGCGGTGACGTGCTGTCGTCCGTGCTCTGCGAGTTGAACATTCCGGACGATCCGCGCGTGCTGCTGGGAACACTGGCGGGCGAAGACGCGGCCGTACATCGCGTGCGAGCGGACTTGTTTGGCATCGCCGCCGACAAGCTCGTCGAGGTGCAGACGGTCGATTACTTCCGAGCGTTCCTCGACGACCCGTACCTCTTCGGCCGCATCGCCGCGCTGCACTCGGTCAGCGATTTGTACGCGATGAATGCTCGTCCGTTTTCCGCGCTGGCGATCGCGACTCTGCCGTACGCACGCGGGCCGATCCAAGCGGCCCAACTGCGCGAACTGCTGGCGGGCGCGACACGCACGCTGGGTGAACTCGGAGTCGTGCTGACGGGCGGACACACGTCCGAGGGGCATGATCTGTCGCTGGGGTTTTCAGTGACGGGTTACGCCGACGAGGATCAACTTTTCCGCAAGGGGAAACTCTTCCCGGGTGATGTGCTGATCCTGACGAAACCGCTCGGCACCGGAGCCATCATGGCGGCCTGGATGCGAGGCGAGTGCTCGGCGCTGCACTTCGACGAAGCCGTCGAGCAAATGTTGATCGCGAACAAATCGGCAGCCGAGGTCTTCGCGAAGTTCGGCGTCCGAACATGCACGGACATCACCGGCTTCGGCCTCGGCGGGCATCTGTTGGAGATGCTCGATGCCAGCCACGTTTCGGCGCGTCTGCAGGCGAGCGCAGTCCCAGTCCTCAGTGGGTTCGCCGCTGCCGCCGAACGTGGAATCCTCAGCACGCTGCATCCCGACAATGCTCGGCAGGCCAGGCGAATTCACGGAACCGAATCGCCGCCGGACTGGCTGTTCGACCCGCAAACATCCGGCGGCCTATTGGCTGCGGTGCCGGCGAACCTCTCGGCCGACGTGCTGGATGAACTGCATCGGC
>QWQF01000077.1 GCA_003669125.1 Planctomycetota bacterium
CTCGTCGGTGAGTTCTTCGGAGCATGGCGAGCGTGGGACGGCATCCGAGCACTCGACTATTTGCTGTCTCGCGAGGAGGTTGATCCGAAGCATGTCGGCATCACGGGCAACTCCGGCGGTGGCACGATGACGACGTGGTTGTGCGGACTCGAACGCCGCTGGACGATGGGCGCGCCCGGCTGTTTCGTCACGACGTTCCGCCGCAACCTTGAAAATGAACTCCCGGCCGACACGGAGCAATGCCCGCCGCGAGTGCTCGTCGAAGGGCTCGATCACAGCGATTTTCTCGCCGCGATGGCCCCGAAGCCGGTCATCATCCTGGCGAAAGAGCGTGACTACTTTGACGTGCGCGGCGCGACCGAAGCGTACTTGCGGCTCAAGCGGATCTACTCGCTGCTCGGTGCGCCCGACAATGTGCAGTTGCAGGTCGGCCCGACCGAGCACGGCTACTCGGTCGAAAACCGCGAGGCGATGTACCGCTTCTTCAATCGCGCCGTCGGCCTACCCGCCATTGAATCCGAGCCGGAACCGGTCGTCGAAAAAGACGAAACGCTCCGCTGCACGCCGAACGGACAAGTCGCCGAGTTGAAGTCACGCACGGTCTTTTCCTTCACGAGCGAGAAGTCGCGCGAACTCTCCGCGAAGCGCAAGCCGCTCGCCAGCGATGAACTGAAGACGGCATTGCGAGAAACGCTCAAACTGTCGAACACCGACACACCGCCGGAGTATCGCATCCTGCGAGCGATCAAACGGAACTACCCGAAGCCGCACGCCACGCACTACGCCATCGAGACCGAGCCGAACATGCAGGCCATCGTCACGATGCTGAGCGACAAGCCGCATTACTCGCGCCCGCCGCAAAACGTCGGCCGAGCCGTGCTGTACGTCGCACATCATTCCGCCGACGCCGAACTGACCGACGAGCCGCTGATCCGCGAGCTGCTCGCCGCCGAACCGGGTGCCGCGTTCTACGCTCTCGATGTGCGCGGCATCGGCGAGTCGCGGCCGGATACCTGCGGAGCCGATCAATTCGCTCGCCCGTACGGCAGCGATTTTTTCTACTCGGCGCATTCGATCATGCTCGACCGCCCGTACGTCGGCCAGAAGACGTTCGACGTGCTGCGAGTCCTCGACTGGCTGTCGTCGTTCGGCCAACGCGAAGTCCACCTCGCCGCCAAAGGCTGGGGTACGCTGCCGGCCCTCTTCGCCGCCGTGCTCGCGAAGACCGTCACGCAAGTCACGCTCAAAGAGTCGCTCGACTCGTATGCCGCCATCGCGGAAGACGAAGACTACAAATGGCCGCTGTCATCGTTCGTGCCGGGCGTGCTGTCGCGGTTCGACCTGCCGGATTGCTATCGCGAATTGAGCAACGCGAAGCGTCTGCGACGGCAGTAGGACTCCGGGGTCGGGCGTGTCAGCAAATTTCAAAACTGCCGCGGCTATTTTGAAATTTGAACGCCCGATCTCAGGCCATTGGCATCGTGAATCATGATCGCCGCACGTGACAGGCTGACGATCATCCCCGCCAGCACCACACTGACAGAACTGAGGACGACGTAGATCAGCCACGGGAAACGCTCGGTGAACGGCTGCGGTGGCGGGACAAAGTTCGGATTGCGGGCGGCGGTTTTCAATTCGGTGCGAGCCGGTTGCGGTGCGAGTTTCTCCGGCAAGTTGCGGGCGAAATCGTAGTTCGGCAATTCCGCGTTTGGATTGCCGAAGAAGAGTTGCGGTTCGCCCGCCTCGCTGGTCGGGCGAGCGAACACGACTTGCCGCGCCGGGCCGCTGAACTTGATTGAGTGGATCGAGAGCGGCGGGTTGCGATGATCGGTGACGTGCAACTTCAGTCGCCGAGTTTGCACTTCCTGAAACGTGGCGATCAACGGTTTCTTCGGCTCGCCCGGTTTACGCTGCCACAGCCTTTCTCCCGTCATCGCAACGTAGGTAAACCTGAGTTGTCCCAGCGGGCCGGAGGGATATTCCGCCTCGATCAAGATGTCGCGAGCGAATTCGGAATCGGCGATGTCCGCTTCGATTCGGTCGCACGGCACGTTGTCGCCTCCCAGGTCGATGATCCACACCGAGCCGGGCACGCCGTACGTCCGCCCTGGCTCACGCGGTTGCAGAGCCCCCTCCTGAGTCAGTCGCTCGCCCGGGTCTTCGACGTGTCGCACGACATTGACCTCGGTGATGCGAAAGCGATCTCGTTCCCGGTCCAACGTGACACGATTCGGATCCGGGTGGACTCGCACGCGCACGAAGCGGAAGCGGCTGTCGGCGAAGGTCAGTGAATCGAGGTCGATCTTTTGCTTCTCGTGTTCAAAGCGAATCAAGTTGGCCGCCACGAGTTGCCGCCACGTCTTGCCATCCTCGCTTCCTTCGGCTTCGACCGCTCGACGAAAATCCGTGCCCGAGGTCACGATCTTGATTTCGTTATACTGGATGTCGTTCCGTTGCAGATCGAGCGTCAATTCGTGGGGACCGTCGTCCGGTTCGTCGCGATTGAACTCGGTCGCTGCCACGTTCTCGCGGATCGTTTGCGGTCGCCGGTAGCGCAAGGAGTACGGAATCGTTTTTCCGGTCGTGTCGAACAGCCGCAGGTCGGCCAAGTTCGGCCGAGCATGTGCGAAGACCTCCTTCCCCAAAATCAGATCCACCAGCGTCGGCGAGTCGTCCGTCTTGGCCGCTGGGATCGGCACCGGCACGAAGTACTCCCAGCGAGCTTGCAGTTCCGGCGTCGCCTCCTCGGCGTTCGAAGTGGACGGTGCCGTCGTCGAGACAGGCACATCCTGCGAATGAACGAGTGCGGTCGAAAGGCTCAGCAACGTGACGCCGATCATTCCCGCTCGCCAAGTCTGTTGGAGTTTTTGAAGAGTGCTCATAGTCAGATGCTCTATTTGAAACGCTGGTAAGTTCTCGCAACCAAACCCAACACGACTGCCAACACGAAGAACGCCAGGATGCGATACAACTGCTGCACATTGGCCATGTCGATCAAAAACAGCTTCACGACCGACACGCCGTACAACGTCATCGACAGCCACCGCAGACGAGCGCGATTGAGCCGGAAGCCCAGCACCAACAACGCGGTCGCATACACCGTCCACATCACGGTCAGCGCCAGTTGCCCGCGCCATGTCCAAACGGCGAAGTCCTCGCGGCCAATCGCCTGCGACGCGAAATAGTCGTAGCACTCAAACGACAGGATCAGCCACAGCAGCGCTACGCCGATGACGCCGCCGACCGCGATCAGCCCGCGTTCGTTCGCCCCCAGTCGCTTCAAGAACCGATCGGCCAAGACGACGGAGGCCAAGATGCAGGCGGCCACTCCGAGCGACGGCAACGCGACGAGATTGAAAATCGGCACGAACGGATCGCGCGGGTAATTCGGCATTTCGAGCATCAGCCAGCGCACGACCGCTGACGTTCCCAGCACGCCGGCCATGATTCGCAGCGGCAGCGCGGAGACACGCAGGCCGAACCACCACAGAGCCGCTCCCATCGCCGCCCAGCCCAGCGAAACCCAGCGTGCGTCCGCTTGAATCGGAAACGCCCAGGCCAGAAATCCGACTGACATCGCCAATGACGTCAGCAGCAGCCGATGGTCGTTGGGACGCCAGGCCAATGTTGCTCGCGCCACGCTGGCGTACAACGTCGCCAGGCCGATGGCGAAGCTCCCTTGCCAAACGCCGTAGTCCTCTCGCGTCAGCACACGCAACACGACGAAGCTCAAGATGGCGTTCAAGACGAATCGAGCCAGCTCTTCCCAATCGGCCTGACGCGAATAGACCAGCGAGCCGATCACCGTGTGAGCCAAATACGATCCGCAGAACACCGCCTGAAAGCCGAGCGTCCAAGCGAATTTCTCCGGGTGATAGTTGCCCGCATACCACATCCAAAACAGCCACTGAGTTCCGAAGTAGGCGACCGATCCCACCACCGACCACGAACGCATCAGCAGCGCGATGACGACTCCCGCGTTGAGCACGGCCAAGTAGGTGAAGAACGACGAATAGGAATCATGATCCGTCTGCAACAGCACCGGCGTGAGCAACCCGCCGATGACCGCGACCAGCGCCACAACCGCTGAGCGATAACAGACCGCCACGACCATCGACTCGATCACCAACACTGCCAGAAAGACTCCCGCGTGCTGCTGCGGCAACAGCCGATAGAAACCAAACGCGCTGTAGGTCGCCAAATACAAGACCACAATCCCGGTGGCAGTGAGCATGTTCGAGAACCGCGTCCAGCTCTTTCGAAAGTAGCTCCAACCCAGTCCGAGCAGTCCCGCGCCGACCAGTTCTCCAATCGCGACTCGCCCGACCGGCCCAATCCAGTTGCTCTGATAGGCGTGTCGCAAGAAGAATGCCGCCGAGAACACGAACAGCAAGACCGCCATCCAGCCAAACGCTTTCTGCCCGATGAAGGTCTCCCATCCCATCGGCTCGTGAGACGTCTCCTCGCTCGAACTGGCGGGCAATTCGGTTTGGTCGATGTCCGGCTCAAGCGTCACTAACGAATCGTCGGCCACTGATTCTTCCGGTCGACTCTTTGCCACAGCGGCGGTCGTCGTCGGAGTCGTCACTTGCTCCGGACGCGTCTGCCGTTGAGCTTCCAGCAATGTCACGCGCCGCGTCAGTTCATCGATTCTTCGGCTGCGTCGGAACGCGATGATTGAAAGGACCAACGCGACAAGCGGCCCACCGACGAGCACTGCTCCAATCACCAGCACGATGAGCAGTTCCTCGAATCTCATGGTTGAGCGACGTTTCGAAGGTTGTTCGGTGCGAGATGAACTTTTTGCGACGGCGTCGAAAGCCAGCCGCAGAGCGGAGGATTGTGGCGGCGAGCCGATGTGAATTTCCAGCATCAACCAAATGGACTAGAAGTTGGTCGCCAGCGAATGAGCCGCCCCGAATTGAGCCAGAGGAAGGTGATCCATGAATCTCGAACTCCAAGACCAAGTGATTCTCGTCAGCGGCGGAGCCAAGGGCATCGGCGAGGGAATCGTTCGCGTTCTCGCGGCCGAGGGAGCGATTTCCGTCGTCATCGGCCGCAAGTCGGCGGACAATGAGGCCGTCGTGCGATCTGTTGAAGCCAGCGGCGGTCGAGCGTTCGGTGTGTCGGCGGAGTTGTCTCAAACCGACGATTGCCGCCGTGCGGTGGAAGCGACGGTCGCGAAGTTCGGCCGCATCGATGGGCTGGTCAACAACGCGGGTGTCAATGACGGTGTGAATCTCGAACACGGCGACACCGAACGGTTTCTCGCGTCGCTGCGGAAGAACTTGGTCCATTACTACGAGCTCGCGCACTTCGCGTTGCCGGAGTTGAAAAAGTCTCGCGGTGCCATCGTCAACATCGGCTCGAAGGTCGCCGAGACAGGGCAGGGGGGCACCTCGGCCTACGCCGCTGCGAACGGTGGACGCAACGCGCTGACTCGCGAGTGGGCGGTGGAGTTGGCCAAGTACGACATTCGCGTCAACGCGGTGATTGTCGCCGAGTGCTGGACTCCGATGTACGCCTCATGGCTCAGCACCGTGCCGAATCCTGACGAGACTCGGCGGCAGATCGAATCGCGAATTCCGCTGGGCCAGCGCATGACGTCGTGCGAGGAAATCGCCAACATGGTTGCGTTCCTGCTGTCGCCTCGTTCGAACCACACGACCGGCCAACTGATCCACGTCGATGGCGGCTATGTGCACTTTGATCGCGCGTACGCCGGGTGATCCGGAACACGCTCGCGTCCGGTTGTGAGGATCGGAATCGGGGCCAGCCGGGATTATTCATGAGCGGCAATTCGCACGACGCGCCAGCGAGTGGTTCTCCCCGAACGACCACTCGCTGGCGCGTCGTGCTGAGTGCCGTTTCTGAATCCTGCGGGATCGCCGAGATGATTTGTCACCCGAAGCGTCAACGAGGGCGGCTGCATAGTTCGCTCTCGCTGACGCGTCGGGTTATATTTCGGGATAGGCTTTTCCTACAGATGGTTTTTCCTATTTTCACCCTGCTGAGGAGATTGCTTTGTTGTTCAATTGTCGTCGTTGGATGTCTGTGGTGCGTGGTTGTGTGGTGCGAGCGAGCCGTCGGCCCGGTCGCCGAGGCGGGCTGTCACGCCGCCTGGAACACCTGGAAGACCGCACCGTCCCGGCTATCATCACTGTGACCAGCGCGGCGGATGACGGGAGTGGTGGGATCACGTTGCGGGAAGCGATCCAGGCAGCCAACACGGACCTGAGCGTCGATGGCTCCACGGCCGGCAGTGGCACGGACACGATTCAGTTCGCGGCGGTACTCGTCGGCGGCCAGACCATTACGCTGGGCGGCACGCAATTGCTCATCGACAGCAACCTGACGATCAACGGACCGGGAGCCAGTGCGCTCACCATCGACGGCAACGGCGAATCGGTGATCTTCAAGGTGGCGGGCGGCAAGACCGTGACCATCTCTGGATTGACCATCACCAATGGTAATGCGGATGAGGGTCAATACGGCGGCGGCATCGACAACAACGGCACGCTGACGATCAGCAACAGCACGATCTCCGGGAACTCGGCGGCCGAATTCGGCGGCGGCATCTACACCAACGGCACGCTGACGATCAGCAACAGCACGATCGCCGGGAACTCGGCGGCCATCCACGGCGGCGGCATCATCAACTACGGCCCGCTGACGATCAGCAACAGCACGATCGCCGGGAACTCGGCCGTCAACGAAGGCGGCGGCATCTACAACAACGGCACGCTGACGATCAGCAACAGCACGATCTCCGGGAACTATGCCGACTACGGCGACGGCGGCGGCATCTACACCGACGGCACGCTGACGATCAGCAACAGCACGATCTCCGGGAACTATGCCGACTACGGCGACGGCGGCGGCATCTACACCGACGGCACGCTGACGATCAGCAACAGCACGATCTTCGGGAACTCGGCCGGCGACGGCGGCGGCATCTACAACTTTGGCCCGCTGACGATCAGCAACAGCACGATCGCCGGGAACTCGGCCGTCAACGAAGGCGGCGGCATCTACAACAACGGCACGCTGACGATCAGCAACAGCACGATCTCCGGGAACTCAGCCGTCTACGGCGGCGGCATCTACAACTACGACACGCTGACGATCAGCAACAGCACGATCTCCGGGAACTCGGCCGTCAACGGCGGCGGCATCAACAACAGCGGCACGCTGACGATCAGCAACAGCACGATCTCCGGGAACTCGGCCGACTACGGCGGCGGCATCCGCAACTACGGCCCGCTGACGATCAGCAACAGCACGATCTCCGGGAACTCGGTCGCCACTGAAGGGGGCGGCATCATCAACTTTGGCCCGCTGACGATCAGCAACAGCACGATCTCCGGGAACTCGGCGGCCACTGAAGGCGGCGGCATCCGAAACTTCAGCATCTTCTTCGTCGGCCTGCGGAGTACGATTGTCGCGAACAATTCCGCGCCGAGCGGCCCGGACCTCAACGGCAATTTTGGGGTGGAGTACAGCCTGATCAAACGGCGGACGGGGGCCACCCTCCGCGAGAGCGTGGCGGGCTCGAATCGTTATGGCCTGGACCCGCTGCTGGGGCCGCTCGCGGACAACGGCGGGCCGACGCTGACGCACGCTCTGCTTCTCGGCAGCCCGGCCATCAATCGTGGCTCCAACTACGCGCCACAGCCGCTCGTGCCGACCGCGTACGACCAGCGTGGCCTGGGCTACGTCCGCGCCGTCGGACGGACCGACATCGGTGCGTTCGAGGTCCAACAGAAAGGCTCGTACCTGGTGACGGAAGTCACTAGCCCCGTGAGTCGACGACTGATCGTCGTTGGCTCGCAGTTCAATGACACCGTTTCGGTCGCGGTCGCGTCCGGGAAACTCAACGTCACCTTCAACGGCCGGATCCAGAAATTCGCCGCCGCCAACGTCGTCGGCATCGTCATCATGGGACACGACGGCAACGATACCCTGACGCTGGCCAGCAGCGTGACTCTTGGTGGCCTTCTGAACGGCGGACTGGGAGAGGACCTCCTCACCGGTTCCGTGGGCAACGACATCCTGCTGGGTGGCGAAGGGGATGACAAATTGCTCGGCGGTGGCGGACGCGACGTGCTCATCGGCGGCGACGGACACGACAGCCTCACCGGCGGAGTGGGTGATGATCTCTTGATCGGCGGCGCGACGGCCCACGACAACACCCCCACCGCACTGCTCGACATTCTCGCCGAGTGGACTTCCCCCCTGTCCGACTACGCGACCCGCGCGAAGAATCTCCGCCAAGGCTTGAACGCCACGACCGTCTTCGACGGCTTCTACGACGAACTCACGGCCGACACCACGGCTGGCACCGGCGGTCTGGAGTTGCTGTTCCACGACGAACTCGACTTGCTCACCGGCGTCGCCACCACCGAACAAACGGTGCTGGTGCCGTAACCGCGACCACGTCACCGCCAACACGATTGGGAACGGCGGCGGACCACCCCTGCGGGTGGCCCGCCCGCCCCATTCGACCGCGAATAGAAATCGCTTTTAGCACGACGCGTC
>QWQF01000177.1 GCA_003669125.1 Planctomycetota bacterium
CATCCCTGCTGGCCACCCTGCGAACCCTGAAACCGACCAGCCACCCTCAACTAGCTTTTCCGAAGTTCAAAATCACATTCTCGCAAACCGCACTCGCGACCTGATCACGCCGCTCGCAAACGACAAACCCGGAATTCTTCAACAGGCTGTTAGCCCAGCGACGCACGGCCGAGGTCAAAGCGGCGGCGAAAGTTCTGGGCGTCACCTCGCAAGTGCTCGACATTCACGACGGCGAATTGCTGCCGACGCTCGAACATCGCAAGCTGATCACAAAACTGATTCGCGAGTGGCAGGCCGATATCGTCATCTCGCATCGTCCGTGGGACTATCATCCCGACCATCGTTATGTCGGTGTGCTGGTGCAGGCTGCCGCGTTCATGGTCACGGTCCCCTTCTTCTGTCCGGACATCGCCCCGCTCAAGAAGAACCCGGTGTTCTTGTATTCCAGCGACGGGTTCCGCAAGCCGTCCCCGTTTGACCCCGACGTCGCCGTGTCAGTCGATGACGTCTTCGAAACCAAACTCGCGGCGATCCACGAACTCCCCTCGCAAGCTTACGAAGGCGGAGCCAACGGGAGCGAGGAGCACGTTCGCAGCGTTCCTCCGGAATCCAATCCGGCGGCTCGCAAGGCTTGGCTCAAGGAGCGTTGGTCGAGCCGACAAAGCGCCGAAGCCGATAAGTCTCGCGAACTCCTCGTCCGAATGTACGGTGAGGAACGTGGCAAAGCCGTGAAGCACGCCGAGGCCTTTGAGCTGTGCGAATACGGCTCGCGACCCAGCGGCGACGAACTTCGGCGGCTGTTCCCCTTCTTCGACAAGTAGTTTTAGTCAGGTTTTGAGGTTGGTTTTTCACCGCTCCGCGTCCTGTAAGCTCTGAGTCCGTCTCTGACTTGTATTACTTTTGGAGGCCGTTATATTCCCCCGCTCCCCATCGAGCCGGCTTGACCGCTAGCGTAGCTCAATTGGCAGAGCTCCGGTTTTGTAAACCGGGGGTTGTGGGTTCGAGTCCCTCCGCTAGCTTCCAGAGACCTCCGGCTCAAAACACCTTTGAGTCAGAGACTTATGCTCTGGCGGATGGCGGGAAGAGGGTTCCACCGGGGGAATTCCAGAGTGGCCAAATGGGCCAGACTGTAAATCTGGTGGCTCAGCCTTCGGAGGTTCGAATCCTCCTTCCCCCACTAGATCGAATTGAGAAACGCAACGCCAACCGCAAGGTTGGTCTAGAATTTCAAACGTAACGCGATTCAGAAGAAGCCGATTCCGCAAAGATTTCCAAAACAAGCGTCCGCGGGTGTAGCTCAATGGTAGAGCGCCAGTTTTCCAAACTGGACACGTGGGTTCGATTCCCATCACCCGCTCCTGAGTGTCGAGTCAAGCAGCAGTAAGGGCTTTCGGGCAGCATGGCAAACACGAAGAAGGGATTTCGACTGGTTGTCGTTCGTGCTGCTGTAGCTCAGTGGTAGAGCGCGTCCTTGGTAAGGACGAGGTCCTGGGTTCAAATCCCAGCAGCAGCTCTCCGGGTTACCAGTAGTGCGTCGGTGTTCGAGTCAGGATGGTTCGGTTCGTTCATCAAAAAGAAAGTTTAACCCAAGTCAGTTTTAGTTTAGGGAGTCAACATGGCTAAGGCAGTTTTTGAACGCAAGAAGCCGCACGTCAACGTGGGCACGATCGGGCACATCGATCACGGCAAGACAACTTTGACTGCCTCAATCTTGGCGGTGCAAGCCGGCAAGGGCTTGGCGGTCATGAAGTCGTACAAGGATATCGCCAAGGGTGGCACGGTTCGCGACGAGAATAAGACCGTGACGATCGCGGTCAGTCACGTCGAGTACGAATCGCCCAAGCGTCACTACGCTCACATCGACTGTCCGGGCCACGCGGACTACATCAAGAATATGATCACCGGTGCTGCCCAGATGGACGGCGCGATCCTGGTTGTGTCCGCTGCTGACGGTCCGATGCCGCAGACTCGCGAGCACATCCTGCTGGCGCGTCAGGTTAATGTGCCGGCGCTGGTTGTGTTTCTCAACAAAGTCGACTTGGTCGATGATCCGGAGTTGCTCGAACTGGTCGAGATGGAAATTCGCGACTTGCTCAGCAAGTACGGCTATCCGGGGGACACGATTCCGATCATTCGCGGCCAATCCAATATGGCATTGAGTGATCCTACTGATCCGAAATGGAATGCCTGCATCGGCGAGTTGATGGATGCTCTGGATAATCATATTCCTGAACCGCCTCGTATCACAGACAAGCCGTTCTTGATGGCGATTGAAGATGTGTTCTCGATCGAAGGTCGCGGAACCGTCGTGACGGGTCGTATCGAGCAGGGCGTGGTGAAGACTGGCGAGAAGATTGAGATTATCGGACTCAAGCCGACGACCGAAACGACTTGCACTGGCGTCGAAATGTTTAACAAGACGCTCGACCGCGGTGAGGCTGGCGACAATGTCGGCATCCTGTTGCGTGGCACGAAGAAAGAAGACGTGCAGCGTGGCCAGGTGCTGTCAGCTCCGAAGGCCATTAAGCCGCACACTAAGTTTGAGTGTGAAGTTTACGTCCTCAGTAAAGAGGAAGGTGGCCGACACACTCCGTTCTTCAATGGCTACAAGCCGCAGTTCTATTTCCGCACGACGGATGTGACTGGTGGAGCGAATCTGCTCGGCGGAGCAGAAATGTGTATGCCTGGCGACAACGTCAAGTTGGCGGTGGAACTCGGCAAGGTGATCGCGATGGACGTTGGTAGCCGTTTTGCCATCCGCGAAGGCGGCCGCACGGTGGGTTCAGGTATCGTGACTCTGATCACGGAGTAATTTGAAAATGCCTCGCGAGTTTGTGTGGCTGGAATGTACGGAATCAGGCGATCGGAACTACCGCGTCTCGAAAGAGACTCGGGGGACTGAGCGTTTGGAATTGAAGAAATACTGTCCTCGGCTGCGGAAGCATACTCTGCATAAAGAGTCGCGGAAGAAGTAGTCGCTGCCGTGGTTTTCGCCTGCACTGGGATTGAATTGTCCAGGCTTGCGAGGTGGTCTCGCGAAGAGGTTTTCGATCTCCTTGCGGGAAGACAACTACGGGTGTAGCTCAATTGGCAGAGCACTGGATTCCAAATCCAGCGGTTGGGGGTTCAAGTCCCTCCGCCCGTGTTTGACCGGTGTCTGGGATTGAGCAGTGAGTTTGTTTGGGGAGACTGGTTCGCCGATGGGACTGACGAACTACAAAAAGACGCAAGGTCGGCCAACTCGCCAAATCGCACTCTGCGTGGTGGTTGCGTCCTTGTCTTGGTTGCTGATCTCTGTGGCGGCGTTATTTGTTCGGCGTCAAGTTGGCATTGGTTGGTTGAGTCTTTGCATCGCGGTAATCGGTCTCGCTGGAGTGATTTCGGTAGTGATTTTGAACCGACCTCGATGGGCGGACTTTTTAATCTCGGTGCAAGCCGAAATTGACAAAGTGACTTGGCCGTCAAAGGCGGAAGTGCACAAGCACACGATTGTTGTTTTGATTTTGCTCGTGTCGATGTCGGTGATTGTTTTTGGGTTCGATATTGTCTGGATGTGGGTCTTCAGGGCCATTGGGTTCCTTGTTGATGCGAAGCCGGAGTAGTGAGCTGTGTCCATGTCTACGGAGTCTTCCATGACCGCCTCGACTGAGCAGCCCGCGCCGGCCAATCCGGAGTTGAAGTGGTTCGTTTTGAAGGTGCAAACGAACCGGGAGAAATCCATTCGTGAAGCTCTGCAACGTCGCATTAATCGCGACGGGATGGAGTCTTCGTTCGGTCAGATCGTGATCGCGACCGAAAAGGTGATGGAGACAAAGAGCGGCAAGAAACGAGTTATTGAACGAAAACTGTATCCCGGCTATCTGTTCATTCAGATGATTCTGAATGACGAGACGTGGTACTTGGTTCGAGATACAAGCGGTGTCGGAGACTTTACTGGAGCGGGTGGAGTCCCAACTCCAATGGAAGATGATGAGATCAACCGGTTGATCCGCCAAGAAGAGGCGGTCAACGAACCGGCGAAGATCAAGATTCCTCTTTCTCGTGGAGATTTGGTGAAGATCAAGGAAGGGACGTTCGAGAATTTCGAAGGCAGTGTCGACGCAATTGATGAGGACAGTGGTAAGATCAGCGTCCTGATTGAGATTTTTGGACGCTCCACTCCAGTGGAATTGGAATACTGGCAAGTCGAAAAGCCGTAACTGTTGACAGTGTAGATTGAGAGTTTGACATGGCCAAAGCGAAAGCGATCGTTGCACAAGTTAAGGTTCAGATCACGGGTGGCCAGGCGACTCCGGCGCCGCCTGTTGGTACGGCTCTGGGTCCGCACGGCATTAACCTTGGCAAGTTCGTCCAGGAATTCAACGCGAAGACAAAAGACATCGCAGGGACGATCGTGCCGGTCATTGTGACCGTCTACAGTGACCGTTCCTTTGAGTTCATTGTCAAGACTCCCCCCGCTTCGATCATCCTCAAAAAGGTTGCTGGAATCGCCAAAGGGTCTCAGCGTCCAAATACAGAGAAAGTTGGCGTCGTGACGAAAGAGCAAGTCGTCGCCATTGCCAAAGAGAAGATGGTGGATCTCAACACGACCGACCTCGCTGCGGCCTGCCGGATCATCGAAGGGACGGCGCGAAGCATGGGGATTACGATCGCGGATTGATTGACGTTCAATAGACGAATGACCGTAGTACGGCATTTTGCCGGTCGCAACGTCTTGCAGTGAGACGGAACTACGAGCTGAACAATTTCAGGTGACGTGCGATGAAAACTGGATCAAAACGAATGACCGCCTTGCGTGAGGCGGCATTGAAGTTGGGTACCGCACCGTTAACGGTGACGGACGGCGTTAAGGCTCTTAAGGGGCTTGATGCTGGGCTGCCGGCGAACATCAAGCGCAGTAAGTTCGACCATAGTGTCGAAATTGCCGTGCGGTTGGGCGTTGACCCCAAGCAGGCTGATCAAATTGTGCGTGGCTCGATCGTGTTGCCGCACGGGATTGGAAAATCCAAGCGAGTGCTTGTGTTTTGCCAGGGCAATAACGTCGAGGTCGCAAGGAATGCCGGGGCGGACTTCGTCGGCGGCAAAGACTTGGCGGATCAAATTAAAGGCGGCTGGCTAGATTTCGACGTGGCGATTGCGACACCGGACATGATGGGTGTCGTTGGTCCGCTCGGAAAGGTGCTCGGTCCGCGAGGGTTGATGCCCTCTCCGCGAGCCGGAACGGTGACGAACGACCTTTCGACGGCCGTCAAAGAATACAAGGCAGGTAAAGTTGAGTTTCGCGTGGACGCAGCCGGGATCGTGCATTGCGTGGTCGGCAAGCTGTCGTTCGGCGAACAGCAGTTGGCCGAAAACGTCGAGGCCATGCTGAAGTACTTGATCGCGCTCAAGCCCAATACTTCCAAGGGCGTGTATGTCCGCAGTGTCTATTTGACGGCGACAATGATGCCGTCCATTGCGATTTCCGCGTAACGCATCACAATGCTCGCCCGCCCGCGTTTCGGATTGATGGGCGGGCTCAGCGAACAGCTTTCAAAGCGACGGTGTTGACATGAGCAAGGCAGTCAAGTCCTTGATGATGAAGGATCTCTCCAACCAGCTTCAGGGGGCTGAGGATGTCGTATTCGTCGACATTTCAAAGCTCGACGGCGTGTCCAACAATAAGCTCCGAGCAGCTTCTCGGAAGCAGTCAATTCAGATTTTGGCAGCCAAATTCTCATTGGCTCGACGCACGCTCCTGAATATGGGATGGAAGGTTGATGCCGTCTCTGGTGGGCCGACCACCATTGTCTGGGGTCCGGACGTCGTTGGTCTTGCCAAGCAGGCCATCAAGTGGGCGAAGGAGTTTCCAGGTACGGTGGTCAAGGGGGGATATGTTGGCGGCCAGACCGTCACTCCCGAAGAAGTTAAAGTGCTGAGCGAGAGTCCGAGCAAGGAAGAGCTGATCTCGATGATTATCGGTGGACTGATGTCCGCATCGACGGCCGCGCTGGGTGCGATTAACGCACCGGGTTCAAATCTCGCTTCTCAGATCAAGCAAATCTCCGAGAAGGAGCAAGCGGCTTAGTGATTCGTGGGGCAGGTTTTCCGCCTGCCAATGTGATTTCGGAAAGGGCAGGTTCTGGACCTGCTCCACGATCTTCAAGAAAGGGTGAACTGCGATGTCTGCGACTGAAGTGGATCCGGCGATCAAGACGCTGGGGGATAGTTTGGTGGGTCTGACCGTTTTGCAGGCGAAGTCGCTGGCCGACTACCTTGAGTCCGCCTACGGCATTAAGCCTGCGGCTGGCGGAGCGGTGATGATGGCGGCTCCTGCGGGCGGTGGAGGCGGCGACGCCAAGCCGGCTGAGCAGACCGAGTTTGACGTGATTCTCACGAATTTCGGCGAGAACAAAATCGGCGTCATTAAGGTTGTCCGTGCGATCACGAGCCTCGGGCTGAAAGAGGCCAAGGATTTGGTCGAGAGTGCGCCCAAGGCTGTGAAGACGGGCCTCTCCAAGGAAGAGGCGGAGAAAATCGCGAAGGAGATCGAGGGTGCTGGCGGTAAAGCTGAGATCAAGTAGTTGCCTCGAGTGGGAGTCAGGTGATCTGACCTGGCAACGGCCGCTCGCAATTTGCGGGCGGCTGTGGTATGAGTCTGCTCCGCACGGGGTGGCGGCTCGTGGCGAATTGGTGTCTGGCGTCCGATCGAAACCTTCTTCTCGCGCCATCGCAGGTGCATTCGATGTTGCTTGGCATTGCTTCGGCCATCGACTGTGTCGTTTTGTGGCCGTTCGTAGCTCCATCTTCGCAGTGGAGCTATTTCTTTTGATGGTAAGTGCTTCGGTATTGGCGGCAGGGCGAGTTCGTTTGCGACATCCAGGTTGGGTTTCAGTCTAGGGGCGATCCTATTCATCCAAATTCAGTAGCGACAGCAGCCTGATTCATCAACGCGGACTTCGGAGAGTTCCGCGTTTGTGTCTCGGGCTGATCGAGTTGGCGAAGAGTTTGGTTGTTAGACGGAGGGGAATATGGCCATCTCAGAACAACGTCGGCTGCAACTGCGAGATGTTCGCAAATTTGGACACGGGCAGTTCGAGTACGAAATTCCGGACCTGACCAAGATTCAGACCGAATCGTATGTGCGTTTCGTGCAAGCAGACGTTGAGCCGGATCGCCGCCTCCCGATTGGACTCGAAGGAATCTTCAAAGAGATCTTTCCAATCGTCAGTTACGACAATCAATTTGAGTTGGAATATCTGCGCTACGAGTTGGGTAAGCCGCGATACAGTCCGGATGAATGCCGGCAGTTGCGTCTGACTTTCGGCCGGCCGGTTCGCGTCTACTTTCGATTGAAAAAAGAACAGCCGATCGAAGAGCAAGTTTACCTCTGCGATCTACCGGTCATGCTGGGCGGCGGTGAGTTCATTATCAACGGTTCCGAGCGTGTGGTCGTCAGTCAGTTGCATCGCTCGCCTGGTGTGGACTTCATGGAACTGTCTGACACTGTCGGCTACGACGGCTATTCGTGCCGGATCATTCCTGAACGTGGCAGTTGGGTGGAACTGGCGACGACTCGCAAGGACGCGTTGGCGGTGCGCATCGACCAAAGCGGCAAGTTCTCGTCCATGACGTTGCTGCGGGCAATGGATTCAAAGTACTCGTCGAATTCTGCGATCCTGCGGTTGTTCTTCGGTGAGCAAATTCAATCGGTGAAGATCGGCAAGGACGCGGTTGAAAATTTGAAAGGCAAAGTCGCAGTCGACGACGTCGTTTATCCGTTGAAGCATGCCCGTGTGGGTGAGATCATCGTTGATGCCACTCAGCCAATTTCTGCCGAAGCCGCGCATGCAATGAGCGAGGCCGGTATCAAATCGATCGAAGTCTTCGATCTGCCGATCGACAAATGTGTGCTCAACAGCTTGCGTGAAGACACGACGCTTTCACACGAAGAGGCATTGCTGAAGATTTACCAACGTCTGCGTCCTGGCAATCCGCCGCAATTGGAGAAGGCCAACGAACTGTTCAAAGAGCGATTCTCGGATCCAAACCGATATCGGCTAGGGCAAGTCGGCCGCTTCCGTATCAATCGCAAATTCAACCAAGTGAGCGCTGACGATGAGATGGCATTGCGTGCCGAAGACTTTGTCAACGCGATCAAATACATCCTTCGGTTGCGTGGTAATGACTCGACTGCCTACACAGATGACATTGATAACCTGGGCAACCGGCGACTGCGCACGATTGACGAACTGGCCACAGACGAGCTCCGCAAGGGATTCCTCAAGCTGCGCCGTACCGTCCAAGAGCGGATGAGTATCAAAGATGCGGAGGACATCAGTCCGCGGTCGCTCGTCAATCCGAAGAGTGTCGCGGCGGCAGTTGACTTCTTCTTCGGCCGAAGCGAGTTGTCTCAGGTCGTCGATCAGACCAATCCGCTGTCGATGATCACTCACGAGCGACGATTGAGTGCCCTCGGCCCGGGCGGCTTGAATCGCAAGCGAGCGGGATTCGAAGTTCGCGACGTTCACATCTCACACTACGGCCGAATCTGTCCGATCGAAACGCCCGAAGGCACGAATATCGGTTTGATCTCGAGTTTGGCGATCTTCGCGTCCGTCGATGCTTATGGATTCCTCATCACGCCCTACCGCCGTGTGAAGAACGGTAAGGTGACGGATGAGGTCGCGTGGCTGCGAGCCGACGAGGAATCGGATGCTTACGTTGTCCCGGCGGACACGCCGTTGCACAACAACAAAATTCCGGACGGGCGCGTTCTGGCTCGGCATCGTAACGACGTGATGTGGATCGACACAGACGAAGCCCAATTCATTGACATCGCGGCTTGCCAGATGGTCGGCATCTCTGCGGCATTGATCCCGTTCTTGGAGCATGACGACGCGAACCGTGCGCTGATGGGCTCGAACATGCAGCGGCAAGGCGTGCCGCTGTTGATCACCGAGCCACCGATCGTCGGCACGGGAATGGAATCCACTGTTGCGCTCAACTCCGGCATGCTGCTGCGATCTGACCGATCGGGCAAAGTCACCTATGTGGATGGCTCGCGAATCGAAATCGACGGTCGCAAGTTTCCACTCCGCAAGTACACCGGCCTCAACGAACGGACTTGCTTGAATCAGAAGCCGCTTGTGCAGGTCGGCCAACGAGTGAAGAAGGGTGAACTTCTGGCGGATTCGGCCGCAACGCACAACGGAACGCTGTCGCTCGGACGCAATGTGCTCGTCGCCTTCATGTCGTGGGAGGGATACAACTACGAAGACGCGATCATCCTGTCTGAACGGTTGGTGAAGGAGGACGTTTACACGTCGATTCACATCGACGAGTACGACGTGGAAATTCGCGAAACGAAGCTGGGTCGCGAGGAGTTCACGCGCGACATCCCCAACGTCAGCGAGAAAATGCTGCGGCATCTCGACGAATTGGGTGTTGTGCAAGTCGGTACAAAAGTGCGGCCAGCAGACATTCTGGTCGGCAAGGTTTCTCCGAAGGCAAAAACTGAACTCACTCCGGAAGAGAAATTGTTGCACGCGATCTTTGGTCGCGCCGGTGAGGACGTCAAAAACGAATCGCTCGAAGTACCGAGTGGCGTGGAAGGAATTGTGATCCACACGGAACGTTTCTCTCGCCGCATGTCACTCTCGGAAACTGAACGCAAGCGATTTGATTCCGACGTTAAAGAGAACGAGGCGACGCAAGCCAAGAGTGTGGCTGATGTTTTCAAGACGTTCCTCTCCGAACTGGAACATGCACTCGAGCGAAAGATTCCGATCGAAGACGGCACGAACATCGCCTCGATCACCGACGACAAGCAATTGTGCGAAATCGCCGCTGGCTTCCCGAAGTTGTGGGACACAGTCGAGATTCGCAGCCCGCAGAAGAAGGCGGATTGCACGAAGGTCTTCAAAGATAGCTGGGGCTTGGTGGAAGAGGCTCTCGACGCCCGCGAACGAGCTCTCAATTCGCTGAAGCGCGGCGACGAGTTGCCGACCGGTGTGTTGCAGATGGTGAAGGTTTACGTGGCCTCGAAGCGTCAGATTTCTGTCGGCGACAAGATGGCCGGTCGCCACGGCAACAAGGGCGTGATCTCGAAAGTGCTGCTCGAGGCCGACATGCCGTTCCTCGCGGACGGAACTCCGGTTGACATCATTCTCAACCCGCTGGGCGTGCCGAGCCGTATGAACGTCGGTCAGATCTTGGAGACACACCTCGGCTGGGCCGCGTCAAAGTTGGGATTTTCGGCGGTCTGCCCGGTCTTCAACGGGGCGACCGAAGAGGAAATTCGCGACTGCCTGATCGAAGCCGGCCTGCCGGAAGACGGTAAGACGGTCCTGTTCGATGGACGCACAGGTGATGCGTTCGAGCAGAAGGTGACTGTCGGTTACCTCTACATGCTGAAGCTGCATCACCTCGTCGATGACAAGGTTCACGCACGAGCGACTGGGCCTTACTCGCTCATCACTCAGCAGCCGCTGGGTGGCAAGGCTCGCTTCGGCGGTCAGCGATTCGGAGAAATGGAAGTGTGGGCGCTGGAGGCCTACGGTGCAGCGTACATCTTGCAGGAATTGTTGACTGTCAAGAGCGACGACGTCGAAGGACGCACGAAGATTTACGAGTCGATGGTTAAGGGCGAGAACACGCTCGAAGCCGGCACGCCTGCCAGCTTCGACGTGCTCACGAACGAAATCCGCGGCCTGGCGCTCAATATGCAATTGGAGAAGGTGGCGACGGTGTAGATCAGGTTTCTGCTTGGCTCTACGTTCCGTCAACTTGTTTCCAACCGGGTCAGCCTCAACAGGATGGCCGACCACTTACGGGAGTTTGAATATGGAAGGGCAACGACCCGCGAATCCAGTGGCAGCAGCGGCTGAATCCGCTGTCTACGACCGAGTGAACGATTTTTCGGCCGTCACCATCAAGCTGGCCAGCCCGCATGACATTCGCAGTTGGTCGTTCGGCGAAGTGAAAAAGCCGGAAACGATCAACTACCGCACGTATCGCCCGGAGCGAGACGGGCTGTTCTGCGAACGCATTTTTGGCCCGGAAAAGGACTGGGAATGCGCCTGCGGCAAGTATCGCGGCATGAAGTACAAGGGCATGATCTGCGACCGCTGCGGCGTGAAAGTGACGCACAGTCGCGTGCGCCGCAAACGCATGGGGCACATCGAGCTCGCGGCCCCGGTGGTCCACATTTGGTTCTTTAAGTCCATGCCCAGCCGGCTGGGAGCGTTGCTGAACCTCAAGACAACGCATCTGGAAAAGGTGATTTACTTCCAGGATTACGTTTGCATCGATCCGGGTGACACGCCGCTCCGCCAAGGGCAGTTGCTCACCGAGGATGAACTCCGCGACGCGAATCGAAAGTACGGCAAGGGTACTTTCACTGTGGACATGGGTGCCGATGCCGTCAAAAAACTGCTGAACGCACTTGATCTCGAGAGTTTGTCGAAGATCTTGCGCGTGGAGTTGGCTGAGACCGGCAGTCAGCAAAAAATAAAGGATCTGATCAAACGGCTGAAGATCGCCGAAGCATTGCGTGACAGCGGAAACCATCCGGAGTGGATGGTGCTGGACGTGATCCCGGTCATTCCGCCCGATCTCCGTCCGCTGGTGCTGCTCGATTCGGGCAACTTCGCGACGAGCGATTTGAATGATCTTTATCGCCGCATCATCAACCGGAACAACCGCCTGAAAAAGTTGGTGGACCTGAACGCTCCGGAAGTGATCGTCCGCAACGAAAAGCGCATGTTGCAGCAGTCGGTCGATGCACTGTTCGACAACAACCGCTGCAAGCGTCCGGTGCTCGGTTCGTCTAACCGACCGCTGAAATCGCTGACTGACATGATCAAGGGCAAGCAAGGCCGCTTCCGCGAAAACTTGCTCGGCAAGCGTGTGGACTACTCCGCCCGGTCGGTCATCGTCGTCGGCCCTGAGCTGTTGCTGCATCAATGCGGCCTGCCGAAGAAGATCGCGTTGGAACTCTTTCAGCCATTCGTCATTCGCCGTCTGAAGGAACTCGGACATGCCGACACGATCAAGTCGGCCAAACGAATGCTCGAACGCAAGGACGAAAACGTTTGGGATATTCTCGATGAGGTCATCACCAATCATCCGGTGTTGCTGAATCGTGCTCCGACTCTGCACCGCATGGGTATTCAGGCGTTCGAACCGGTGCTCGTCGAAGGGAATGCGATCCGCATTCATCCGCTAGTCTGCAAAGGCTTCAACGCCGACTTCGACGGCGACCAGATGGCTGTGCATCTGCCATTGTCGATCGAGGCACAGGTCGAAGCCACAACGTTGATGATGTCGACGAACAACGTCTTCAGCCCGGCGAACGGTGCTCCGATCATCAGCCCGTCACAGGACATCGTGATGGGTTGCTACTACGCCACCTTGATTCGAGCGGGTCGGCCGGGCGCAGGCATGACGTTTGGCTCAGTCGCGGAATTGCATCTCGCTTTCGCACAAGGCAAGGTGAATCGCCATGCAGAAATCAAGCTGCGTCTGCCGCGAGACAAACGAGTCGTTGGCGACGGGGCTGATACTCACAAGCCAGGCGGATTGATCGTGACGACGCCGGGCCGTGTGATGTTCAACGACATCCTGAGCGACAAGTCGTCCTATTACAACATGACGATGCGCAGCAAAGACCTGCAACGCGTGATTTCCGACTGCTATCTGGAACTGGGCCGTCGTGAGACGATCGCGTTGCTCGACCGCATGAAGGAATTTGGATTCCGCGAATCGACTCGGTCTGGCCTGTCGTTCGGTGCGAGCGATCTCATCACTTCTCCGGATAAACCGAAGATTATCGGCGATGCCGAGGCTCTCGTACTGAAGGCTCAAAAGCTGTACGACCGCGGCGTGATCACCGATCAAGAACGATACAACCAAGTTCTCGATCACTGGACTCACGCTCGCGAGCAGATCACCAAGACGATGATGCACGAGTTGGAACACGACGACAAGCGCGACGGCGGCGCGTATGTGAACCCGATTTATTTAATGGCGCACTCCGGTGCTCGCGGTGGTGTCGAACAAATTCGCCAGTTGGCCGGCATGCGCGGTCTGATGGCCAAGCCCAGCGGCGAGATCATCGAGACCCCAATTAAGGCGAACTTCCGTGAAGGCTTAACCGTTCTGGAGTACTTCAGTTCGACGCACGGTGCCCGCAAAGGCTTGGCCGATACGGCTCTCAAGACGGCCGACTCGGGATATCTCACGCGAAAATTAGCGGACGTTTGTCAGAACGTCGTCGTCACGACGCACGATTGTTTCACGACCAAGGGTATCACCAAGGGTGTCGTCTATCGCGGTGAAAAGGTCGAAGTCAGCTTGGCGGACGGCATTCGTGGTCGCGTCAGCCGAACGAATATCGTCAACCCGATCACTGACGAAATCATCGTCAAGGAAGGTGACCTGATCACTGTTGCGATTGCTCGGAAGATCGAAGAGTTGGGGGTCGAGAAGATTCAGGTTCGTAGCCCGCTCACTTGCGAAGCGACCTTGGGAATGTGTCGTCTCTGCTACGGCATGGACTTGTCGACTGGCTCGATGGTGGAAGAAGGCTTGGCGGCCGGCATCATCGCTGCTCAGAGTATCGGTGAACCGGGTACGCAGTTGACGATGCGAACCTTCCACATCGGCGGTGCTGCTCAGACAGACGTCGAAGACAAGGAAATCAAGGCGCGGCGAGCTGGTCGAGTGAAGTTCGCTCGCATTCGCAGCGTGGTCAACGTTGCTGGCGAAAACGTGGTGCTCGCCCGAAACGGCGAGGTCATCATCGTTGACCCGAAGGATCGCGAACTGGAAAAGTACACGATCCCGAACGGGGCCGTGTTGTTCGTGACCGAAAACCAAGACGTTCAGGCCGGGGCGATCATCTGCCAGTGGGATCCGCACTCGGTTCCGATTCTGTCAGAAGTCGGCGGTCGCGTGCGATTCGAGGACTGCCTCGAAGGTCAGTCGATCCGCACCGAAACCGAAGTCAGCGGCAAGGTCCGTAAGACGATCATCGAGCACAAAGGCGACTTGCATCCGCAGGTCGTTATCGAAGACTCGACCGGCAAGATTCTCGACTTCTACTACCTGCCTGAGAAAGCGAGCATTGAAGTCGTCGAAGCTCAGCAAATCGCGGCCGGTACGATCGTCGCGAAAAATCCACGTGAGAGCGGCGGTACTCAAGACATCACCGGCGGTCTGCCGCGTGTTACGGAGTTGTTCGAGGCTCGCAAGCCGAAGGATCCGGCGGTTGTCGCTGAAATCGACGGCGAAGTCGAACTGAGTGCCGAAAAGAAACGCGGCAAACGAGTGATCATCGTTCGCGGTTCCGATGGCACCGAAGTCGAACACATCATCCCGCACGGCAAGCCCCTGATGGTTCACGCGAAGGACGCTGTCCGTGCTGGTGACGCACTCGTCCGTGGGCCACTGGTTCCGCACGACATTCTGCGAGTCAGTGGCGTTGAGGCCGTGCAACAGTACCTTCTGCACGAAATTCAGAACGTGTATCGCTCGCAGCGTGTGGACGTGGACGACAAGCACATTGAAATTGTCGTGTCGCAGATGCTTCGCAAGGTTCGCGTGACCGACGTCGGGGACACGGATTTGTTGCCGGGAATCGTGCTCGACAAGTTCGAGTTCCGAAAATTGAACACTGAGCTGGCGAATTCGGTGAAGGTCACAACCCCCGGCGACACGGAGTTCCAAGCAGGCGACATTGTGCCGCGCAAAACTTTCGATGAAGTCAACCCGGCAGTCGAAGCGGACGGTGGCAAGCCCGCTGCCTTCCAGAAGCCACGACCGGCGACGGCGGCAGTTCAGTTGCTGGGAATCACCAAAGCCGCCGTTCAGAGCGAAAGCTTCATCTCGGCAGCCAGCTTCCAGGAAACCACCAAGGTTTTGACCGAAGCGGCCATTGCGGGGAAGGTCGATCACTTGGTCGGCTTGAAAGAGAACGTTATCTTAGGGCACCTCATTCCTGCAGGCACTGGTTTCCATACCCATCAGGCTGCAGAAGTGCGGGTGCGAGCCGAAGCGTTGCAAGAACTGAAGGCCGAACATGATCGCATCATGGCGGCCCGCCTGGAGCTTCTCAAAGAGGGCGCTGGTGGCGATGGCAACGTGGTTCCCGCGGCACAACCGTAAGTCTTGTGTTCTGGGGACGTCTGCTCGATTTGAAGAATCGATTTCCAGACTTTCAATTTGTGAGTTTCGTTACTGGAAGTGAGTTGTTGAATGCCGACCATCAATCAGTTGGTTCGTAAGCCTCGAACCATTCAGAAGTCGCGCTCCAAGACCCCGGTCCTGGATGGGTGTCCGCAAAAGCGCGGAGTCTGCCTGCTGGTGAAGACCGTGACACCGAAGAAGCCGAACTCGGCACTCCGAAAGGTAGCCCGCGTTCGTTTATCGAACGGCAAGGAAATCACGGCCTACATCCCTGGCGAGGGGCACAACCTGCAAGAGCACTCAATCGTGCTAATTCGTGGCGGCCGCGTCCGTGACCTTCCCGGTATTCGTTACAAGATCGTTCGCGGTGTCCTCGACACGCTCGGTGTCACCAACCGCAAGCAGGCTCGTAGCCGGTACGGTGCTAAGCGGGCCAAGTAGTTTTGCAATTTGAAATCATCAATGTCTCAGGTTTGAAAGCAGCGAGAGACCTCAATGGCTAAGCATTTCACGGCGAGCAGCAAGCAACTCAAGCCCGATCCGCGGTTCGGATCGGTTCTGGCATCCAAATTCGTCAACTGTCTGATGCACGACGGTAAGAAGAGCGCCGCTCAGGGCGTCTTCTACTCGGCGATGGACATCATCAAGAAGAAGTTGCCGGACGAAGAGCCGATCAACGTTTTCCTGGCAGCCGTCGATAATGTGAAGCCGGCAATTGAAGTTCGCTCGCGTCGTGTTGGTGGTGCAAACTACCAGGTGCCGACATCGGTGAACCCCAAGCGCCGCCAAACGCTGGCGATCCGCTGGCTTCTGCTGGCCGCTCGCGGCAAGAAAGGCCGGCCGATGGACAGCCGCTTGGCCGAGGAATTGATCGCCGCCTTCAAGCGCGAAGGCACCGCCATGACGACTCGCGAAAATGTGCATCGTATGGCCGACGCCAACAAGGCGTTCGCTCACTTCGCTTGGTAGTTTTTTGAGAAACACAACAGCGCGTGGAAGCCGAAGTCCGGCAGCCACACGCTGTTTTTCATTGGCAGACTAACCAGAAGCGCCAGCGAGGGCGAACGCTTCCTCGACCTGAGGAACTCGGAACGTCTAGAAGCGTTCGCCCTCGCTGGCGCTTCTGGTTAGTGTGACTTTGGATCGGAGCCGATTCATGTCGTACGACATCAAAGCGATTCGAAACATCGGCATCATCGCGCACATCGACGCCGGAAAGACGACGACGACCGAGCGGATTCTGTACTACGCCGGCGCATCGCATCGGATGGGCAACGTCGATGACGGGACGACCATCACGGACTTCGATCCCGATGAGGCTCGGCGAGGAATCACGATCTATTCGGCGGCCATCACTTGCCGCTGGAAGGATTCCACGATCAACATCATCGACACGCCGGGACATGTCGACTTCACCGCTGAGGTCGAGCGCAGCTTACGAGTGCTCGATGGTGGCGTGGTGATCTTCAGCGCGGTTGATGGCGTCGAGGCTCAAAGCGAGACCGTTTGGCGACAGGCCGACCGCTACGGCGTTCCGCGCATCTGTTTCATCAACAAGATGGACCGCATCGGTGCCAACTACGAGACGGTGCTGCAAGACATCCAAAGTCGTCTCCATGCGACGCCGCTGCCGGTACAAATTCCGATCGGAGCGGGATCGCCCCCCGATGAAAATTGTTTCAAGGGGATCATCGACCTGATCACGATGAAGGCGCTGTATTGGGATGCGGAGTCGCTCGGTGCGAAGTTTGAGGAGCGCGAGATCCCTGTGGAGTTGGCCGACGACGCACAGTATTGGCGGCACAAACTCCTGGAAACCGTCGCCGAGATGGATGAGCAAGCGCTGGAGCAGTACTTGGAGACACAAGATCTGCCCGCAGACACGATCCGGCGTCTCGTTCGCAAAGGCACGATTGAGCGGCAGTTTTTCCCGACGCTGTGTGGCACGTCGCTGAGGTACATCGGAGTGCAGGCGTTGATGGATGCCGTGCTGCAATTCTTGCCTTGCCCGCTCGACCGGCCGGCGATTGAAGGCTTGCCGATCGCGGTGAAGAAAGGCTCGCAGCAAACCAAGATCGAAAAGCGGAAGACCTCTGTGGACGAACCCTTCTGCGGAATCATCTTCAAAATTCAGGCCGACAAGCACGGCGACTTGTGCTTCCTGCGGATTTACTCCGGAACGCTGAAGAGCGGTTCGAAGGTGCTCAATCCGCGGACGAATGCCAAGGAACTGGTCAGCCAAATTTGGCGAGTGCAAGCGGACTCGCGCGAGAAGATCGAGGCGGATGAAGCGTTTGCCGGCGACATCGTCGGTGCGATCGGACCGAAGGACGTCGCGACCGGAGATACGTTGTGCGCGACTCAGAATCCGATTCTGCTGGAGAAGATCACATTCCCCGAAACCGTCATCTCGATGGCGATCGAACCAGACAGCAGCGCGGAGCGGAAGAAGTTGGAGGAGACACTGCGCCGGCTCGCGAAACAAGACCCGACTTTCAAGGTGCGCATCAATGAAGAGACCGGTGAAACGCTGGTCAGCGGCATGGGTGAACTGCATCTGGAGGTCATCATGGATCGGATGCAGCGGGAGTTCGGAGTGAAGGCCCGCGTTCACAAACCGCGAGTCAGTTATCGTGAAACGGTGCGCAAAGCGATCACCGTCGAAGGAGAGTTCTCACGGCAAGTCGGCGCGGCGACCCACTCGGCCAAGGTTCGATTGCGAGTCGAGCCGTTTGACGGAGAGGGCGCGGTCAGCGTCGAGAACGACTTGAAGCCCGGAACGTTGCCTGCCGCGCTGATGTCCGTCTTGGAACAGTCGGTTGAAGAGGGAGCAAACGCCGGCGGCATGTACGGCAATCCACTGATGCGAGTCCGCTTTCGGATCATCGACGTCGACTACAAAGAGGGGGAGTCGAACGACGTCGCACTTACCGCCGCAGCAGCGAAGGCGGTTGCAGAGGGGTTGGAGAAAGCCGGCTGCGTGTTGCTCGAACCGGTCATGAAGCTGGAGGTCGTGACTCCTGAGGAGTTCATCGGCAACGTTCAGGCCGATTTGAATGCTCGTCGCGCGGCCATCGTGCGGACGGAGAATCGCGGTCGGTTGTGGGTCATCGAAGCGGAAGTCGCGCTGGCGAAGATGTTCGGCTATTCGACACAGGTGCGAGGGATCTCGCAGGGCCGGGCATCGTATTCGATGGAGCCTCTCAAGTATGCGGAAGCTCCGCCGGAAGTGTTGGAGTCGATGTGGTAGCTGATGGTGCCAGGTGAGTCGCCGTCATGGATCTGATTCAGGAACAAGCTCGACGCAACACCGAGGCGGACGCCACCTGGTCGCTGTACGCGCCGCATCGTGAGCGAGTGACTCGACTGTTGCTCGACGCTCGAGCCCCGACGGGCGAACGGTTGTGCCTGCTGGGTGCCGGAAACCTCAACGATCTGGATCTCGCCGCGCTATCGACCGCGTTTCACGAAATTGTGCTGGTGGATGTCGATGTGGCGGCATTGCGACGCGGCTTGTCCCGGCAAGGCTTTGCCGAAGATGCTCGATTTCGCGTGGTGACTCCGACGGACGTCAGTGGCGTGTTTGCGAAATTGGCGCAGATGGAGAACGACCAACAGGTCAGTGACGAGGCAATTGACTCTTGCCTGCGAACGCTCGCTCAGCCCCATGGCTTGAGCGAGCATGTTTGTTACGACGTCGTGGCTTCGGTCGGGCTGCTCACGCAGTTGATCGACGGGGTAATCCGGTCGGTCGGCGAGTCACATCCGCGTTCATGGGAGCTCGTGTCGGCCATTCGGACTCAGCATTTGCGGTTGATGCTGGAGTTGACGATTCCTGGCGGCGCGGCCGTGCTGGTGACAGAGATTGTGTCGTCGGACTCGTGCCCGGCGCTGTTGTCTGTGGATGAAGGTGGATTGCCTGAGCTCGTGCGGCGCGAAGTCGCAGCTCGGAACTTCTTCACGGGGACGAATCCGGCGGCGCTACTGCAATTGCTGCGGACGGAAATCAGCCTCGCGGAACAATTGGCGAGCACGCGGTTTGCGGAGCCGTGGTTGTGGCAGTTCTTGGCGCGGACTTATGCGGTTTACGCGCTGACGATGCGGAAGCGCGGTTGATGCGGAAGCGCGGTTGATGCGGAAGCGCGGTTGATGCGGAAGCGCGGTTGATGCGGAAGCGCGGTTGATGCGGAAGCGCGGTTGATGCGATGCCCCGCAGTTGGATTGCGCCGGTTCCCGTGACGCGGCAAACTTGGACAGTCGCGAGGATTACTCCGGTCGCAACGAAATCCAGCAGCGAGTCAAACCTGGAGGGCATGCCGGAGCATCCGCTCGCTCCGTTACGACTGCTCTGTTTGCCACGTCGTTGCGACTGATCCGGTTTACCGAAGCCGTTCTCTTTGAGAAGTCCTCTCAGGCTCGACGATACCTCTCTTGGATTCACGCAAGGAAGCGATGTGCGGTGGCCCGGTTTGGCATGAGGTCGAACGACAGTGGCCCGCCTTGCCGCGTTGGTGGCTCGAATCTGATGCCCGACCCTGCCACTTCCCGTCACTCTTACCAGAAGACTGCAGGACTTTCATGCCTACAACTGCGACTCCTCGCCGCCGTTTGTCGTCCCGAGTTCAAAGCCCATTGGAGACCTACCTTCGTGAGATCAACGAAACGGCTTTGCTGACCGCTCAAGAAGAGAAAGATTTGTCGAACGCCATCCACGAAGGTGACACCGCCGCTCGTGACCGGATGGTGCGGGCGAACCTGCGACTGGTCGTCAACATCGCCAGAGCCTACACCAATAAGGGGCTGCCGCTGCAAGACCTCATCGAAGAGGGGAACCTGGGACTGCTGCGCGCGGTCGAAGGCTTCGACCCGAACATGAATACGCGGTTCAGCACGTATGGCAGCTACTGGATCAAGCAATCGATCAAACGAGCGCTCGTGAATTCGGCCAAGACGATCCGCATTCCGGCGTACATGGTCGAGTTGCTGTCGAAGTGGCGTCGTGCGACGGCTCAACTGACCGATGAACTCGGCCGTCCGCCCACACCGGAAGAAATCGCGAAGTTGTTGGAGGTTCCGAAGAAGAAGCTGCGGATCGTCAAGAAGGCGATTCAGCTTTACAACTCGACACCTCAAACCGAGCAATCTGATAGCGGCTGGTCTTTGGGCGAGATGGTGGCCGATCAACGGCAAAAAGGCCCCGAAGCCGAGATGCTCGAGAGCGACAATCTCACGCACGTCTACAAAATGCTGGAGACGATGGACCCGCGCGAGGCGACGATCCTGCGAATGCGATTCGGCCTCGACGATGCCGAACCGAAGACGCTCAAGGAAATCGGCGAGTCGATGGGGCTGACCCGCGAACGCGTGCGGCAGATCGAGAGCGAAGCCCTCAACCGTCTGGCCAAAGGCCTGATGGGTGACTGAGTCTGGCCAAGTGCCAGATCGAGAAGTAGCCTGTCTCGGCACTCGGTCTTCGCGTTTATCGACTCAGAAGAAACGAGTCGTGAGAGGCATGGCCATGAAACAAATCGCGTTTGTGTTCGCCGGTGCGATGCTTGGTGGAGCAGTGGGACACTTCGCGTTTGGTTGGCTCTACGACCAAGGCTTCTACGGCCTTGTGCTGCCCGGCGGGTTGTTGGGCTTGGGGGCCGGATCAACCAATTGCCGATCGCGATGGCCATCGGTCGCTTGTGGCATTTTGGCGCTAGTGCTTGGTCTTTTCACCGAATGGCGATTCAGGCCATTCATCGCGGATGACAGTCTCCACTACTTCTTGACTCATCCGCAAAAGCTCAAGCCCCTCACACTCCTGATGATCGCGGCCGGTACGGCGATTGGATTCTGGGTGCCATTTCGCCGCGTCGCGTCAGATCACGGGTCGAACCCTCGATCCTCCGCGTGAATCCCCAGAGCGGCCAGTCCGTCCGTCAGATCGACATTCGAGCCGCCGTGATGGTTGTTCAATCGCGCAGGTGAAACAACCGTTTGAGTGCGTCAATCAATCCGTGTGGCGTTCCCTCTTTCGCTTCGTGACGGAGGGCTTCGAGCGGCGGGTGCAGTAGTTTGTTGACGATGCGTTCGACGGCCCGCTCGACGGATTCAAGGTCGGTGGCCGAGAGGTGCGACAGTTTCAATCGCAGGCGGGCGAGTTCGTCGCGGCTGACGTCGTGCCATTGTTCGCGGAGGCGTTTGACGATTGGGCCGGTCGCCATGTGGTAGACGTCCTGCATGAACCGTTCGGCCTCTTCGTCAATGATCAGTTGAGCCTTCTCGATCTCTCGGTAACGTGATTTGCGATTCTGCTCGCAGGTTGCTTCGAGGGCGTCGATGTCGTAGAGGAAGACGTTGTCATCGAGGTTGGCGATCGCAGGAGCGAAGTCACGCGGGGCACCGAGATCCAGAATGAACACCGGCTTTTCGCCGGAGCGGCGACGAACCTCGCGGAAGCGGTTCACATCGACAATCGGTTCTGTCGCGCCCGTCGTACTGACGATCATGTCGGCGAGAGCGAGTTCTTCGTCCAGAGCATCCCACGAGCGCGGCCGAGCGCCGACCGAGGTGAATTGTGCGGCGAGCTTCTCGGCATTTGCGAGGCTGCGATTCACGACGGTGACCTGCCGAACGCCTTCTTCGCAGAGGTAGCGCAGCGTTTCCTCGGCCATCTCACCAGCTCCGAGAATCAGCACGTGTTTGTCGTCGAAGCGGTCGAAGATGCCGCGGCCGAAATCGCTGACCGCGACGCTGGCGATCGAGACTCGGCCTTCGGCCAACCGAGTTTCCGATCGCACGCGAGCCGACACACGGATCGCTCCCTGAAACATCGCGTGAGTCAGTGGACCACAGGCATTGTGATCCTGGGCGACGCGATATGCCTCTTTGACTTGGTTCACGATCTGCGGTTCGCCAAGGACCATGCTGTCGAGGCTCGACGCGACGCGAAACAAATGTCGCACCGCATCCGGCCCGGTTTCGGCCAGCAATTCGTCAGAAAAGTCTTCGAGTGGGAGATGATGAAACTCCGAGACAAACTCCGCGATCTGCTTGCGGGTCGGCGCGGCATCGGGCGACTCTTGAGCCGAATAGACCTCGACACGATTGCACGTCGAGAGCACGACGAACTCGGATGAACGGAAGCGGCTGGCGAGTTCGCGATACGCGGCTTCTAGCTTGTCCCCCGCGAAGGCTAGCCGCTCGCGAATCGACAGGTTGGCCGATTGATGATTGCAGTAGACGACTTGGAGGTTCATGCGTGGCGCTCCTCCAAGTCGAGTCGGCACGGGGTAGATTGCAATTTGCAAACTGAACCACAGAGTCGTGCGTGCTGACTTCCGGTGCTCTCAATTTTCAATTTGCAATCCCTCGTCCGCAGCGATGTCTTGGCCCCGCTATGAAACGAGGTCAACGACAGCACTTGCAAGCCGACAAGAATCACCAGCAAGAACCCGCCGGCCCACAGCGTCAGCGCGGCGACTTGCTTGCCGGTGGAACGGCGTGTCGTCAGCAACCAAACGAACAGCGACATCATCGCGACCCAAACGACTCCGTGACCAAGCACGATGGGGTCGGAGAACGACAACACGGCTCCGGCCTCCTTTGATGTCAGGCCCAACGCGACGCCGCTGCCGAGGCCCAGCGTCAGTACCGGCACGCTGACGACCACCGCCCACCAGTTCCAACGGGCCAGCCGAGCCAGACTCGGCAACAGGACTCCCGGCTGCGAGGCGTGATGCTGCTTCAATCGCCGATGCTGCACGACGTACATCAGACTCAGCGTGACTCCGACGACGACGCCCGCAATGCCAACCACCAGCAGCGAGGCGTGCAACTTCACCAGTCCGAGATTTCCGGCGATCAGAGGATTAGGCTGCTTGCTGACGAGATACGACGCACCCACGAACAACAACACGATCGGCAGCAGAAACAGTCCGACTGCCAACTCGCGGTCCACCGCCGTCAGGAACAGGTACAACAGCACGACAATCCAGGCGAGCACCAGCAGCCAGTCGTGCGGGGAACTGAGCAGCGGCGGCAGATTCTCCTGCCGGCCACGAATCAACAAGTACCCAGTTTGAGCCGCAAACCCAGCGACGCCAAACGCCAATCCGATCCAGCGAGCCACTGGCAATCGCTTCAACAACCGCGCGGCATCCACCCCCAACGCCACCAAGTAGCTGGCGAGAAAGCAGAAGACGCTCACTTTGGCGAAGAATTCGATCGGCATGGCTGCAGGATATTGTGGAGACGGTCTCACGTCACGGCTTCGCCAGTTCTTGTACCGTTTTGACGATTTGATCTTCGAGGCCCGCTTTCCACTTCGACGGCTGCATGTAGACGATCATCGACGTATCCCCTTCGTAACCTCCTTCGGTAAGGACTCGTTCGGAGGGGATGTAGGCCATCACGTCGTTGGCGTAGCCGGTCACCCACGTTCGGCCTTGGCCGAGCTCGCGTTTCAGACGCAGTGAGTAATCGACGACCACCTCGCCGCCGAGCGCGATCCAGGTCACGTCGCCGAGCTTCCAGACTTGCACCGGATACGGGTACGTCGGCGCGAGTGGCTTGCCGGCGTCGATGTCTTTGAGGAACAGTTTCGCTCGCGTGCGCTGGTAGCGATCGGCGGATTCGGCCGTCTTCAGCAGTTCGTCTCGCAACGGGATGGTGTTGAACTCCAGCGGAATCTCACGGAAGCGAGCGCTCACCGCGCCGCTGACGGGGGACATCTCGGTCGCCAAAACTTTGTCGACAGAGAGAGCGAGCATCCGGCCGTACTGCTCCGCGAGTTCCACCTTGCGGCGCGGCAGCGGGTTCTGATCGGCTCCGCAACCGCTGAAGAACAGCGCGGTCGTGCCCGGATGCCGCTCCTCCAAATAAAGCTGAGCGAACCCGGCGTAGTCACCGCACCACTGATAGAAACCGAGCACCGTGTTGTGGCAGGCGTAGCCGAAGATCACGCCGCGCAGTTGTGTCCCGTCGGCGGAAAGGACTCGCAAGGCCGGGACTTCGTGGTCAATCGGGCCGGTGCCGATCGGTGGTCGACGGTTAGACGCGAAGCCGCATTTCCCAACACCGGTCGCCACGCGAGCCGGCTTGAGGTCGGCCATCGCACCGTCGATCGCTTCGGTGACGCGGGCGTCGAGCCACTTCTGATTGGCAATGACCTGCTGCCAGTCTTCGTCCTTCATGTCGAGCATGTGCGTCAACGATTGATCGAGCGCCGGCCCGCAATGCGTGTGCGAGCAACAGAACATGAGGTCGGCTCGCTCCAGTTTGTGCTTGGCCTTCGCAGCGGCGGAGACACGCTCAGCCATGACCTTGGGCACGCCGACCAGATCGAGTGACACCATCACGACCCGCTTGCCGCCAGCGTCCTGCAACGCGGCCGCGCGAGCGTACAAGTCGTGGACCTTTCCCTCGGCCGCGTGAGTCCGGCCGCCATAGCCGCTCATCCACATCGGCTGTTCGGGAGTGATGACGACTCGCGAGAAGCCGGCCTTCCAGCCGGAGTCTTGAGCAACCGCTGTCGTCGCAAGAACGAACAAGATCGACCAAATCAAACCGCATCGAAGCATTGTGGTGTCTCCAAAATTGAGGCGTTGTTTTGTCCGGTCGATGGCTGTGAGCCGAAAGTCGATGGCCGTCATCTCAAACTCAAGAGGGTTATGAGAACGGCCATCAGTCAACGGCTGTCAGCCGGACAGTCGTTTGAGGCTCAGAAAATGGATCGGTAAATCGGTGTGGCCTGACGTCGCCAAGTCGGCAAACGCGCTGCCCAGCACCGACGTGAACTTGAACCCGTGGCCTGAGAAACCGCAACCGATCACGACGTTGGGAAACTCTGGATGCCGATCGACGATGAAGTGCCGGTCGGGCGTGACTGTGTACAGGCACGTCGAATGCCGCGCGGGCTGTGGGCGGACTCCGGGAAGGCAGGTTCGCAGGAAGTTTGCGATTGGCCGAACGTCGGCGTCATGAAGTTCGCGATCGACGAGTAGCGGATCGGCGACGATTTCGCCGCCGGAGTGTTGAGCAACCTTGAGAACTCGGCCGTCGAGCGAAGGGAAACCGTAGAATGTCCAAGCGCCGGTCGGCGGCATTTCGAAATAAAACGTCGGCATCGACGCGCCGAGGTTGTACGCCGGCGATGTGGTCTCAAACCAAAAGACCGGTTTGCGGAGTATCTGCAACGGCAGCTTGAGATCAGCCAGTACCGACGCTGCCCACGAACCGGCGGTGATCACCAGTGACGCCGCGACGAACTCGCGCGTTGTCGTGCGGACGCGAACTTCTCGGCCGGTGCTCGACCAAGAGACGACTGGTTCGTCAAAGAGCAACGTCGCGCCGTGAGCGGTCGCGCGGTCGAGATGAGTTCGAACGCAGTCTTCCACTTTCAAGAAGCCGGCATCCGGTTCAAAGACCGCATCGAATGCATCGGGGACTTGGAAACCGGGCCAGCGGTTCGTCGCTGCGGATGCCGTCAGATTCTCAATGTTCAACCCGTGCTGACTGGCCGAAAGTCGCGCGCCGGAGATCGCTTCGCTGTCGGGCAAGCCGGCCAGCATCAGGCCGCACTTCCAAAACAACTGCTGTTGCGACTCGGCTTCAAGATCGGCCCACAAGTCGTAAGCTTGCAGCAGCAGCGGGACGTAATCGGGGTGCTCGAAGTACGCCTTGCGGATAATCCGCGTTTCGCCGTGCGAGCTGCCTCGGTCGTGTGCCGGGCCAAAACGGTCGAGGCCGAGCACTCGCAGACCCCGCCGCGCGAGATGGTACGCGGCACCGCTGCCAAAGCCGCCAGTTCCCAGCACGATTACGTCGAATACTTCCGCCATGCGTCACCGTTTGTCAGATCGAAGGGGCGGTCTTAGTCTGTCGTACCCGCGAGCAGACTAAGGCTTCACGCTCAACACCGACAAGGCCGCGACATGCACCAGGAATCAGACCTATCACGAACACGGCTCCTGGGTATTTGCGGGGTTCTGTTGTCGGCATCGCTGATCAACTACGCCTGTCGGATGCCGTTCGCGCAGAACTCGGTTGAAATCAAAGAGGCATTCGGTGCAGACGGATACGGCAGCGTTGAAGGTTTGTTTGGATTGGGCTTCGCGTGTGGAGGACTGCTGTTCGGCTTCTTGTCCGACTTCGTCAAAGTGCGTTGGTTGTATCCGGTGGTGATGCTGTCGTGGGCGTTGGCCGGAGCGTCGTCCGCGTGGGTCGAGACCGTGGCGGGCTTGGGCATCAGCCGATTCGCTCTGGGACTGTTCGAGGCGGGTCACTGGCCGTGCGCGTTGCGGACGACTCAGCGCGTCTTCAAGCCGGCTCAGCGGACTTGGGGAAACAGTCTGTTGCAAAGCGGAACCGCGGTCGGCTCGGTGCTGACACCGATGTTGATTCTGGCGGTGAATCGTTACGACCCGGCTCAGTGGCGATTGTCGTTCGTGCTGACTGGCATGCTCAGCTTTCCGTGGGTTGTTGCCTGGCTGCTCACGCTGCGAGACGCCGACTTGCAGCGTACGGTCATCGCGACCGACGAAGTGGCGGCGGGTGTCGGTCAAGAGAAGCAACTCCGCGAACACATTTCGTGGTGGGACATCATGGGCTCGCGGCGTTGGTGGGTATTGGTCGTGACGACGATCTCGATCAACACGACCTGGCAATTCATCCGAGTCTGGCAGTCAGACACGCTGCGCGAAGCAAAAGGCTACGACAAAGAGTTCGTGCAGTACTTCACGTCGATCTACAACGCGGCGACATTGATCGGCAGCATCGGAGCGGGTTGGCTAGTCGGACGCCTGGCCGTTGGCGGTTGGAACGTGCATCGTGCGCGGGTGGCGGTGTTTGCAGGCTGCTCGATGTTGGTCGCGTTGCTGGTGCCGACGGCGTTCATGCCTGCCGGTTGGCTGTACTTGGGAAGCTGGCTGGTGATCGGCATCGGAGCGCTCGGTCTGTTTCCGGTTTATTACTCGTTCAATCAAGACTTGTCGGCCAAGTATCAAGGCCGAGTCAGCGGGGTGCTGAGCTTCTCGTCATGGCTGGTGCAATTCTTCGTACATCCGGCGGTCGGGACTGCGTTCAAGACGCACCCGGAGGCTCGGCCGTGGTTGTTCGCAACGATTGGCGTGCTGCCTCTGCTGGCGTTGATCGGACTCGTGGCGTTTTGGGGACGGAGAGAAGAATCGTGAAGAAACGCCGCCGAAAACGTCGCGAGGTTGCTGTCGAGGCATCGTACGTCTGCGACAACTGCGGCGAGGAAATCGTGATCCCGGTCGATCGCTCGGCGGGCGAGTCGCAGGAGTTCATCGAGGACTGCCCGGTCTGCTGTCATCCGCAGATGATCCGCGTGGAAGTCGAAGAGGATGGCGAGGCGCGGGCTTGGAGCGAGGGTGAAGCGAACTGAATCCTCAATTGCTAACGCCACCGACCTTGCGTTGGTGGCTCGCGGACTTTTACACGACTCGCCCGCGTTTCACGACAAGCAGCGCAAAAGCCCGCGAGGCAAGCCCGGTGGGTGACGATCATTTTCGCAACGCGATGCGCGTCAGGCCGCCGGGGCGAAGCGACGCTGGTTCCATTCTGCGCCATTTTTCAACAGGCTGCTAAAACCACTTTCGCTTATCCACGACATTGAGCAGTGTCAGACCAATTTAGAAATGTCACATCTTGTCCAAGATAGAAATGTCACACTGGTGGCGTTTCCGAGGGACCGATGGGCAAGTTACGTCTGAGTGTCAAGGAGCGGGAGCGGTCGGAGGTGTTGTTGAAGGTTTCGC
>QWQF01000113.1 GCA_003669125.1 Planctomycetota bacterium
GAGATCAAGCTCTTCAACGGCAAGAATCTCGATGGCTGGAAAAACTCGATGTTCGGCGGGGACGGCGAGATCGGTGTTGAGGACGGCCAACTCATTCTCGACATGGGCAACGACATCACGGGCGTGACTTGGAAAGACGAGAAGGCGCTGCCGAAGGTCAACTACGAAATTTCGTTGGAGGCTCAACGAGTCGATGGCAGCGACTTCTTTTGCGGACTGACGTTCCCGATTAAGGACGACCCGTGCAGCCTGATTCTGGGTGGTTGGGGTGGCACGGTCTGCGGGTTGTCGAGCCTCGACTTCAAGGACGCTTCGGAAAACGAGACGACCTTGTTTCGCGATTTCAAGAACGGCCAGTGGTACAAGATCCGGCTGCGTGTCTTGGAGAAGCGGATCACTGTCTGGATCGACGGCAAAGAGATCATCGACGCCGACTTGGCTGGCAAGAAGGTCGGCATTCGCAGCGAAGTCGAGCCGAGCAAGCCGCTAGGGTTCTGCTCGTTCCGCACGAAAGCGGCTCTGCGAAACATCGTGCTCAAAGAGTTTGAGTCACCGAAATAGTCGGCCGCGCGGAATGAGGCGGCGACTACTCCTTCAACTGGTACTCTTTGATTTTCCGGTACAGCGTCCGCTCGCCGATGCCCAGCAGCGTGGCGGCCTCTTCGCGGTTGCCTTTGGTCACTTCCAGGGCGCGCTGGAGGTAGTACTTCTCGACCTCTTCCAGTTTCTTGCCGATGAGCTGATCGGCTCCGAAAACGATTTCACCGAACTCGGCTTCGGGAATTGAACCGGGCGCGGGACGGATTTCTTCCGGCAGATCATCGACATCCAAGAGGCCGTTAATGTCGCTGACCAACATGCTTTCGAGGGTGTTCTTCAATTGCCGGATATTGCCGGGCCAGTCGTAGGTGACGAGCGCGTGGCGGGCGGCTCGCGAGATGTTCGGGACTTCGCGGCCGTGATTGTCAGACAGCAGCTTGCGGAAATGGTCGATGAGCAGCGGGATGTCGGCGACTCGTTCGCGCAGCGGCGGCAGCGTGATGCGGACGACGTTCAGGCGAAAATAAAGGTCTTCGCGAAATTTTCCGCTAGCGACGGACTCTTTGAGATCGGCGTTCGTCGCGGCGACGAGCCGCACGTTGACGTCAACTTCGTCGTTGCTGCCGACGCGCGTGATCCGGCGGTTTTCGAGCACTCGCAGCAGTTTGATCTGCGTATCGACCGGCATCTCGCCGACCTCGTCGAGAAACAGTGTGCCGCCATTGGCGTACTCGAACTTGCCGATTCGCTTGCTCATCGCACCGGTGAAGGAGCCGGCTTCGTGGCCGAACAGTTCGCTTTCGAGAATGCTTTCCGGCAACGCCGAGATATTTACCGGGACGAACGGCTTGTTCTTGCGGTCGCTGTTTTGGTGTAGCGCGCGGGCGACCAGTTCTTTGCCGGTGCCGCTCTCGCCGAGGATCAGCACGGTCGTGTTCATGTTCGAGACGTGCTTGAGCTGGTCGATGACTTTCCGCATCGACGGGCTGTTGCCGATGACTCCCTCGAAGCCGAACTTTTCGTTGAGCCGCCGCGCGAGTTCCGTGTTCTGCCGAATGAGCCGCACGCGAGTCGAAGCCTTCTCGACCGACGCACGCAGTTCGCTGATATCGAGCGGCTTCGTCAGATACATCGACGCCCCGGCCTGTCCCGCCGCGAGCGCGGATTGCACCGAAGCGTGACCGGTCAGCAGGATGACTTCCGCATCGGGCAATTCTTCTTTCGTCCGGCGGAGGAGCGTCAGTCCGTCGATCTCGCCCATGCGGAGGTCGGTGACGACGACGTCGAAGTTTTCCTTCTCGATCAGCTTGAGCCCATTTTCACCGGAGCCAGCGACCGTGCATTCGTAGCCGACTCGCTCCAGGCTTTCGCCGACGGCTTGGGCGTGCGCCTCGTCGTCATCCACGATCAAGACGCGGATGCCGGTGCCGGGGAGTTCGGGTTTATCGGTGGGTTGAGTCATGGTCGAGCGAACGATATCGGCTACGCCGACTCGCCCGCAAATCACGCCGCTGGCGGCAGTGAGATTGTAAACCGTGTCCCACGCCCCAATTCGCTCTCGCAGGTGATCGAACCGCGATGGGCGTCGACGATTTTGCGGACAGTCGGCAGGCCAAGTCCATTGCCGTTGGGCTTCGTCGAAAAGAACACTTCGAACAGCCGCGATCGAGTCTTCTCGTCCATGCCTTGGCCGTTGTCGATCACCGCCAGATGCACTCGACCGTCGCGAGCGAACGTCTGCAATTCCAGCAGCCCGCCGTTCGGCATTGCCTGCTGAGCGTTGAGCGCGAGGTTCATCAGGATTTGCCGCATCAGCGAGACATCCAGCGAAACTCGCGGCAGATCGCTGTCCAAATGCGGGCTGATTTCGACGCGGTGTTCTTTGGCTTCGGCGGCGAAGAAGTCGATAAACTCGGTCACGACGAAGTTCAGATCGGTCGGCGTCAGCGTCAGCTCGCCGACGCGAGCGAACTTGAGGAACGCATTCAAAATGTCTTCGAGATGCCGACACTCTTTTTGAATCGTCTGGATCTTGGTCAGCATCCGCCGCTCGCGCTGAGCCTCGCTGCTGTTCAAGTCCTCGGCGATCAACTCCAGCAATATGCTCATCGTTGAGAGCGGATTCTTGATCTCGTGCGCGAGACCGCCGGCGAGCGTCGCAATCTCGGCGTACTGCCGCTGCAGGCGTTGGCGTTCGTTGTCTTCGAGGCTGTCAGCTGCCATGTGTCTCGCCCTGTTTGTTGGCGTCATCGTACCATCGCCCCCAGCATTTTCACGACGGCGACGATCACGACCGTTCCGGCGATGTCCAGCAGGACTCCGTAGCGAATCATCCGACCGAGTGGCACCAAGCCGGAGCCGTACACGATCGCGTTGCACGGGGTGCTCACCGGCAGCATGAAGCCGAGGCTGCAACCAAACGTCGCACCGAGCGCCGGTTCCAGCGGATCGACGCCGGCGGCGAGTGCCATGCTGATGACGACTGGCACGACGATATTGGCCGAAGCCGTATTTGAGGTCGCTTCGGAAACCAGTGTCGCGACCAAGGTGGCCGCGACGAGGAACCCGAAACTGCCTGCGTTCGGCAACAACGTGATCAAGTTCTTGCCGATCACATTCGCGAGTTCCGTCTCTTGGGCCAACATGCCAAAGGCAAAGCCGCCGCCGTACAGCAGCACGACTCCCCAATCAATCTGCGTCGCTTCTGGCCACGTCAATGCGGGTCGGCCTCGTTCACCCGGCAGCAGAAACAGCAGCCCGGCGCCGAGCAACGCCGGCACCGCTTCGGGAAGACTCAGCTTGCACCACTTGTAGGCGTCGCTGGTTTCGCCCCATCCAAGTGCGACGACTCCGGGGGCGATCCACAACGCGACCATCACCACGAAGGCGACCAGCGTGCTGATTTGCCCGCGCGTCCACGGGCCAAGCTGCTGACGCTGACGTTCGAGGTACTCGCGGCCGCCGGCAAGTTCGCGAACTCCCGCCGGACAAAGCCAATTCAGGTACGCGAACAGGAACAGAAACAACACCACGACGACCGGAACGCCGATCAGGCACCACTCGAAGAAGGTGACCTCGGCCGGTGCGCCGTTGACGGTGATCTGTTGCCGAATGAAGTTCAGTCCAATCACGTTCGGCGGCGTTCCAATCGGGGTCGCCAGTCCGCCAATCGATGCGGCGAACGACGTCATCAGCATCAGCCCCGTCGCGTATCGCGGGTCGAGCTGCTTCCGTTCGGTCCCCACGTCCTCCGGGAGGGGGGAAGTCGGTGACTCATCGCGCAGCACCTTCAGGATTGACAACCCGATGGCGAACATCATTGCGGTCGTCGCCGTGTTGCTGATCCAGGCGGAGATGAATGCTGTCGTGGCTCCGAATGCGAAGAGCACTCGCGACGGGCTGCCGCCGACGGCTTTCAGCGTCAGCACACTGAGCGCCAGCCGCCGGTCCAGACCGTGCAACTCGATGGCTCGAGCCAGCATGAACGAGCCGATGAAGAGGAACATCAACTGATCGGCGAACGGAGCGAACACGTTCTTCGCCGGAGCCACCTGCAAGACGACGCAGGCGGTCGCGCCGAGCAACGCAGTCAGCGCCATCGGGATCGCCTCTGTGACCCACAGCACGACGACCGCCGCCATCACAGCCGCCAATCGATGAGCGGTGGGCTTGTCAGCCAGACTCTCAAAGTTCGCGGAGAGAATGAATGCAAACAGCAAGGGAGCGAGCACCAGTCCGGCGCGGCGTCGCAGAAAATCCAATCGTTGCTCAAGCTGAGACATGGATGGCCGCTACTTTCGCAATAGTTCGGTCAATTCGCGAACCGTCGTGATGATCCGATCCTCGACGCCCGTCCGCCACGCGGACGGCAGGTTGCTGTACCGCATCGCTCCTGCCCCTTCGTAGCCTCCCTCCTTGAGCACTCGCTCCGAGGGAATGTAGGCCATCACGTCGTTGCTGTAGCCGGCGACCCAAACCGGGCCGGGGCCGAGTTCCCGTTTCAGCCGCAGCGAGTAGTCGATGACGACTTCGCCACCGAGTGTCACCATCGTCAGGTCGCCGCCGAATTGCAGCACTTGCACGGGATACGGATAGCTCTCGCGGACTTTGCCGTTCTTTTCGAGTTCTGCCAACAACGCTTCTGAACGGCGTTGCTCGTAGCCGTCTTTGTGCTTGCGGCGTTCGAGCAACTCGGCACGAGTCACTGATTCGAACGGCAGATCGACTTCTTTCAGGTCGAACTTCAGCGGCCCGCGAATCGGTTTCGGCACCGGCAAGAGCGCGGCTTCGACGGCGGTCGCCAGCGTCTTGCCGTGAGTCATCGCCCACTCGATCTGTCCGCGCGGGTACGGGTTCTGGTCGCCGCCGCAGCCCATCACGAACAGCGCCGTCGCGCCGGGATGAGCCTTCTCGATTTCGGCCTGAGCGAAGCCGGCGTAGTCGGCGTTGATCTGCATGATTCCCGTCGAGGTGTTGTGGCAGGCGTAGCCGAACGCGACCGCTCGCAGAGTTTTGCCGTCGAGCGACTCGACTCGCAGCACCGGCACGTCGTGATCGACCGGGCCGTCGGGATACGGGCTATTCTGGAATCCCTCTTTCGTCGGCAGTCGGCGATTCATCGCGACGCTGCACCGAGCGTGACTGTACGACAACTTTGCCGGTTGCAGGTCTTCCACCGCCGCACCGATGACGCCGACCAGCTTGTCGGTCAGCGAGACGAAGTACGACTCGACCCGCTGCCGCTGCTCGGGATCGAGCGGATACATAACCGACATTTCGAGGTCGTCTTTCACGACCGGTCCGCAATGCGTGTGCGAGCAGTTCAGCAACAGCCCCTTTGGATCGAGCTTGTATTTCTCGGCAACGGCCTTGGCGACTTGTTGCCGCAGCGGACGCGGAATGCTGATGAGATCGGTCGTGACGATGACCACTCGCGCCCCGGCCGAGTCTTCGATCGCCAGCGCCTTCGCGTGCAGTTCGGAGAGGACACCTTCGGACGGCTTCGTGCGTCCGGCATAGCCGGCCATCCACATCGGTTGGTGTGGCGTGATCGCGACCGTCGCCACTCCCACTTTCCATTCTGCCGCGTCGTCGGCTCGGCACACTGCTGACGCAGCGGCGACGAACAAAAGCGATTTCAACAACCATCGTGACATGTGGTGTTTCCCCAAGAGTCCGGCCGACAGCCGTCCGCCGTGGTGCCGTATTTTGTTCGCGGCGCTTGTTAATCTGTTAATCGAAAGGAAAAAGGATAACGGCGATCGGCTCACGGCTCACGGCATTCGGCCGGGCAATTTGAGTCGCACCGTCGTTGTCGCGATGAATTGCGGCAATGCTCGCTCCCCCTATAATCCCTCCAGCACTGAATCGGACGAACTCATGACTTTTGCGACTCTGCGGAAAAGGAGACGACCTTGCGTTGGCTGTTGAACGCCTTGTCCACGTCGGTGGGCAGGAAGGTGGTCCTGGCGATCACCGGGTTGTTGCTCTGCGGCTTTTTGGTCGCGCACCTTGCCGGCAATTTGCTGCTGCACGTTCCGGACGGAGGTAAAAGCTACAACGAGTACGCTCACGCGCTGCACAAGCAAGCCGCGCTGCTGGCGATTGCCGAGACCGGCCTGTTCGGGCTGTTCATCGCTCACATCGTCATCGCGTTGCAGGTCTCGGCCGAAAACCGAACCGCTCGCAAAGTTGGCTATGCCGTCACGCGATCGAAGCAGGAAGGCCGCTACGCGATGGAGGGCTATCGGCCCGACACCTGGATGTTGGTCACGGGCATCGTCGTGCTGGGATTCCTGATCCTGCACCTGATGGATTTCAAACTGGAGTTGCGAGCGAAAGAGTTCTACCAGCACGCAGACGGCTCAGCCTTTGAACCTGCCGACAAGGCGAATGCACTGCTCTCGCCGTCGAACCTCATCACAATCGTCGGCTACACGCTCGGCAGCCTTGCTCTGATTGCTCACTTGGCTCACGGGTTCCAGAGCGCGTTTCAGACACTGGGGATCAACCACCCGAAGTACACGCCGCTCATCAAGACGATCGGACTGCTCTTCGCGTTTGTAATCGGCGTCGGGTTCGCAACGTTTCCGATTTGCGGACTGATCAAAGGAGGCGCGCCGTCGTCTCGTCCCAAAGTGTCCGTTTCGATTCCCGTTGACCCGAGTCTTCAGTCGGTGCCGACACCGCCGCCGGGAACGATCCAAGGCGTTGACGATCCGGACGGAGCGTCGCGTTAGCAATCAAAGAAATCAGACATCCCGCCCGATGGCGGAACTACGAACTGGTAGGAGTCGGCCTCATGGCTGAAGGTCACGCGACAACAAATCAAGGCTCATCCCGGCTGCAATCGAACGCGCCGACGGGCGATATCACGACGGGCTGGGATCGGCATAAGTTTGATCTCAAGCTGGTCAATCCGTCGAACAAGCGGAAGTTCAACATCATCGTCGTCGGCACTGGCTTGGCCGGAGCCAGCGCGGCGGCTTCGCTGGCGGAACTCGGCTACAACGTCAAAGCGTTTTGCTTTCAGGATTCGCCTCGCCGAGCACACAGCATCGCGGCTCAGGGCGGCATCAACGCGGCGAAGAATTACTGCAACGACGGCGACTCGGTCTGGCGATTGTTTTACGACACGGTCAAGGGGGGCGACTTCCGCGCTCGCGAGTCGAACGTCTATCGGCTGGCGTCGGTCAGCACGAACATCATCGACCAGTGCGTCGCTCAGGGAGTTCCGTTCCAACGCGACTACGGCGGGTTGCTGGCGAATCGCTCGTTCGGCGGGGCTCAGGTCTCGCGGACGTTTTACGCTCGCGGGCAGACGGGGCAGCAGTTGTTGCTCGGAGCGTATTCCGCACTGATGCGACAGGTCGATCTCGGCAAAGTGAAGCTGTTCGCTCGCCGCGAGATGCTGGACCTCATCAAGGTGGACGGCGTCGCTCGCGGGATCGTGGTCCGCAACCTCGTCACCGGCGAGTTTGAATCGCACACCGGCGACGCGGTGCTGCTGGCGACCGGCGGGTACGGCAACGTCTTTTATCTCTCGACGAACGCGAAGGGCTGCAACGTCACCGCCGCTTGGCGATGCCACAAGCGCGGAGCGTTCTTCGCCAACCCGTGCTTCACGCAGATTCATCCGACGTGCATCCCGGTCAGCGGCGACCATCAGTCGAAGCTGACGCTGATGAGCGAAAGTCTCCGCAACGACGGTCGCGTCTGGGTGCCGAAGAGACCGGGAGATGCTCGGCCAGCCAACGAGATTCCCGACGACGACCGCGATTATTTCCTGGAGCGGCGCTACGCGGCGTTCGGCAACCTCGTGCCGCGCGACGTCGCTTCGCGAGCGGCCAAGAAAGCCTGCGACGAAGGCTTCGGCGTCGGCGAGACGAAGCTGTCCGTGTATCTCGACTTCCGTGACACGATCAAACGCGACGGTGCGGCGGTCGTCAAAGGGAAGTACGGCAACCTCTTTCAAATGTACGCGAAGATCACTGGCGAAGACCCGTACTCGACGCCGATGCGAATCTACCCCGCCGTCCACTACACGATGGGCGGCCTGTGGGTGGACTACAACCTGCAAACCACGATCCCCGGTTTGTATTGCCTCGGCGAGGCCAACTTCTCCGATCACGGAGCCAACCGGCTCGGCGCATCGGCGTTGATGCAGGGCCTGGCCGACGGCTACTTCGTGATCCCGTACACGATTGGGCATCACCTCGCGACGTCGAAGCTGCCGAAGATCGCCGACGATCATCCGGATGTGCGCGGAGCGGTTGAAGCCGCGAAGGCGCGCGTGGCAAAGTTGCTCGGGATCCAAGGCTCACGGTCAGTCGAGTCATTCCATCGAGCGCTCGGCAAGATCATGTGGGAGAAGTGCGGAATGGCTCGCAACGACGCCGGTCTCAAAATTGCCGAGCAAGAGATCGCCGCGCTCCGCCATGAATTCTGGAACAACGTCCGCGTGATGGGGACCGGCGAAGCATTCAACCAAAACCTCGAACACGCCGGTCGAGTCGCTGACTTCCTGGAATTCGGCGAACTGCTGGTTCACGACGCGCTGACTCGCGAGGAATCCTGCGGCGGCCACTTCCGCGAAGAGCATCAGACCGACGAGAACGAAGCCAAACGCAACGACGCCGACTTCTGCCACGCCGCCGCCTGGGAATACACCGGCGGCCACGACAGCTTCACCGGCGAAAAAGAACAACTCCACAAAGAACCGCTGGAGTTCGAGAACGTACATCTGACGACCAGAAGTTACCGAGAGTAGTCATGTAGATTGGGAATCTGTCCTGACTTGGTCGGGATAGAGTTCCAACCTACAAACACTGGAGCGACCGAGAATGAGCAGCAGCCGCGGCTTGAACCTGACTCTGAAAATCTGGCGGCAACCCGGCCCGAACGCTCGCGGCGAGTTTCGCACCTACGAGATGAAAAACATCTCGCCAGATATGTCGTTCCTCGAAATGCTCGACGTGCTCAACGAGCAGTTGATCCAAAAGAAGGAAGAGCCGGTCGCGTTCGACCACGACTGCCGCGAGGGCATCTGCGGCATGTGCAGCCTGATGATCAACGGCCAAGCTCACGGTCCCGACCGAGCGACCACGACCTGCCAACTCCACATGCGCCGCTTCAGCGACGGCGACACGATCGTCATCGAACCGTGGCGAGCAGAAGCGTTCCCCGTGATCCGTGACCTCGCGACCGACCGCGCCGCCTTCGACCGGATCATCACGGCCGGCGGTTACGTCAGCGTCAATACCGGCAACGCTCAAGACGCCAACTGCCTGCCAGTCGGCCGCGACCGCCAGGAAAAGAGCATGGCCGCCGCCGCCTGCATCGGCTGCGGAGCCTGCGTCGCTGCCTGCAAAAACGCCAGCGCGATGCTCTTCGTCAGCGCGAAAGTTTCGCAACTCGCGCTGCTCCCGCAAGGCGAACCCGAACGCGCTCGCCGAGTCACTCGCATGGTGGCTCAAATGGACAAAGAAGGTTTTGGCGGCTGCACCAATACCTACGAATGCGAAGCCGCCTGCCCGGCCGAAGTCTCGGTCAGCAACATCGCTCGCCTCAACCGCGAATATCTGCGAGCGGTCGTTGTGTCAGAAGAGGGCGTGTAGTTTACTTCGGCGGCTGAGCACGTCGCGCGGCGTTGATCAGTTCGTCCAGCTTCGAGAGGAACTTGGAGCGATCCTTCGTGGTCATTGGAGCCGGTCCGCCTGCGACAACTCCGTCTTGGCGGAGGCCGTCGAGCAGGTCGCGCATCGCGAGCGTTTCGCCGATGTCGTGTTCGGTGAAGACTCGGCCTTTCGGATCGAGTACGCGAGCTTGTTTGGCGATGCAGCGGGCGGCCAGCGGGATGTCGGAGGTGATCACGATGTCGTTGGGGCCGGATTGCTCGGCGATCCAGTCGTCGACGATGTTGAGTCCCGGCTCGTGACGCACGACGAGTTCGATCAGCGGATCGGACGGGACTCGCAACGCCATGTTGGCGACGACGACGACTCGCAGCGAGTAGCGTTTGGCGACGCGATAGATTTCGTCTTTCACCGGGCAGGCGTCGGCGTCCACGAAGAGGGTCAGCATGTGGGTCTCTCGTGGGCGATGGCTTCGAGAGATTCCCAGCGAGCGAAGACGTTGGCGAGTTCGCGTTCGAGGGCTTCGAGTTTCACGCTGGTCGCGGCGATGTCGGATTTCGACTGCTGATAGAACGACGGTGCGGACATCGTGACGTGCAGGGCGGCTTGTTCGGTTTCGAGTTGGTCGATGCGGGCGGGGAGCGATTCGAGTTCGCGTTGTTCTTTGAAGGACAGCTTGCGCGGAGTTGGGCCGCTCTTGGACGGTCGCAAGACGGATTCGGGGAATGCGGACGGCGTTTGCGAGACCGTCCGTTGCCGCTGCCAGTCGTCGTAGCCGCCGTCGTAGTCTTTGACGACGCCGTCGCCCTCGAAGACCAGCGTGCTGCTGACGACGTTGTTGAGGAACTCGCGATCGTGGCTGACCAGCAGAACGGTGCCGGGGTATTCGATCAGCAGGTCTTCGAGCAGTTCGAGCGTCTCGGCGTCGAGATCGTTGGTCGGTTCATCGAGGACCAGCATGTTGGACGGCTTCGTCAGCAGCTTCGCCAGCATCAGCCGATTGCGTTCGCCGCCGGAAAGGTAGCGGACCAGCGTGCGTGCTCGTTCGGGCGAGAACAGAAACTCTTGCAGGTAGCCGAGCACATGCCGCTCCTGGCCGTTGATGACCAGCATCTGTTTGCCCTCGCCGACGTTCTCCTGAGCGGTTTTGTTTTCGTCGAGTTGCTCGCGGAGCTGATCGAAGTAGGCGACCTCCAGCTTAGTTCCCAGTCGCACGGTGCCGGTGGTCGGCGTGAGTTGGCCGAGCAGCAGTCGCAAGAGCGTGCTCTTGCCGGAGCCGTTGGGGCCGATGACGCCGATCTTGTCGCCGCGCAGAATCAGCGTTGAGAAGTCACGGAGGACGGGCTTTTGATCCCACGCGAATCCGATCTTCTTGGCTTCGATGACCAGCCGGCCAGAGCGTTCGGCGTCTTGCACGAGAAGGCGGACGTTGCCGACTCGGTCTTTGCGTTGCCGGCGTTCATCACGCATCTTGACCAACTCGCGGACACGAGCTTCGCTGCGCGTGCGTCGGGCTTTGACGCCCGTGCGGACCCAGACTTCTTCTTGAGCCAGCCTCTTGTCGAAGAGTGCTGCCTGCTGCGCTTCGACTTCGAGAGACGCCTCTTTCCGTTGCAGGAACGTCGTGTAGTCGCACGGCCAGTCGAGCAGCCGGCCGCGATCAACCTCGATGATCCGCGTCGAGAGCTTGCGCAGGAAAACTCGGTCGTGCGTCACGAAGACCAGCGTGCCGCCGTAGCGGATCAAAAATTCTTCCAGCCACGCGACCGCTTCGATGTCGAGGTGGTTGGTCGGTTCGTCGAGCAGCAGCAAGTCGGGCTGACTGACCAACGCTTGAGCCAACAGCACTCGACGTTTCATGCCCGACGACAACGCGGTGAATCGTGCGTGCGGGTCGAGGTTCATTTGCGAGAGGACACGTTCGACTTGGAGTTCCTGCTCCCACGGTTCAAGCGGCTCGGCGGGAGTCTCGTCCAAACGGTTCGTCGGCGCGAGGCCGGTGGCGACGACTTCTTCGACGGAACTGTCGTTGCCCGTCGGAACCTCTTGAATGAGTCGTCCGACGCGAACGCCCGGCCCGCGCAGGACTTGTCCGTCGTCCGCCGCCAGCTCACCGCTGATGAGCTTCATCAGCGTGGACTTGCCGCTGCCGTTGCGACCGACAAGGCCGACTCGTTCGCCACGCTCAATTTGCAGGCTGACGTTTTCCAGAAGTGGCCTGCCGCCGTAACTGAAATGGATTTCGTTCAAACTCACCAATGCCATGAACAACCTCGGACGCTTGGACCGTGCAACAATTCAAAAACGAGAGATAATGGTTCGAGGGCGCCGCCGCGAGGGATGCTTGCATCGGTTTGCCAATCCGATAAGTTTCCGGCGTCTCGTGGGACAGGATTTCATCCTGCCCGTTATTCCGCAGGCAGGTTGCAAACCGGCCTCACGAAAAGGACCGATCATGGATCAGGACGACATTCTGCTGGATTGCGAAGAACGCATGGAAAAGGCGGCGACGAATTTTCGCAATCAGATCAAGGGCCTGCGCACCGGCCGAGCTACTCCGGGACTTGTCGACAACATCCGCGTCGAGGTTTACGGCTCGGAAACCCCGCTCAAGCAGATCGCTCAGGTCAGCGTTCCTGAGCCGCAGCAGATCATGATTCGGCCCTATGACCAGGCAAATGTTGCCGCGATCGGCAAGGCGATTCAATCCAGCGACGTCGGCCTCGCGCCGAAGATTGACGGTCGAGTCATCCGCCTGAACATCCCGCCGCTCTCGACCGACCGCCGCAAGCAGCTGGTCGCGCGCGTCAAAGAGTTCGCTGAAGAAGCTCGTGTTTCGATTCGCAACGTCCGCCGCGATGCCAACAAACACGCGGACACGTCGCAGAAGGACAAAGTGCTGACCGAAGACCTGTGCGAAGCGACCAAGGAAGAGGTTCAGAATCTGACCAAGAAATACGAAGGCATGGTCAACGACGAAGCGGCGGCGAAAGAAAAGCAGGTCATGGAAGAATAGCCGCGAACTACGCCGCGATCGTTGCTTCCGCCCAGGCGGCGGCTCCGAGTGCGACGGCGTCGTCACCGAGCTTTGCCGCGACGATCTCGTAGGTCTTGGCGTACGCCGGCAGCACCCACTTCTTGGCGGCGGCGGAAACTTGCTCGACGTACAAGTCCGGCATCGCTTCGACCAGTCCGCCACCGAGCACGATCAGATCTGGCGCGAGCAGGTGGACCAGTCCGCCGATCGCCGTGCCCAGGTGGCAGGCGGCGTCTTTGACGATTTGCTCGATGACCTTGTCTCCCTTTTTGATCGCTTCGGCCAGCATCCCGCTGCGGATGTTGGCCAAGTCTGTGCCGGCCATCTCCGCGAGCTTCGGAGCTTGTCCGCGAAAGACTGCTTGAGCGGCCGCCGCCGAAATCGCCAGGCGACTGCTGACCGCTTCGAGACATCCTTGCCGTCCGCAACTGCATCGCGGGCCGTCCGCCATGACTTGCATGTGGCCGACTTCGAGACACGAACAGTTTTTGCCACGAAAGATTTTGCCTTCGTAGATCATGCCGCCACCGACTCCGGTGCCGGGAAAGACGCCGAGCGCGGTGTGTGCCTCCTGTGCCGCCCCGAAGCGGTACTCGCCGTACACGCCGGCGTCGACGTCGTTCAGGATGACCGTCGGACAGCCGAACGCTTTCTCCAATTGACTTTGGACCGGGACATTTTCCCAGCCGAGGTTCGCGGCATCACGCACGATGCCGCGATCGAGTTCGAGCATTCCCGGGCAGCCGATGCCAATTCCGGACAACCGATCGGCGGTGATGCCGGCCTCTTCGAGAGCCTTCTCGATCGTGTTGATGACTCGGCCCATGCCGATCGAGTTGTCCTCTTCGCTGCGAGTCTTGCGACGTCGGCGCGCGATCGGTTGGAATTTGTCATCCGTGACGATGGCCAACATCTTGGTGCCGCCGAGGTCAAAGCCCACCCAGCAGCGATCGGTGGCAGCAGCAGTTTCAGGCATGAGGCACTCCGATCCCATGAGTTCACCGACGATGATCCATCACTCAGGGCAGAGCTTCCCGGCGACGTCCTCAAGCGTCAAGGAGGTGGCGAGCCGCACACGATCGCACGCAACGCTTTGCGCTTTTGGCGAGGGAAACTATATTCCGCGCCGCTCGAAACGTGGCCGACGCCGTTTGTGTCGGACTTGCAGATGCTGGCAGCATCCGCCGCGTTTTTTCGCGAGGCAGGAGCAACGAGTCCGTATGAGTAATCCTTCCACTGGAAAATTGCCGATTGGCTCACGCGTGCGAGTGAAGGACGGAGTGATGTCTCCGGACTTTGCCGACGTCTCATTTGCCGGCTGGACTGCGACGATTATGGAGTTCAGCGGCAAGAAGCCAAATCAAAAATTCATCGTCGTGTTTGATGATGCCGTGATCGCCGCAATGCCGCCGGGCTATCTCCAGCGCTGCGAAGAGCAACGCCTGCTCTACACGATGGCGTGCCTGGAAGCGGACCAGATCGAAGTGGCGTGAGTCGCCTGCCGCTCACTGCTCCCCCAAAAAAGGAAACCCGGCTTCTGGAGAAGAAGCCGGGTCGATGGGGAGGGACTTGTCTTGGGAGCCGGGCTGATGCCGACACCGCGAGGGAGGGAGAGAGATTCTGAGGAACCGGAGGGAGGAGGGAGAGGAGAGACGTGACCTTGTCGTTGATTGTCATCGAGGCTGACGGAGAGAGTTCAGCGAGTTCGGTGACAGGAGGCTGGAGAGGGCACCTGGAAAATTTCTGGAAAGACGGGCGACGGACAACCCTGTCAGTCCCGAAGGATTGTGGTGCGAGACGTCCGCACCACATGGAAACTCAACTATCGAACGTTCTCCGCAACGGAGATCGTCAGTGTGGGCAACGGGATTTTCTCGACGGACGCGGTTCGCGTCGGTCGCCAGCCGGAGACGCGAGCGGCACTTGGCGTTTTGGCTGCGACGAATCGAACGGTGCTGGCCGGAACGGAATCGTTGGTTGCTCGGCTCGGTGTGGCCTCGTCGAACGCATCGACCGCGCCACGACTCGTATCGCTCGGCTTCGTCGAGGGTGTCTTCTCGGATTCGCGTGTCGCGGACTTCGTCTTCGGCAATTCCGATTCCGGAGTCGGACGCAAAGCGGTGTTCGTGTTTGCTGGTGCCAAGGCCAGAGCGCTGCCGGCTGGGACGAAACGGTAGCTCGTTCGCGTTGTCGGGATCGACTTCACGATGGTCACTGGTTGCATCACGACGACTTCTTCGTCGACGTACTTCATCGTGTTGACCGCGACTTTGCGGGTCGTCTGAACTGCGACTGTACGCGGGACGTTGTAGGTGACTTGCTTGGTTCCTTGGATGGCGACTCGGCGAGTCACCGGCACTTGCTGAGCAACCGTTTGATTGACGTACTCGCGAGTCGCGTACTGCGTCGGTGTGAACGCTTGCCGCGTCGCGAAGCCAATGCGGTTCATCTCGCCCATCAGGCCGGGCCGATTGTCGTACGCACACGGACTGACTTTCTGATTGGCGTGCCACTTCGTGACCCATTGGCCGCAATTGCGTTGGACCGTTTGGTATTCGGTGACGTTCTGGTACGAGCAGGTCGGTACGCTGACCGTCTTTTGCTCGACGATTTGGCGATACTCGGTGCCTGGTTGATCGACGTAGCTGGTTTGAATGACCGGCTTGCGAACCGTCTGTCGCACTTGGCGGTATTCAGTGACGGGCACTTGCTGCATGACCGTTTCGGTCACGGGCTGAGCGACCATCGCCGGAGCACACGCACACGGATTGGCGTAAGCGACCGGGGTGACTCCGCAAGCTCCACTTCCGCATCCGGCGGGAGTGAATGTCGTCGGCTGGCAGACCTGGCCGCACGGACCACACGGGCCACCGAAAAACCCTCGGAAGGGCATCCATTGTGCAGACACCGGACTGGCCGACGTCAACCAAACTAAAGCTCCCAGCACGGGAACGAAACGAGACTGCTTCCCAATCATGGCACCATCCTGTTGAGTGGGCGGTGAGGTCGAACGCGAAAATCGCTCAGACAAACGTCTTGTCGGAAGGACACGGAACTGTGTCGGAGAGACACCAAGAAGTGACACGCGATCTGTCGGATTGAATCGTGTTCAACGCTGCCAGTCGCGTGGGGGCGGGTGTGTATGGCAAGCGTCAGAAATTGGTCAAGACGGCTTTAAAGATTTTGATCACATCTGCCGACACGCCGAGAATGCGGCGACAGATTCGTGATTTCCCTTGGCGAGCTTCGCGGCCTTCTGTCTCAAAACATTAGACGCGCAGATCGCCACGGAATCTGTGCTTTGAACAGAAGCCCGCAAAGAGTGCGAAGGGACTCAGGCTCTGGAATCAAATCCGTCTATTCGAGATTTCGTGTTTGCGACTAACTTTCGAGTCACTCTTCATCTATTCCTACTCGAGTCAACTCGTCTCGGTGTGCAATAGTGAAATCGGAAGGCTTGATCTTGTTCCGCCGTTGTCTCTTCGCTGCCATGTGCGTGACCGGATTGAGTGGCTGTCATTCACAGTTCACTCGCGTCCCGGATCTCGTGCCGCGCACGAATGCAGAAGACAAGCGGCTTTGGAACTATCACAACCCGTTCCCCGACGAGACCGTTGGACCAACGGTCGATCACCGGCCGGCCGGCTCCGAGTTGCAACGCACGATGCCACGGCAGGCGATCGAAAAGGACTCGATGACGTTTCGCCCGCGCGGGGCCTTCGAGCCGCCTCGACCAGAGGCTCGGCTGAATCCGAAGACCGCGAATGTCGTCCAGCCGTGACAATCCTCCGAATCACCCGGAATTCACGCGAGTTTCACGGGGTTTCGGCGAGAGATCGCCTATCGACCCAGCGGGAGCACTGATACACTCCCCGCCCCTTTGAGCTGCCTCTGTTTGGCCCACCCGCTTCTTTTTCTCCGAATGAACTGATTCGAAATGTCTCCCCCAGCGACCTTGGATCGCCCGCAACCCGTGTCTTCACTCACGCACACAACTCCGCACGGTCACACACACATGCCGAAGTCCGGCCATACTCCTGAGCCGGAAGCTCCGAAACGGCGCGGCGACATTCGCAACATCGCGATCATCGCGCACGTCGATCACGGCAAGACGACGCTCGTCGATGCACTGCTCAAACAGAGCGGACAGTTCCGTGACTCCGAGCTGCGCGAGACCTGCATGCTCGACTCGAACGATCTTGAGCGTGAGCGCGGCATCACGATTCTCGCGAAGAACATCGCGGTGAACTACAAGGGAGTGAAGATCAACATCATGGACACTCCCGGCCACGCCGATTTCGGTGGCGAGGTCGAGCGAGTGCTTGGCATGGCGGACGGCGTGCTGATTCTGGTCGATGCCTTCGAAGGTCCGAAGCCGCAGACGCGTTTCGTCACTCAAAAGGCGTTCGAGCGCGGACTCAAGCCGATCGTCGTCGTCAACAAGATTGACCGTGCGGAAGCTCGGCCGCACCAAGTGCTCAACGAGGTCTTTGACTTGTTCGTCGAACTCGGCGCGACAGACGACATCCTCGACTTTCCGTACGTCTTCGCGTCCGGTCGTGAAGGCTACGCGAGTGATGATTCGAAGGCTCGTTCGGGTGACGTGCAGCCGTTGCTCGACAAGGTGCTGGAGTTCGTCCCCGGCCCGGTCGTCGACCCCGACAGCCCGTTGCAAGTGATGGTCACGACGCTGGAGTGGTCCGAATACGTCGGCCGAATCGCGATCGGCCGTATCGTCAGCGGCAGCGTGACCACCGGCCAGAAGATCGCCGTCATGAAGGCCGATGGCAAACCGCTCAACGGCGAAGTCACCGAGGTCCACCTGTTCGACAAGCTCGGCCGAGTGAAGACCGAGAGTGCCGAAGCGGGTGACATCGTCGCCCTGATCGGCCTGCCGAACCCGGAGATCGGCGACACCGTTTGCGATCGCTTCAATCAACGAGCCTTGCCGCGCATCAGCGTTGACGAGCCGACGCTGTCGATGCTCTTCACGATCAACGATTCGCCGCTGGCCGGCAAGGACGGCGGCAAGTTTCTCACCAGCCGCCACATTCGCGATCGGCTCGACCGCGAACTCGAACACAACGTCGCGCTGCGCGTCGAAGAAGCCGGCTCGAAAGAGAAATTCCTCGTCTCTGGCCGAGGTATCCTGCATCTCTCGGTGCTGATCGAAACGATGCGCCGCGAAGGCTACGAACTTTCGGTCGGCAAGCCGCAGGTCATCATCAAGATCATCGACGGCCAGAAGCACGAGCCGTTTGAGACGCTGACGATCGACGTCCCCTCGGCCTACGTCGGAGCCGTCATGGAGCCGACCTGTACGCGCCGCGGCCAGCTCATCGACCTGACTGCCAGCGACAACGGCATCAGCCACCTGACGTTCTCGATTCCCGCTCGCGGCCTGATTGGGCTGCGAACCCGATTGCTCAACGCCACGAAGGGTGAGGCGGTCATTCATCACCGCTTTGATTGCTTCAAACTGTGCGAAGGCGAAGTGCCGCACCGCCCGAACGGCGTACTGATCAGCCAGGAGAATGGCAAAGTGGTCGCCTTCGCGATGGGCAAACTGCAAGAGCGCACCGACCTGTTCGTCAAGCCGAGCGACGAGGTTTACGAGGGCATGATCGTCGGCGAGAACTCGCGCGACAACGACATGGTCGTCAACCCGATTCGTGAGAAGAAGCTGTCCAATATGCGAGCCTCTGGCAGCGACGACAACATCATCCTCAAACCACCCCGCGACATGTCGCTGGAGATGGCCCTCGAATACATCGAGGACGACGAGTACGTCGAAGTCACGCCGAAGACCATCCGCCTGCGGAAGGTCGTGCTGTTGGAGACCGATCGCAAACGACTTCGGCTGCGGTAAACGAGCGGCAGGAGTCATGTAATCCGAAGCGTCAGCGAGGGCGGGCACTTCGCGAGTCGGACATTCTGGTTTTCCAAACCCGTGAAGCGATCGCCCTCGCTGACGCTTCGGGTTAGTTCTGGTTTTCGCATCATGGGTTTCTTCGACAAACTCAAAGCTGGCTTGGCGAAGACCAAGCAACTGCTGCAGACAGACATCCGCGACCTGCTCAGGGCGGGAGAAATCCTCGACGAGTCCAATCTGGTCGAGTTTGAAAAGCGTCTGCTGCGCACCGACATGGGTGTCGTTGCGACCGATGCCATCATGGCCGAGCTTCGCGAAAAGCATCTCGGCCGCACGGTCGTCATCGACGAGATTTGGCAGACGGTCAAAGACAAGTTGAAGTCGCTGTTGCGCGGCGATGGCAACTCGAATTGGGATGCCGAGAATCCGGTCTCGCCGCTGAAGCTCTCGCCGACCAAGCCGTCGGTGATCCTCGTGGCTGGCGTCAACGGAGCCGGCAAAACGACGTCGATCGCAAAGCTTGCCAAGTTGTTGATCAGCACGGGGAACTCGGTAGTCCTCGCCGCTGGCGACACGTTCCGCGCGGCGGCGGTCGAGCAACTGACTCTCTGGAGTCAACGGCTCGGCTGCGACATCGTCACGAAGCCCAGCGGCACTGATCCGGCCAGCGTCGCTTTCTCTGGTTGCGAGCATGTGCTCAACACCGGCAAGGACGTTCTCATCGTCGACACCGCTGGCCGTCTGCAAACGTCGCAAAACCTGATGCAAGAACTGACGAAAATTCATCGCGTCATCGGCAAGAAGATCCCCGGCGCACCGCACGAGAGCCTGCTGGTGCTCGACGCGACCACCGGTCAGAACGGACTCAGCCAAGCCAAGAATTTTTCCGATGCGACGCAATGCACCGGCCTGATCCTCGCGAAGCTCGACGGCACCGCGAAAGGTGGCGTCGCCGTCGCGATCCGCCAGCAAATGGGGATCCCCGTGAAGTACGTCGGCGTTGGCGAAGGGATCGACGACCTGCAAGTCTTCAGCCCCGACAACTTCGTCGATGCACTGTTTGCGTGACGGCTACGTTAACTCCAACGTGCTCCACAGGCTGGGGTCGTTCGCAAACGGGAAGCTGGCATCGACGGTCAGCGTCTGATCGCCGAGTTCGCTGTCCCGAATCTCGAAAAAGAATCCGAGTTTCGTTGGCGTCCCGGCTTCGCGATTCGCGGCGGGATCGAAACCTTGAAGTTGGTCGCGTCGCAGCCATGCTTCCAGGCGATAGCCGTCGGACAGAATCTCCGCGTTGACCAGCAAGCTCCCTTTTGCGGCGAGCGTCGTCGTCTCGCGAGCCTGAGCGATCGGCAACTGGATTCCGAATGGCTGCTCGCCATCGCGGCCTCCGCCCGTCGGAGCAAAACAGAAGTGATGGCAGTACCGATTGGCTCGATGAATTGTCTGTGTGTTGCGTGTGTCGATCCAAAGTTGGATGCCGTCCGGCATTGTCGGCGTTCGCTCCTCGGCGGCCGGAGCATGTTTTTTTTCACGAACGAGCACGCTGAAGCCGAGGCCCTCGTCATTCCACGCCGCCCGCACCTCGCCGATCGGTCGTACGCCGCGCAGTTCGCTGAGATCTGGCAACGCGAAGTCCGCCGAGAGGTCCAGCAATCGCTTGCCGCGTTTCGGTAATCCATCACTGCGCCGCACGGGGAGCGAGAAGCGAAACAAAAATGGATGCGGGACAACTTCGGGCATGGTGGTGATCTCACGAACGTCGCCGACTCGCTCCACAAGTCGGAGCAATGTCGACCGACTTCCGCCGGTGTTTTTGTGATGTTGTTGAGGCACGCGAGTCTGTCGCCAGTGCACTGCCTCGCGGGAGCGAGGCGGCTACGTTCGCAGCGAGAGAGTATCGCCGTCCTCGCGGATCGACTACAGATTCGATCTGCCATGTTTGCCGACGCTCAACCTCCGAATTTGACTGCCGGGCACATCCGAGTGCGTGGTGCTCGCGTGCATAACCTGCAATGCGTCGACGTGGACATTCCTCGGCAGCAGTTGACGGTCATCACCGGAGTCAGCGGCAGTGGCAAGAGTTCGCTGGCCTTTGACGTGATTCATGCCGAGAGCCAGCGGCGGTATCTCGAAAGTCTCTCGGCGGAGACGCGGGCGCGAGTTGGCGTGTGGCAGCGGCCGGACGTCGATGTCATCGATGGATTGCCGCCGACGATCAGCGTCGGGCAGTCGACGGGATCGGGCTCGCTGCGGAGCACACTGGCGACGACGACCGAGATTCTCGACTACCTGCGTCTGCTGTTTGCCCGTTGCGGAGAAGCTCATTGCCCGAAGTGTGGACGACCTCTGTCGGCTCGCAGCCCGCAGGAAATTGTCGAACAAATCCTCGCGTTCGAAGAGGGTCGCAAGGTGATGATTCTCGCCCCGCTGGTGCGCGGAAAACGAGGTGCTCATCGCGAGGTCTTCGAGACGATCGCGAAAGCAGGCTTCGTCCGCGCTCGCGTGGACGGCGACCTGATCGAAGTGTCGCAACTACCGACGCTCGCGAAGGCGAAGTCGCATACGATCGAGGCGATTGTCGATCGCATCGTCGTGAAAGTCGGCTTGCAGGCTCGGCTGCGCGAGTCGGTCGAACTCGCGATGAAGTACGGCGATGGCACGGTCATTCTGTGCGAGCAGTCGGCCGGCGGTTGGGAGGATCACGCCTATTGCAGCCGCTTCGCCTGCGCGGAGTGCGGAGTCAGCTTTGACGAACTGGAGCCGCGCACGTTCAGCTTCAACAGCCCTCACGGCGCGTGCCTGAGCTGTCGCGGTCTCGGCGTGATTGTCCCCGAAGAGAGCGACCACGATGCGATCTCCGCACGGCAAAGCGAGCGGCAAGAACTCTGCCCCGACTGCTGCGGCTCGCGGCTGAATCCGTTCGCGCGCGGTGTTCGGTTTCGAGACATCACGCTGCCGCAGTTGCTCGGCAAAACGGTGAGTGACGCGGCGGGCATCGTGGCTGAGTGGCAGACTTCTGACGTTTCGGTCTCGCGCGTGCTCGAACGGACGCTGCCGCCGATTCGTGGGCGGCTTGATTTTTTGATCCGCGTCGGCGCGGACTATCTCACGTTGGATCGGCCGACGCGGACGCTCTCCGGCGGAGAATTCCAACGAGCGCGACTGGCCGCCTGCTTGGGATCGGGATTGGTCGGAGCCTGCTATGTGCTTGATGAGCCGACGGTTGGACTGCATCCGAAAGACACGGCGGCGATGATCGACGCGCTGCACGAGCTGCGAGATCAAGGCAACACCGTGCTGGTGGTCGAGCACGATCCCGATGTGATGCGGAGCGCGGATCACCTGATTGACCTCGGCCCCGGAGCGGGTGCGGATGGCGGCCAGGTGATCGCCTTCGGTTCGCCCGGCGACGTGGCCGACAACACGCAGTCGGTGACGGGGCGGTTTCTCCATCGCGACGGGGTCGGGAGTTGTTTTCCTGCCACCGACGATTCCCGAAGCATTCAGAGTCGCGGCTCGCGGCAGGAAAAAGACTCGCGATCCCTTTCCTGGCTGACACTGGCGAATGTCTCGGTCCACAACCTGCGAGATGTCTCGGTGCGGATTCCGTTGCGAGCGTTGACGGCGATCACGGGCGTCAGCGGATCGGGCAAGACGTCGCTCGTGCATCACGCGCTCGTGCCGCAAGTGCGGCAAACACTCACTCTTCGCGCGAGCGAGGAGACCGGTGCCATCGCACAGCTAGTCGAGGTGACACAGTCGCCGCTCGGTCGCACGCCGACTTCGAATCCGGCGACGTATTCCGGCGTGTGGGACGAAGTCTGCCAATTGTTCGCGCTGACGCGTGAGGCCAAACTGCGAGGCTTTCGCGCGAGCCGGTTTCGATTCAATTCTCCGTCCGGTCGTTGCGAGGCGTGTCGTGGTCGAGGCGTGCAGCGGGTTAGATTGCAGTTGCTTCCCGATGTTTTTGTGACTTGTCCGACGTGTCGCGGCGATCGCTTCAACTCGGCGACATTGCAAGTTCGATTTCACGGTCGGACGGCGGCGGACGTGCTGCGACTCCGCATCGACGAAGCATCGGAGCTGTTCGCGAACGTCCCGCGAGTTGCGGCGGTGCTCAAGACGTTTCGCGAAGTCGGGCTCGGATATCTCCGGCTCGGCCAGTCGGCAACGACGCTGTCGGGAGGCGAAGCTCAGCGCGTGAAGCTGGCGACGGAGTTGAGTCGCGAGAGCACGGCAGCGACGTTGTTCGTGCTCGACGAGCCAACCACTGGCTTGCATCCGGCGGACGTGGAACGGCTGCTGATCTTGCTTCGCCGGTTGGTCGGTGCCGGACACTCGGTCGTCGTCATCGAGCATCATCTCGAGGTGATCGCGCAGTCCGATTGGCTGATCGATCTGGGCCCGGAGGGTGGGTCGCGCGGCGGACAGATCGTGGCCGAAGGGCGTCCGGCCGATGTCGTGGCTCGTGGAGTTGGCCACACGGCGCAGGCGTTGGCAAAAATAGGTCAGCCTTTCCAGGCGGACCCAATGAACGGTTGACGTCGTTTTGCCAATTCGGATCAGGCTGGAAATCCTGATCTACGGAGGGCGAGTTCCACTGGCATGTCAGTGCGCAGCACGCAGAAGTCGATGCCCACGTCTCGGCATTGACGGCGCAACGATTCGCGATGGGCGACGAATTCGCGCTGGTAGGCGGTGCGCAGCAGGCGTGGCTCGACGGAGAGATCGGCCCAGCCTTCCAGGCCGTGGAACAGCGTTGGATCGTCAAACGGAAAATCCTCTTCGGCGGGATCGACGATCTGCCACACACGCAGGTCGTGCTTGCGATGCCGCAGCCGCTTCAAGCCGCGCATCAGCGAATCGGATTCAGCGAAGAGATCGCTGAGCACGATCACGACGCCGCGCTTCGAAAGGCTTTCGGCGAGTTTGGTCAGCACGGATTCGGAGGTTGAAAGAACCGCATTCGGCTCTCGACTTTCGGCTTTCGGCCGGGTTGTCGTTTGTTCGAGCACATGTGAAATTTGTTTCCAGTGGGCCGGCTGGCTGCCGGGGCGGACGAACTGTTCGATCTTGCGATCGAACGTGATCAGGCCCATCGCGTCTTGCTGTTTGACGACGACGTAGCTGATCGCGGCGGCGACGTGCTTCGCGAATTCGAGCTTCGACAGCGGAGCAGTCTCGGAGCGGAACGACATCGACTCGCTGGCGTCGAGCAGCACGTGGCAGGCGAAGTTGGTTTCCTCTTCGAACTGCTTGACGAAGACGCGATCGCTGCGGCCGTAGACTTTCCAGTCGACGTACCGCAGGTCGTCACCGGGAGCGTACTCACGGTGCTCGGCGAATTCGGCGGCGAAGCCGTGAAAGGGGCTGCGATGTGCTCCCGTGACCGCCCCTTCGACGGTGCCACGAGCTCGCAGCGTCAGCCCTTCAAGCTTGCTGAGCGTTCGCGGATCGAAATACGGCAGGTGTTGAGCCACGACCATTCCACTTCGCCGGATCGGCCGGAACGTGCTCGATCAGCCGCCGCACCAGCGCGTCGGCCGTCAGCCCTTCGGCTTCGGCGTGAAAGTTCAAAACCAATCGATGCCGCAGCACCGGAGCCGCGACCGCTTGCACGTCATCGAGCGACGCATGAGTTTGTCCTCGCAAGACCGCACGAGCTTTCGCGCCGAGAATCAAACACTGACTCGCTCGCGGTCCCGCGCCCCAGGTGATGAAGTCCCGCACGAATTGGGGCGCATCGCTGGCCTCGGCATCGCCGCGCCGAGTCAGTCGCGTGAGTTGCAGCGCGTAGCGGATGACATGATCGGCAACCGGGATGCGAGTCACGATCTCTTGCAGTCGCAGAAGGTCTTCCTGGCCGAGCACCTTTTCGATGACGGCATGCGCTCCGCCGGTTGTGCTGCGGACGATGTTGAATTCTTCGTCTTCAGTCGGGTAGTCCACTTGGACTTGCAGCATGAACCGATCGAGCTGCGCTTCGGGCAGCGGGTACGTCCCTTCTTGCTCGATGGGATTCTGCGTGGCGAGCACGAAGAACGGCGACGGCAGCGGATGCCGTTTGCCGCCGACGGTCACTTGCCGTTCCTGCATCGCTTCGAGCAACGCGGCTTGCGTCTTTGGCGGCGTGCGATTGATCTCGTCGGCGAGCAGCACGTTCGCGAAGACCGGTCCCGGCAGAAATCGCAACTCGCGAGTTCCCGACAGTTTGTCTTCTTGAATGACCTCGGTGCCTGTGATGTCGGCCGGCATCAGGTCCGGCGTGAACTGGATGCGATTGAACGACAGGCTGAGCGTGTCGGCCAGCGTTCGCACCATCAACGTCTTCGCGAGTCCGGGCACGCCGACCAGCAAGCAATGCCCGCCGCCCAGCATCGCGATCAGCAATTCTTCGATGACGCGATGTTGCCCGACGATGATTTTCGACAACTCACGAGTGACTCGCTGGTAGCTCTCCGCCAGTTGTTGCACGGCAGCCAGGTCGGATTCGAGAGGCGGATCGGTCGGCACGTTAGAGGCTCCGCAAATTTGGAGTGCGGCGACCGGAGTCGTCGCTTTTGACGTGACTGAAATCGGAGAATCCTGTCCGTAATGCGACAGGAGCGTTCTGAAAGCGACGACTCTGGTCGTCGCAGTCCAAAGGGTTCATTTCTTGCTGCGTTGCGCGAACAACCACTCGTACATTTCGAGGTCTTTGTAGGCTCCGTTCCAACTGTCGTGGCCGACGTTGGGGTACTCGGTGTGTTTCGGCTTGCCGCCGGCGGCCTTCAGGGCTTCGACGATCTCACGCGAGTGTTCCACCTTGACCGCTTTGTCCATCGCTCCGTGAAACGTCCAAGTCGGGACGTGAGCAATCGACTTGGCTTTGCTGAGATCACAGCCACCGCAGACCGGCACGGCGGCGGCGAATCGCTGCGGATGGCGAACGATCGCGTCCCACGATCCGTAGCCACCCATCGACAGGCCCGTGACGTACTCGCGGCTGGTGTCGATCGGAAGTTCCTTTTCCAAGCCATCCAGGCACTGCATCACCAGCAGGGCGGTTTCGGATTCCTGATCGGGAAAGACGACTTTGTTGGAGGACCAATCGACGTCCGACCATTTCTTGTTGGTCGGACACTGAGGCACGACGACGAAGCAGGGATACTTGGCCAAGAATTCTTCGGTGGCGAAAGTCTTCACGCCGTGAATCAATTGCTTGTCGTTGTCGTCGCCTCGCTCACCGGCTCCGTGCAGGAACAGCACCAGCGGGTATTTCTTGCCAGCTTCAATTTTGGCCGGCTTGAGGAAACGGTACAGCAGCGATTTTCCGTCCGCGTTTTTGAATTGAGTCTTGGCGAATTTGTTGGCCAACTCGTCAGCCTGAAGCGATCTCGCGGCGAACGCACTGACGAACATCAAAACCAAACCGGCCAAGAGCAACCAACGGAGCGGTGACATCGGAGTTCCTTTCAAAAAGTTGAGGCGAACAGACGGCGGGATTGTAGCGAGGCTTTGGCTCTTCATGCTCGTCCGCTACGTTACGGCATCATGACCGACACCTTGATGAGCAGCAAATATCTCAATCGCGAACTGAGCTGGCTGGAGTTTAATCAGCGCGTGCTGGCAGAGGCTTTGGATGTCGGCGTGCCGCTGCTCGAACGGCTGAAATTTCTAGCGATCACCGCGTCGAACCTCGATGAGTTTTTCATGGTCCGGGTCGGCAGCTTGCAGATGCTGCTGGCTCAGGGGAGCACGTCGCTCGATCCGTCTGGGCTGACGCCTGAGCAACAGCTTCAAGCGATCGGCACACGCACGCATCACATGACGGTCGAGCAGTACGCCTGCTTTTTGCAGGATCTGGAACCGAAGTTGACCGAGGCGGGCATTCGCCGCCGCCGGGCCGCCGATCTGACGCCTCGGCAAGCCAAGCTGGTCGAGCAACTGTTCGACGACGAACTGTCGAGCATTCTGACGCCGATCGCGGTCACGTCGTCCGAGGATTTTCCGCTGCTGGCCACGCAGTCGCTCACCGTTTGCGTGCGGCTTGATCCCGCAAAGGACGACGAGAAGCAGCGCCCCCGGTTTGCAATTGTCCCGTTCGGGAAACTGACCTCGCGATTTGTCTCGTTGCCGGCCGAGAGCGACTACGAATTCATGCTGGTCGAGGACGTCGTGGCGCTGCACGCTCCGAAGTTTTTCCCCGGCGAGTCGGTGCGGGAGTGCGTGCCGTTCCGGATCACTCGCAACGCCGACTTGAGCATCCGCGAGGATCTCGCCCCCGACTTGCTGGCCGAGATGGAAGAGGTGTTGGAAGCTCGGCGCACCGGAGCGTGCGTGCGGTTGGAAATCTCTGATACGGTGACGACGCAACTGTTGGCGTTCCTTCAAGACGCGTTGAAGGTCCCGAACGAATCGGTCTACGTCGTACCCGGACCGCTGGACCTGTCCGCGTTCATGCAGCTTTCCGACCGATCGGGCTTCGATCATCTGCGCTATGAATCGTGGCCGCCGCAGCCGTCGCCGAGCGTTGATCTGGGGAGCAGCATGTTTCAAGTTTTGCAGCGGCAAGACCTGATGCTCGTGCATCCGTACGAGAGCTTTGAGCCGGTGCTGCGGCTACTCGAAGAGGCGGCGGACGATCCAAGCGTGCTGGCGATCAAGCAAGTCCTGTATCGCACCAGCCGCAACAGCCCGATCGTGGCCGCACTGCAACGGGCCGCCGAGAAGGGCAAGTACGTCACGGTCATCGTCGAGCTGAAGGCTCGCTTCGATGAGGCTCGCAACATCGAATGGGCCAAGAGCCTGGAACTCGCGGGTGCTCAGGTCATCTACGGCGTCAAAGGGCTGAAGACGCACGCCAAGTGCCTGGTTATCGTCCGCCGCGAGCGGCAAGGGATCGTCCGCTACGTCCACTTTGGAACTGGCAACTACAACGAAACGACCGCTCGGCTCTACGGCGACGTCAGCTTCATGACCAGCAACGAAGAGCTCGGAGCCGACGCGACCAGCTTCTTCAACGCGATCACCGGCTACTCGCAGCCGATGAAGTTTCGTCGAATCGAGATGGCTCCGCTGGGCCTCCGGCCGCGTTTGTTGGAAATGATCGCGGCCGAAACGCAGCGCAAGAAGCACGGCCAGAAAGCCGTGATCATCGCGAAGTTGAATTCGCTGGTGGACCCGAAAATTATCGACGCGCTGTACGAGGCCTCGCAGGCGGGA
>QWQF01000001.1 GCA_003669125.1 Planctomycetota bacterium
CTGAACGGCCTGCTGCATCGCCTGTTGGTTCTGTTGCCCGCCGCCGGCGCCGCCACCACCACGCCCGCCTCGGCCTTGAGCCATCGTCGGCACAACGTTGACCAGCACCAACAGGACGGCAACCGTCAGCTTCCAAAGGTTTGAAGTCCGCATGGAATTTCTCATTTCTTCTTGGCCCTGATCGCGTCGAGAATTCACTGACGCCAACTTCCCGTAGAATCGGCAAGATTCTATCAGTCACGATCCTCATTTCGACAGAGGAAGCCGATCAAAGTTTGGCAAAGTCGTTCGCCAACTTGATCCGGTACGAAAAAGGCCCGGCTTCGCGGCGGAAGCCGGGCTTTGACGGCGATGGCTCCGACATCGACTGGCGGTTATTTGCCCTTGTCGCGGATCTGTTCGTGGCACTTGTTGCAGGCCTCATTGGCGGCGGTGAAGTGCTCGGTGGCCTTGGCGGTGTCTTTGGCTCGGACGGCCTTTGCCATCGCGATCATTTCCGAGCGGTACTTGACCGAGAGTTCTTTCCACAACGGCAGTTGAGCCGGGTCTTTGACCTCGTGCGTGTCCACTTCCATTGCGAGCGCCAGGATCGCCAACGTCGTGCAGTCGCGAGCGGTCTCGTCGGGCTTTTGTAGCCGACGCAAGCCACGGCGAATCGTCGCCGAGCGGCCGTTGATCTCTTCCATCATGCGACCCAAACCGGTGAGCTTGTTCCATTCGGCTTCCGGCTTCGCGGTGCCGGCCGACTTGCCAGCATGAGCATCCTTCACGGAGGCGAACAACTTGGTCGCGTCCTCGAACGTCTTGGCCGCTCGCAGCAGCACCGCCGCGTCGCGCAGATCGGCGGCGTGGAACTTGGCCTTCGCCTTGTCCGGATGCTCGACGATCGCTTGAGCCATGCAAGCGACAACGCCCGCTGCTTGATTGACCTCTTTCTTTTCGAGCGTCTTCGCGAATGCCTCCGCGCTGGCCACTTGCTGGCCGAGCAACTCGACCTTCGCGTTGATCTCGGCCACGAGATCATCAACGGCGGCAATCTCGACGACCTTCTGCGGAGCCTCGCCCCACACGGGGAGCAAACTGGCCGACAACGCGGTGACCGCGCACAGACTCAAAATCCAACGACGGGACATGGGTAACCTTTCGTAGAGTGCGTGCAATGCACCCATTGGTGTTTGAAAATGAGAACGGCGGAGATTTTGGAAGTCGCCGCGTGCTCGGTCAAGTTGGACGGACCAAGCTGTCGTCGAAGTAGTTGATCGACATCCCCGCGTCGATGACCAAGCCCTGAGCGTTGATGCCCGAAGATCGCGGACTCAACAGAAACGCGACCGCGTTGGCGACTTCGTCCGTTTGCACCGCTCGTTTGCGGAGTGTCGCCTTTTCAGCGTGCAAATAGCTGTCAACGTAACCGGGAATCCCCGCCGAGGCGGACGTCTTGAGCAGCCCCGGACAAACCGCGTTGAACCGAATCGACGAAAACTTCGCGAACGACTTCGCCAGAAAACAAACTGACGAATCGAGCGCGGCTTTGACCGGAGCCATGTAGCCGTAATTCTCCGCCGCCATGCGGGTCGTCGAAATTGAAACCGTCACGACGCTGCCGTGTTCCTTGTCGAGTAACTCTCGAAAGGCGTTCGCCAGCGCGATGAACGAGAAGCACGACACGTCCACCGCTTGCAGGAACGCCCGACGCGGCGTCTCGTGAAACGGCAGCCATCCGGCCGAGTAATCGGCAAACGCGAGCGAATGCACGAAGCCCTGAATCGGCCCGTGCTGAGTTGCGATTTCGTCGCGAACTCGGTCGATCTGGTCTTGATGCTCGACATCGCACACATGAATCGGAACGTCGCCAACCAGCTTGCGAATCTGTTCACGCCGCTGCTCGCTGCGGACGACGTGAATGACCTTCGCGCCGGCTTCAGTCAGCACTTGGCCGACGTGCGCAGCGACACTCTTTCGGTTCGCCATGCCGAAGATCACGATGCGACGGTCGGTCAGGTTGAGGAAATCATTGATCATTGTTGATTGGCTATTTGTGATTGCCCACTAGCCACTCGCCAATGACCAATCTCGTCAAAGTTACTTCCCGCCATTCACATACAGCTTCACGTTCTTCGTCGCTCGCCCACCGGCAATGATGTCGAGCTTTCCGTCGCCGGTCAGGTCGGCACAGATCAGGTCTTCGGTGGCCATGCCACCGTTGTCGATGGTGTGTTTGGTCCATTTAGTCGCCGTCGCGTCGTCGGCTTTGTAGACGAAGACTCCGGGGCCTTTGATCGGGCCGGGACCGGGATCGCTGAAGCCCAGCACAATCTCGTCGCCACCGTCGCCGTCGATGTCGCACGTCCAGAGTGCGTGGCCTCGATTCAGAGTCGCGTCGATGACGTACCGCGGCCACAAGCCATCAGCAGTTTTCTCTCCGGCCTTCGGCTCGACGTAAACGGCGCAGGCTTGGCCGTGCATCGGTTCGACGGTGGTGATGAATCGCGGGCCGTTCTTCAGTTTACCGACTTTGATTTCGCCGGCTCCTTTGGCTTCCGATTTGTCGCCGGTCGCACCGTTGCCGAGCTTTTTGGCAAGCCATGTGATTGACGTGCCGTCGCGGATCGTCTCGGCCAGAAGATGCACGCCCTCTTGACTAGACGTCACCGTGTCGTCGATGCCGTCGCCGTTCCAATCGAGGTGCCAGTGGTTGTGCATCCGGTTCATCGAGGCATTCATCACTCGACTGGGCCACGGATCGGTTTTGGGATTCGCGGGGATCGAGAACGCCAGCAGTCGCACGCCGTCACCCTGCGTCTTGTTGAGCGGCGAGACCACCAGTTGCGGACGCTTGTCGCCCGTGACGTTGCCAAACCTCATGCGGTGCGTCCACGGTTCGTGGCCGATCAGATGCACATGCCATTTGTCGTCGAGCGACGCGCCGCGTGACAGCCACACGAGTTGTCCCGTGTTCTTGCCCGACCAGCCGGCTCCGACCGCGAAGTCGATCTTGCCGTCCTGGTCGATGTCCAGCGGCGCGATGCAGACGTTATCGCGTTCGGTCTGATCTTCGATGATGACTCGCTTCTTCCAGTCGGGAGCCTGATACCACAGCACGCGGTTTTCAGAGACGGCGACGACGTCCTGCTTGCCGTCGCCATCGACATCCGCCAGCGTCACGGCATAGCAGACTTTTCCGATGTCCGGATCGAGCGTCCGGGCTTCAAATTTCGGAAACTCCGCAGCGCCGGCTACGAGGCTCATCAACCCCAGTGCCGTACTGGTCACTGCCATTGTCAGTTGTTGTCTCATGCGTGTGCCTCATCAGGGAACCGCAACGAGACCGTCAGAGAGCGGCCCGAAGCGTCGCAACCGGCCACTCCCTGACGGTCGCGGTACGGCTGACAAATTGTGGTCAGCGCGAGATCTTCGCGAACGCGAGACACAATGACGAAAGCGGCGGAGCAACGCAAATCACGGCCGCGTTGAGGGAGACGTATGCGAGACGGGCACGATCAATGGGGTCTCGCTCAACGAGGTGTCGGCGATCGATATCGCGTCTGTCGTCGGAAACAGTCGCTCGTCGTAGTACAGCCGATAGGCGGTTTGAAAGAACGCAGCGGTGGCCTGAACTCGCTGCTTTGGCGGCACCGCTTCGGGTTTCAGTTCGAAGCTCTGCGGGTCGAGCGTGTAACACCAGGCCTGTCGGCGCGCATCAAGCACGACCAATCGCTGGTCAGCAGTGAGCAGCGCGACGTCGTGATTGTGCTGCATGAGGGCGTAGCCTTGCTCCGGCGGCAAGTTGAGAGCGTCTCGCCCGAAAAAGACCGATCGGTAGTCGCCACCCAGCAGCCCCATCACCGTCGGAGCAATGTCCAACGAGCAAGCCAACGTCGAGCAGCGCATGCCTCGGTCGGCGTCGTCCGGCCGGAGCATCAGCACCGGCACGCGGTACGATTTCATCGGGAAAAGCTGGCTGCCGTAAACGCGAGCTCCGTGATCGCCCATGACGACGAACAGCGTGTTCTTTTTCCAAGCATGCTCGCCGACCTTGTCGAAGAATTGTCCGATCGACCAATCGGCGTACTTCACCGCGTTGTCGCGTTGCAGTTCCGACGAGGGCCGATCAATGCGTCCATCCGGGTACGTGAAAGGGCGATGGTTGCTGACGGTCAACAAGCACGCGAGGAACGGCTTGCCCTCGTCGTGCAGCGTGTCGAGTTCCGTCAGAGCTTTGTTGAAGAGGTCTTCGTCCGACACGCCCCAGGCGTTGACGAACGCCGGTTTGACGAAGTCTTTCTGCTCGACGAATCGGTTGAAGCCATTCGCAGTCATGAACGAACGGACGCCATCGAAGATGCCTCGACCGGCGGTCATGAACAGTCGGTTGTAGCCCCGTTTCTCCAACACATGTGCCAGCGTGTAGACGTGCCGCGAGCGATCCCGTTTCAAAATCGATTCGGTGGGGATCGGTGGCAGCGAAGCGGTCACTGCTTCGAGCGCTCGCGCCGTGCGGTTGCCGGTCGCGTAGAAGTTATCGAACAACAAGCCTTGAGCCGCCAGCTTGTCGAGACACGGAGTCAGTCCGCGCTGGTCTCCGAGCGCTCCGATGAAGTCCGAGCCAAGGCTCTCCTCCAAAACGATGACGACGTTCCAATCGCGTTGCGGCTCTGCTTGCCGGACGGTGCGATCGAAGGGATTCTGCGAACCCGCATGCCAAGCATCGTCACCGGCGATCACATGCTTGCGGACTTCCTTCGCGGCGACCTCTGGCTTGATCGTCAGATAAAACTGCTCGTAGTCGAAATGGCACGACCAGGCGTGATACAGAAACGAGTACACGCCGTTCCCCGCACACTCATTGGCCGTGCGGTTCGTGGTGACGGTCATCGAGGACATGCCGCAGGTCAGCCACAATCCACCAATCGCGAGATAAACACTGGCGAACACACCGACTCGCCGGCGGAACGGCATCTGGACTTCGAGCATTCGGTGGAATCGGTTCCGCACGCCCCACCACAAGCCGCCACCAACGAGCACCACGAAGCTCGTCAGCTCAACGACGGGAAACGATTGCCAGATGTTGCAACACACCTCGGTCGGATAAACGAGATACTCAAAGGCGATGTAGCTCAGCCGGCCATCGAACTCGGTGAAGAACAAGAACTCGACGATCGCGAACAGCGGCACAAAGCTGAACGCGAACAGCCAGCAGAACTCCATGAACCATCGACTGGGGCGCGACTTCAGCCAGCGATTGCGGCACCAGGTGAAGTGCCACAGTTGGACCTGCACTCCCAAGAACGTGACGAGCAAGTCAAACCAAACGCCCGCAGCGAACACGCGGACCAACTCGCGAAGATTCAGCGATCGCCAGTCAGCGAACCAAAACAGCAACGTGATTCGGGTCAACAGAAAACCGAGCAGGTAAATCAGCATGATCTCGGCTAGAATCCGAAATCGCTGAAGTCGTCCCATTGCACTGGAAAGTGACTGCATTTCTGCACATCCTTGTCGAGTCAATCCGCTGAGGTCGAGCGCAACCGTCACCGCGACCGCGTCCTCCTGACGCTCGCCGAGACGATTTGCGGGCGGAGATGTACTGGCTTTCCAACTTCTCTGAAATGCCGACTTTCTCCAGTTTGCGTCAGCCAACCCAACACTGCCGCTTGCCAGCGGGCCGACTATGATGCCTCCGCGTCCATCGAGTTTCCTTGGCCCCGCATCGCCTGTCACACCTCATGACTGCTCCGTACCAAGACATCGTCCGATCTCTGCGGCAAGCGTTTCCGCAGCCGGTTTCCGACCGCGTCCACGACGCGTACTTCGTGTTCTCGTTCCTGCGAGCGCTCGATCAAGTGGACCGGATGAAGTCGGTCAGCCCGCTGCTCGGCAAGCCGGAGACGTTGGATTACTCCGCCGCAAAGCAGTGCCGCGTTGCCGATGAGCCATCCACACTGGAGTCCGTCACCGAGGAGTTGGTCGAGCATCTCTCCGGCCTGTTCGTCTCCGGTCACCCGCGAGCGCAGGTCAACGTCGTCCCGGCACCGACGATCCCCAGCATCATCGGCGGGATGCTACCGTCGATTTACAACCCGAATTTGTGCAGCGACGAATCCGGTCGCCGAGTTTCTGTCGTCGAAGTCGAAGTCACCGCGATGACCGCCGAACTCGTCGGCTATCCGGCCGAGCAAGCCGGCGGCGTCTTCACCTTCGGCGGCACCGGCACGCTGTTGTACGGAGCCAAGATCGGCCTCGAAAAAGCCTGTCCCGGAACTGCTCAGACTGGCTTGCGCGAACCGGCGGTCCTCATCTGTTCGGAGCGTGCCCACTACGCCTGCTTGACGGTCGCGAGTTGGCTGGGTCTCGGCGAACAAAACGTCGTGAAGATTCCGACGTCACCCGAGAACGAGATGCGGATGTGTCTCTTCGAGACGATGCTGCGCGACGTCCTCCAGCAAGGCCGCAAGGTCGCCGTGATCGTCGCCACGATGGGGACGACCGACGCCTTCGGACTGGATGACCTCGCCGCGATCATCGAGATTCGCGACCGCCTGCGCGATGAGTTCAGCCTCGACTACACGCCGCACATCCATGCCGACGCCGTCATCGGCTGGGCGTGGAGTGTCTTCAATGACTACGACTTCGCGACCAACCCGCTCGGTTTTCAACCGCACACCGTGCGAGCGTTGGCTGGCACCGCGCGGCGCATCAAACATCTCGGCCAAAGCGACTCGTTGGGGATCGACTTCCACAAGACCGGCTTCGCACCGTACGTCAGCAGTCTGTTCCTGCTGAGAAACGCCGCCGACTTGCAATTGATCTCGCGCGATCAGTCCACAACGCCGTATCTCTTTCAGTCGGGACATCACCATCCCGGCAAGTTCACGCTGGAGACTACTCGCAGCGGCAGCGGTCCGATGGCCGCGCTCGCCAATTTGCGGCTGTTCGGCAAGGACGGACTCCGTTCGTTGCTGGGCCATTTGGTGATGATGGCCTCGGAGCTTTCGACACACCTGAAGGCTCACGCCTCAACGGCCGTGCTCAACGCCGACAACTTCGGAGCGGTGACGCTGTTCCGCGTTTATCCCGATGGCGTGGACACGTTCTCGACGCCGAAGCTCGAACAAACCGATGCCTCGTACCGCGATCAACTGAAAGCCAACAACGCCTACAACCGCCGGGTCTTCGAGTTGATCCACGACGAAGCCCTGCAAGGCCGAGGCGTCGTGATCTCGCTGACGGACTGCTACCGCCTCTCCGACTACGGCGAGCCAATCGTTGCCCTCAAGTCGTACATCATGAGCCCGTTCTCCGAACCCGAAAACGTCTCTGCGGTGCTCGACTCCATTTGGCGGGCACGGCAGATCATCGCGCAAGAAACACGTCAGCCATGAGACCCGCGACGAGCGGTGTTCCTCAAAAAGCGTGAAACCTCAAACGCTCTCCGGCCGCGATGTCGTAGGCTCACCCATCGCTGAACTCCGGAGGGCCGTGTGATGACGACGTTTTAACAAGCTGTGCTTTGGGCCGTTGTGGTCAGCATGTTGTACGTGGGAAGTAGCGGCCCCGCGATTCGGCTTATGCCAACGATTCTGCCGCCAACATGGTCATCGCCGTCTGCAATGATGAGTTTCGGTTGACCGACTTCATCCGTCAGTGGTTCACTGGCTTCGCCACCGCTCGCGTCGAGGGTCTCGGCTTTGGTCGCGGCGCGATCTCGACAAACGCTGGAGTTGATCTATTCGCCGCTGTCTTGGGTTGATCGAAACTCCGCAATGGGACAACGCCTGCTGAGAAAGTATTGGGGACTCTGGCAACGGACAGCGCCTTGAGACCCATTCCGCGCTCGCATCCCGCCATTGAGTTGCCGCCGTAAGTGATTCACTTCATGCTGCTGCTGGATTCGCTTGTCTGCTGTCTCGGTGATCTCTTTGCCTTCGCGGTGAATTCGTTTGCACCGCGGAGACACCGAGGTTATCCAGAGAAGGAGTATCGACTCATGCGTTGGCTTCTGTTGGTCTTGATTTCTTGCAGCCTTGCGACGTCGCTCATGGCTGCTGATCCGCGTCCCGGCGATGAGGCCATCGAAAAATATCTGATGGGCGAAACGAAACTGCTCAGCCTGAATGCGCTGGCGGAGGTGGATTCACGCGAGGCGTGGGAGGCGAAGCGCGGGGAGTTGAAGCGGCAGTATTGGGACATGCTCGGACTGTGGCCGGTGCCGGAGCGGACGCCGCTCAAGGCGCAGACCACAGGGACGGTCGCTCGCGAAAACTTCACCGTCGAGAAGGTGCATTTCCAATCGAAGCCGGGGCTGTATGTCACCGGGAATTTGTATTTGCCGAAGCCAATGCCGAAGGAACAACTGCCCGCCGTGCTTTACGTCTGCGGGCATTCGGGCAAGGGACGCGACGGGAACAAGACGGCGTTTCAGCAACACGGGATGTGGTTCGCGACGCATGGCTACGTCTGTCTGATCATCGACACGCTGCAACTTGGCGAGGTCGCCGGTGTGCATCACGGGACGTACAACCGCGACCGTTGGTGGTGGCATTCGCACGGCTACACGTCGGCCGGGGTCGAATGTTGGAACGGCGTGCGAGCGATCGACTATCTCGTGTCGCGGCCAGAGGTCGATCCGGAAAAGATCGCCGTCACGGGGATCAGCGGCGGCGGAGCGGCAACGTTTTGGATTGCGGCGGCGGACGAGCGCGTCAAAGTCTGCGTGCCGGTCAGCGGCATGAGCGACCTGCAAAGCTACGTCACCGACAAGGTCTGCAACGGTCACTGCGACTGCATGTTTCTCTACAACAATTACCGTTGGGAGTGGACGACGATCGCGGCCCTGATCGCTCCGCGGCCGATGCTGTTTGAGAACTCCGGCTACGACACGATCTTCCCGATGCCTGCCAACGAGCGCATTCGTGCTCGGCTGGCGAAAATTTACGGTTGGTACGAGAAGAAGCCGGGCGACTTGTTCGACATCGGCATCACGCCGGGGGGACACAGCGACAATGTCGAACTGCGGCTGATGGCCTATCGCTGGATCAGCAAGCATCTCAAGGAAGACAACTCTGAAGTCGCCGAACCGTCGTTGCCGCCATTCTCCGGCAAAGAATTGCGTGTCTTCCCCGAAGACCGCGACCTGCCGAAAGACAGTCTCAACGACAAGATCGACGAGTCATTCGTGCGACTCGCGAAGCCGACGACCCCGAAGAACAAGGAGGAGTACTCCGCATGGTCGCGGCGACTTCGCGGCGAGTTGCTCGACCGCGTCTTCCGCGATTGGCCGGACGAAGTCCTCGCCGCCGAAGTGCGTGAAGAAATGCCGGATGGTCGCATCATTCTGCGAACGGATACCGAAGTGTCGGTGCTCGCCGCGCGGGTGCAGGCGATGGCCGCAGCACAGGAAAAGCCAAAGCGTTTGTGGCTGATCGTGCTCAACGCGGATGAACCAGAAGGCAAGTTGCCGGCTTGGACGAAGGGCCTGATCCCCCAAGGTCAGCCAGTGACGGTGCTCAGTCCGCGCGGCAGCGGCGAGTTCTCGGCGTGGACTCGCAAGAACCCGCCGAACTACGTCGAGCGAGCGCACGCGCTGCTCGGCCGCACGATCGATGCCGGCCGAGTCTGGGACGTGCAGGCGACCGCGCGTTGGCTGCATGAGGCGGAAGGCAACGAACTGTCTGTCGGTGTGCTCGGCAAAGGCCAAGCCGGGGTCCTCGGCGCGTACGCCGCACTGTTCGAGAACTGCATCGCCGAAGTCACGCTCGTCGATCCACCCAGCACTCATCGAGACGGCCCGCACTTTTTGGGAGTGATGAAAGTGCTCGACGTTCCTGACGTACTGGGCTTGCTCGCGCCGCGACAGGTCGCGCTGATCAACGCGAAGGACGCGGTGTTTGAGCGCACGGCGGATGCCTACAAGGCCGCAGGGTACGCGGGAAGAGTCGAGAGAAAGTAACCTGTAGTAGATTTTCAACCTGCCCGCCACCTACCGTTCTTCACGGGCAGTTTGAGAACCTGCCCCACGAAACGTCTCGCACGTCATGCGCCCGTCGGCGTGAATTTCGAACGTGATTGCTCCGTGTTCGGCAGTGCTGAGCACTTTGGTCTCGGCACCGAAGCGTGACCGCAACGTGTTCAAATTCGCGCGGCGATCGGCGCTGACGATCAGCCAATTCGGGCGTGCCCAGCGGGCGAGGTCGGTTGTGTTGGCTCCGAGGCTGCCGTGATGCGGGGACAGCAGTACGTCGCATTGTTGTGGAGGCGAATTCAATAATCGAAGCAGTCCGTCGCGTTCCAGATCACCCGTCAACAGGAAACGCCGGCCAGCGTACTCGATCAAGAGGACGATGCTGTTGGCGTTGTCGGGTGACAGCATTTCGTTCGCGCTAGGATGCAGCACTCGGCAGCGGACGCCGTCGCCCAGCGGCAACAAGTCGTCTTGCCAGGTGAGTCGGACGGGGACTCGGCAGTGCTTCGCGGAATCGAGCACTTGTCGGACTTCTGGCTGGGTCCAATCGAGGAACTGCGGCGAGACAAAGATGCGGCCGATGGGCAATGTTCGGATGAATCCGGCCGCGCCGTTGATGTGATCGGCGTCCGCGTGTGACAGCACGAGGCCGTCGAGGCGACTGTGTCCACGATGCCACAGAGTTTGCTGGACGATGTCCGTCGCGCGGCGAGCATTGCCCATCATGCCTGCGTCGTACAACAGCGTTCGTCCGGAAGGGGACTCGATCAGCACCGACAATCCATGTCCGACGGACAGCACCGAAACGCGCAGCGGCCCTGGCTCTCGCGGCCACAGGGACAGGGCCAGACCAAGTGCTGTCCACAGCCAGAATGCTCGCCAGCCGAGATGCCGTAGCAATGGCCCGCGAATCCACCAGAACAGCGTCGTCAAAAAAACGATTGCTCCAAACAGCCACCACATCGGCGGTGTCGGGACGTAGCGATGTCCGCAAGACAGCTCGGCGGCGACATCGACGATCCACAGCATCAGCCGCAGCGACCACTCGAAGGGGACCGCAAACCAACCGGCCACGGCCGGACTGACGAAGCCCACGAGCAGCATCGAATAACCCAAGCACAACGTCACGGTGGCCACAGGAATCATCGGAATGTTTGCCAGCAATCCCACCAGCGAGACCAGATGAAACTGCCGGGCGATCACTACCGAAGTAAACAACCAGACAAAGAACGACACCAATGTCGTCTCGCGCAGAGTGAATGCCACCGCAAGACGGCTTTGCTGCCAAGCGGACTTGGACATTGGAAGTTTCTCGTTCAACTCCTTCAAGAGTTCAGCTTCCGTCTTGACGGCAAGGAGTTCCGCCTCAGTCTTGACCGTCGCGATCAGAGCGTCCTTCGCAGCTTCGATCTGCATTGCCTCCAAGTGCAAACTACGACGCGCCGCGAGCCACAAGATGACCGCGACGGCCAGGAAGGAGAGTTGTGTTCCCGTGTTGAAGGCGTCGGTCGGATTCCACCACAGCACGCCGAGTGCCGTGACCGCCAGCAGATTGTTCGCGTGCGTCGGCCGATCCCACGGCCAGCCCAGCGTTGAGAGAAAGATCAGTAACGCCGCACGCACCACGGGTGGCCCCGCCTCTGTGATCGCGGCGTATCCCCCCACGAACGCCAGAATCGAAATCACGATCATCCCGCGCGGCAGATTGAACAGACGGCACACACCACCGACGAACATCGCCAGGATCGCCACATTCAACCCACTGATCGCCAGGACGTGCATCGTGCCGCTCTCGACGAACGCCTCACGCTGATGCGAAGTCATGCGACCGCGACTCCCCAGCAGCAATGCCAGCGCGACCGACGATGTGTCCGGCGATAACTTGTCGCGCAGCAATTGTTCGCAGTGTTCGCGAGCAGCTATTCGCTGCTGCTGCATTTGCGTGACCAAATCGTCCGGCCGCTTCAGAAATTGGACGGCATCGAGCGATCGACAACGCAGAACCGCGTGAATTCCTTGCTTCCGCAAGAACTCGGCAAAGTCGAACTCGCCGACGTTGCGCGGGCGATCCGGCAGCGACAACCGGCCGAGCAGTTCGACCTCATCGCCAATTCGCAGCTTGCTCGCCAAGCCGGAGACGTCGACTCGCACGCCACCGGTCACATCGAGCCATTGATCGCCGTCACGCAATTTTCGGCATTCGATGACCAACACGCTTCGCTCGCGCGAGGCCCACGGCCGAGACGATCCCTCGTCCAACTCCCGAATCAGTTGTGGCCGTTCTGCAATCGTTCCGATCACTCGCGCTGGCCGCGGTTCTTCTTGAGCGAAGAGCCTGATGTCGTTCGGTTCCCCCACAAACCAAATGTCGTGGTGCCGAACTGCACCCACGCCGACGACAACGAGCAACAAGCTGCATGTCAAAAGTCGCGAGTCGCACAACCACCACATCAGCCCCGCGAACAAGAGCGCGGTCGCCGAAAACGCCCAGCCCCACCATCCGACCGTCGCGACGTTCGCGTCCACAACGATTCCCAAGACAAACGCCAGAACCACCGGCACCGCCGGAGCACGGCGGCGGACGACAGATAGGAGCACGTCATCGCTGGTAGAAATCGTCATCAGCAAACCTCTGCACGGTTCGGTTGGTGATGATATCTGCGGTCCTCCGGCTTCGCGATCACGCCTGCGGCGACGCAGCCCGTACGCCTACGTCCGGGCGGTCTGTAGTTCTGACATCGGCGTCCGAACTACGCACGAGCACGTTGCTCGAGCAGTTCCACGACCGGCACGTTGGCGTCCGGGAATTTCAGCGAGCGCAGAGCCGAAACCGCTTCCCAGCGAAATCCGCGCAGGTCGTGACTCGCCTCCGGCACTTCGAGCGGATGACACAGGTAGAAGTGCAGGTCCACGGAGCCATACGCATATTCGTAGAGCCGCCGAGTCAGCAGTTCGAGAATTTCGACTCGCAGGCCAGTTTCTTCCAGGCATTCGCGGACAGCGGCGGCGGCCGGATCTTCGTCGACTTCGCATTTGCCGCCGGGAAATTCTGCGAAGCCCGCCAGCGACGCTCCCGGTGGGCGAATGCCGATCAAGTAACGTCCTTGATGCTCGACCACCGCGATGCCAATGGTCTTGCGACGGAACTCCGCCATCGTCCGCTCCCACGTTGGTCAGGCTTTTCAGTCTGGCCCGAAGACTTGCAACCGCGTCACTTCTCGTTTGAGTCAGCCTGAAAAGGCTCCTACGTTTTCATCTCTGCCGGCGGAGCACCCATCACATGGAAGCCGGCATCAACGTGAACCGTCTCACCCGTGATGCCGCTGGAGTGATCGCTCAGCAGGAACGCACCGGTCTTGCCGACTTCTTCCATCGAGATGTTGCGGCGCATCGGGGACATCGCCGGGTAGAGCTTCATCATCTGATCGAAGTCACCGACGGCGGACGAACTGAGCGTCTTGAGCGGTCCCGCGCTCAGCGCGTTGACTCGGAAACCCATCGGGCCGAGTTCGTGAGCGGCATACGTCACCGAACTTTCGAGCGCGGCTTTGCAGACCCCCATGATGTTGTAACCGGGGATGACCTTCTCGCCTCCCAAGTACGTCAGCGTCAGGATGCTGCCACCCGGAGCGAGAATTCCACGAGCGCGATTCACAATCGCCAGCAGGCTGTAGACGCTGATCTCCATCGATACCTTGAAGCCCTCGCGGCTGCACGCGACGGTCAGCCCCTTCAAATCGTCGATCGGAGCGTACGCGACCGAGTGCAACACGAAGTCGATGGTCCCGAACTGCTCCTTCGCGACGGCGAAAACGTGGTCGAGGTTGGCATCGTCCTGCACGTTGCACGGGACCAAGAACTTTGCCCCGATCGGCTCGACCAGTTTTTTGACGCGGCGTTCCATTTTTGGCATCGTCGGATCTTTGTCGGGCAAGTGGGTGAACCCCATCTCGGCCCCTTCTTGATGCAGGCGCTCGGTGATCGCCCAGGCGATTGAATGATCGTTGGCGATCCCGAAGATCAAACCCTTTTTGCCGCTAAACATGCCCATTGCGAATGAACCTTGTGAGAAGTCGTGGAGACAAGCCGTTCGGCTGTCGCAGTCGGTGTGTGGAAGTGCTCGAAACGGATCGCAAGATACAGTCGATTGAAAAGCCCTTCAACCACGACTCGAAGGCGGCGGACTTCGTTGAAAATCGGCCTCTTCGCAGCCAGAATGCTCAGCCGGTCCAAGCCGCATTCGCGGCTTTTTTTGTCGGCAATCAATCCTGATTCCGACTCTTGCGACACGCGAACCGCGTTTCGCCACGAAACTGCAACTCGGAGTTTTTCAACATGGCCAATGTGGCAAAGCTGGCAACGGATGCGCTCAACGCGAGCAATGGTCTCTTTCGTTTGGCCCCGACCTGGGTGCCGCGATCGTTCTTGCAGCCGGGTCTGCGCTTGAAGCTGCATCCGGCCGATTACTACGCGCTGGGCACGCATCGCGGTGGCATTGATGAGCGGTGGTTTTCATCGACGACGTTCGCCATGAACGACAACCGAGCGGCGGACGAAGGGCTGAGCTACGTCGTCTTCGGCAAAGAGAAATTTACACTTCGCGACGCGATCGAGGAGATGGGTGCGGACACGGTCGGCTCGTCGATTTGGAAGAAGTACAAGCGTTGGCCGGTCTACTCCAAGTTCTTCGACAACATGGGGCCGATCCCGCACCACATGCACCAGAACGAGAAGCAGGCGAAGCTGGTCGGCCAAGAAGGAAAGCCGGAATCGTATTACTTCCCGCCGCAGATGAATCAGATCGGGAACAATTTCCCGTACACGTTCATGGGCTTGGAGCCGGGCACGACGAAGCAAAACGTGATCGACTGCCTCGCACGCTGGAACGACGGCGACAACGGCATCCTCGATCTGTCGAAGGCGTATCGCTTGAAGCCTGGCACCGGCTGGTTGATCCCGCCGTGCGTGCTGCATGCCCCCGGCAGTCTCGTGACGTACGAGCCGCAATGGGGCAGCGACGTATTCGGCATGTACCAGTCGATGGTCGAAGGCCGTGCCGTCCCGCGTGCCTTGTTGACGAAAGACTTCCCGAAAAACAAGCACGACGATTTGGAACACCTCGTCGATGCACTCGATTGGGACAAGAACGTCGACCCGAATTTCAAGGACAACAACTACCTCGAACCGATCAACATCGGCGACACGTCCGGTGCGGGCTATCAAGACCGCTGGGTCGTGTACGGCCGAGTCGATGGCAAGCAGTTGTTCTCGGCTCGCGAATTGACCGTGATGCCGGGCGCGAAATGCACGATCAAGGACGGAGCGGCCAGCGGCTGGATTACGACTCAGGGCCGTGGTCGGATCGGCAAGCTGGCGTTGCAAACGCCGGTGATGATCCGCTTCGGCGCGATGACGGAAGACGAAGTCTTCATCACGCATCGCGCGGCGACGGAAGGAGTCGAAGTCGAGAACACTGGCACCGAGCCGCTCGTCGGCCTGCGCTACTTCGGCCCGGACGCCTTCCCGGATTCAGTGCTGCCGCAGGTTGGGGACTTCAAGAAGGTCGCAGCAACCAGCAAGAAAAAGAAGCGGTAGTTGTTCGCGAGTGATCCCAACAGAGACTTAGTCCGGCCGTTCATTCCTCACCGGAGAGTGTGCCATGATCATCATTTTCAACCTCTCAGGACTCTTGATCGGTGCGCTCGGTGTGTTCTTTGGCATACTCGTCGCGGGTGGCTTGGCGACGGCGGGAAGTCCTCTGTGGCTTTGTCCGGGACTGCTCGGCATCGCCGGCGTTTGGTGGGTGTATGGTTGTAGCAAGCCGGATTTAAAAACGGGTGAAATGCGGCCGGCACCGTCGATTTTCTTCATCCCGTTGCGCTATTGGGGACTGGTCGTCGCTCTCCTCAGCTTGCCGATGGGACTTGTTGAGCTTGTGGCTCCCCCAGGCGCAAATCAGGCAGGAGGCGGTGCCGTTGCCAATGACCCTCGCAAGCAACAATTCGACGAGCTGGAAAAAGGCCTCAGCCATAATCAGACGGACGATGACGAACTTTCCGCTCTCTTGACGGTGATGATCGCCAAGGTGATGCCGGGCGAGCCGGTCAACGTCGCCATCAAGTCCTCGGACAGCAGTGTGCTGGTGCTGATGAAGCTCAAGGATCTGAAGAAGATCAAGGACGAGAACCGCAAAGTGCTGCTCAACGGCATCCGCGAACTGGCCGAAAGTCGCCGACCTGACGTGAAGGTTTTCGCCGGGATCAGAGGCAAATTGCTGTTCGGAGCCGTCACCACTCCGGGACATCCCGACCAGGTTGGGGCGGTTGTTGATGAGGAGCCGTTGTTGGCATTCTTTGACCCACCGCCGGCTCCCCAGACGGACTCCAAGCCGGAGATCTCGGAGCCAACTCCAACGGAAGAAACAAAGCCGCAACCGGAATCCGATTCGACGAAACCCGCAGAGGGTGAATTGTCAAAACCTGTCGATGGCGAGAAGTAGGACTCCGCGAAAACAAAACGAGGGCGGCGCTCTCACCGTGGAACCGATCAAAAGATCGGGACACAGCGGGAGCGTCGCCCTCTGTTTTTCGGAAAAGACTCTCGCAGAGTTAGCGGTACGTCGGCAGCGCTTCGAGCGGGCCGAGCGAGACCGCCGGTGCGACGATCGCCGGCTGATACGCCGTCGTGGTCGAGAGCGGCAGTCCAGTCACCGCGTCGTAGGTTTGGTAACTCGTCGTCCCTTGCGGAGCATAAGCCGGAGCGCCATAGCCCGGCGCACAGCCTGCGGGACCGCAAGCTCCACCGCCGTTGTTGCCGTACCACGGCCACCAGCAGCAGCAGCCGGTCAGGCTCGACATCATCGCGGCCAATGCCAGCATTGTTGTGAGACGTTTCATGATGGAGGGATTCCTTTCCGAGGGGAGTCAAAGAGCGGGCGCCACTCGCTGATTCGCCAGCGAATTGGCTCGAAGGGAGGGGGGGAACTTGAGAAGGGGCGAAGTGAAGCTGACGATCCGGCGCAAGAATTCCACCGAGAATCGTCAAGCGGGGCGGGACATTAGAACTCGTTGCCAAACAGGTCAAGACGTGATTTTTCGCGACCACTTCGAGCCGTACATCTCCTGAAGTTGCTCGAAAAAAGCATCGAGCCGTTTCTGATGTGGGCTTTTGGAAGTGCGCGGAAGTTCCAGCAATTCTTGCAAATCTCTGCCGGCATACAGCAGCAGTGCGATGAGCATTCCGATGATGGCGATGACGACCAAGAGTTCGACCAACGTGAAACCCGCTCGGCAAGTGGTGCTCTTTGAGCGACATCGACTCAGAAACGTGTCATCATCGGTGCTCCGCGAAAGGCTCAGACATGACGCGATCCGATGGGAAGGGCTTCCAAAAAGAGGGCAGCATCGTATTGACGTCGCACCGCTCGGATGAGCCAGAATCGTCCGCCGTTAGAGAGGGCGCGGCGGATTGGCATGTCGTGATTGACGGGTCTGCGTCTTCGGTCCCAGCGCGGGCTCATTCCGAATCGAGGATTCTGACTGCACCCGCCCGCGTGCAAACAGCGGAAGATCCGATCGTCCGCCGCGCTGGTAGTCGCGGAGCAGCGTCGAGGTGAGTTCGTGGGCATCGCGACCGAGTTGCGTGGTTGCGAACTCGAAGACCAATTCTGTCAGCTTCAGCAGCGGGATGCCGACGAAGCGGCCGAGGCGTTCGTGGAGCCAGTCGGTCAGTCTCCAGAGCGTCCAGAACGGGGGCTCGTCACGCCACAGCAGCGGCAGCGTCTCGACGAAGTTGCCGCTGTTACCGAGCAAGTCCCACATGCGAGCGAAGCGCCGCACGCGGCCGAGATCGGCGGCGGACAACACACGCGTGCTGAGCACTTCATACGGGGCGGACGGGCTGTAGATCATTTGCTCGGCCGCATCGTGGCGGATGATCGGCGTGCCGCGCAGGCGTTTCAGAATGCCGAGCTGGATTTCTTGCGGACGCAGCGCGAGCAAGCGATCGAAGCCGGCGGCGAAGCTGTCGAGCGTTTCGCCCGGCAGGCCGGCGATCAGGTCGGCGTGGATGTGGACGCCGGTTTGCTCGCGCAGAAAGCGGAAGTTGGCGGCGAGTTGCTCGTTGTCCTGTCGGCGGCTGATGAGCACGGCGACGTCGTCGTTGAAGGTCTGCACGCCGACCTCGAATTGCAGCACGGCCGGCGGGAACTGCACGATCAATTCACGCAACGAGTCCGGCAAGCGGTCGGGGATCATCTCGAAGTGCAGGAACAATCCCGGCCGCATCCGGTCGAGGAAGAATTGCAGGATCGATCGGCTGACGCGCGGATTCAGATTGAACGTCCGATCGACAAACTTGAACGCCTGACAACCTCGGTCGAGCAATTTTTCGATGGCCGCCAGAAACGGTTCGAGGGGGAACTGTCGCACGGGGATGTCGAGCGCGGACAAACAGAACTCGCAGGTGAACGGGCAGCCGCGCGACGCTTCGACGTAGATCACGCGGTGAGCGATGTCCTCGCCGGAATAGAAATCGTAGGGCAGGACGAGGTCATCCAGTCGCGGCAGTTCAGCGGCGATGACTTTCAATTCTGGACGCTGGCCATCCAGCAGCGTGCGACACAGATTGGCGAAGGCCAAATCTCCCTCGCCGGTGATGACGTAATCGGCGAGTTGCACGATCGGTTGCTCAGCGATCTCGAAGCTGACCTCTGGTCCGCCGAGGACAACGATGATGTCGGGTCGCAGCCGTTTGAGCGCGGCGACCAGTCGCGTGGCCGGCTCGATGTTCCAAATGTAGACGCCGAGGCCCACGATCTTGGGGTTACGCGAGATGATCGCGTCGAGCACTTCGAGCATCGCATCGTTGATCGTGAATTCGATCATCTCCGCCCGCGGCTGCAGCTCACCGAGGTTGGCGAACAAGTACCGCAGCCCGAACGCACAGTGCGGGTACTTGGCATTCAGCGTCGTCAGCAGGATCTCCGGCATGTCGGTCACTGTAACGAATCCGCTACGATGAGCGGAGAATCCCCGGTTCGAGAAATCCTCATGCACCTGATCGCCACCACGACATTCGGGCTTGAAGCTGTCGTTTCGCGAGAGCTCAAGCAACTTGGCTACGAGAAACTGACGACCGAAGACGGCAAGGTGACGTTTGAAGCCGATGCCTCGGCGATCGCGCGAGCGAACCTGTGGCTGCGATCGGCCGAACGGGTGCTGGCACAAGTCGGACAGTTTGAAGCTCGCGACTTCGGCGAGCTGTTCGACCGCACGAAAGAGTTGCCGTGGGAGGATTGGTTGCCGGAGAACGCTTACTTTCCGGTGCGCGGCCGCTCGGTGCGATCGCAGTTGCACAGCACTCCGGATTGCCAGGCGATCGTGAAGAAGGCAATCGTCGAACGGCTGAAGCAGAAGTATCAGAAGGTCTGGTTCCAAGAGAACGGGCCGACATTCACGATCGAAGTCTCGCTGCTGAAGGACCGAGCCACACTGACCATCGACACGACCGGGCCGGGCCTGCACAAACGCGGATATCGCAAGCTGGTCGGCGAGGCTCCGCTGAAGGAGACGCTCGCCGCCGCGCTGATTCAGTTGAGCTATTGGAACTCCGGTCGCATGTTGCTCGACCCGTTCTGCGGCAGCGGGACAATCCCGATTGAGGCAGCGATGTTGGGCCGCAAACTCGCACCGGGATTAAATCGCACGTTCGCTTCCGAGGAGTGGCCGATCGTGCCTCGCGAAATTTGGGAGCAAGCTCGCGACGAAGCCCGCAGCGTCGCACTGCCGAAGCTCGACGCACCGATCGTCGGCAGCGACAGCGATCCGTACGCCATCAAGCTGGCCAAGCATCACGCGCTGGAGGCTGGCGTCGCGGCCGACCTGCAGTTCGAGCATCGCGACTTCGCTCAAATCTCCGGTCCCGACCTGTTGCCTTACGGCTGCTTGATCGCCAACCCGCCGTATGGCGAGCGACTTGGCGAACTCGACGAAGCGGAAGCTCTCTACGCTCGACTGGGAGCATTCTGCAACCGGCTCAATGCGTGGTCGGTCTACGTGCTCACCTCGCACAAAGAGTTCGAACGCCTCTTCGGCCAAGCCAGCGACCGCCGCCGCAAGCTCTTCAACGGCCGCATCGAATGCACCTACTACCAGTTCCAAGGGCCGCGACCGCCGAGCGTCACTCAAACCACAAGCTCCGAAGGCAGCGCATGAGTGACGAATCACATCCACGCCCGAACGGGCCGTGGCAGGTGTTGGGCTCGGCCGAAATTTATCGCGATCCGTGGTTGGTGCTCACGAAGGATGACGTGATTCGGCCGGATGGTCGGCCGGGGACGCACACAGTCACACGGTTCAAGGATGGCGTATCGGTACTCCCGCTCGATGCGGAGGGCTTCGTCTTTCTGACCGAAGAGTTTCACTACGCGCAGGGGCGTCGCGGGATCGAGGTCATCAGCGGCGGCGTGGAAGCGGGCGAAGATTTTCTCTCGGCCGCCGCTCGCGAGTTGCGTGAAGAGGTCGGCATCGTGGCATCGCGATGGATGCCGTTGGGAGTCGTCGATCCGCTCACGTCGCAGGCGATCGCGCCGATCTCGCTGTTTCTGGCCGAGGGGCTGTCGTTCGTCGAAGCGTCCCCCGATGGCACAGAAACGATCCGTCGTCTGCGAGTCCCGTTCGCCGAAGCGGTCGAGATGGTCATGCGCAGCGAGATCACGCACTCCGGCAGTTGCGTGCTGATCCTGAAAGCCGCGAGACTTTTGATTGGACGTCCCGGCCGTCAATGACCCGCGAAGACGGGTCGCAGATTGCCATCGGTGTCGAAGTCCATCTCGGTCGGTCCAGACAGAATCGAGAGATCCGATCGCTGTTGCAGCTCTGGCAAATACGCCTCGCTGACAAGGACTTCGCTGAGGTGCAGCGTGTTGGAGATGTGGACGACCTTGGCCTTGGTCGGTTCGACCAGTCCGAGCGTTGGCAGCGCGGCGGCGATGACCCCCTGATCGGTGTCGAACGCGATCGGCAGCATCGCGGCGGTCGGATGGCCGCCGGTCAGGCAGTTGATCGCAGTGATCTTGCGATCGACTTGGTTGATCGTGCGCGTGTTCGTGAACTCGGCGATGCCGATGCCGGTGGCGTTGCCGTGAGTCGCCTCGGTCAGTCCACGGACGAAGATGCGTTTGACCGAGACATCGTCGTGTTCGGTGGCGGCGTGGTCGTTGTATTTGCGGCCAATGACGTTCGTGTCCATGCCGGTGCCGCTGATGTTCTTGCCGATCTGGTCGATGATCAGCAGTTGCACGCTGGCAAACGGCAGCTTCGGCAGCCACGCGCGAGCTTGCGTCAGCAGTTCGCTCTCACGTTCAAAGAACTGCGACGGTGAGACGGCGGCGATCATGCCGGTCTCGTCGTAGGCGTTCTCGACGATGGCGAGTCCGGCGACGATTCGGCACTTGCGCAGCACGACGTCGGCGACGGCGCGGATGATTTCCAGGAAGCTGAAATCCAAAATCGCGCGGTGATAAATCTTCGCCCCTTCGTGCTTGCCGAGTCCGATGAGCATCATCTTGTGCAATCCGGACTCGACCGGGCCGACGAAGCCGGTGTGCGGTTTGACTCGACCGACGACCAGGACGTGATCGCAGTTGAAAGCGTGCTTGTCGAAGTGGACCGGGATGCCTTGCGGCGTCGTGTCGACGATGACGGTTTCCATCGACGCGCGAATCTCCGCGCCGGTGAAGGCTTCGGTGACTCCGTAGCCTTCGATGATCTGCCGCTGACCTTCGGCGGTTCCGCCGCCGTGGCTGCCCATCGCCGGGACGATGATCGGCTTTGCGCCCAGTTTGCGAACGTGATCGCAGGCGGCCTTGATGATGGTGGCGATGTTGGCGATGCCTCGACTGCCAGCCGTGATCGCGACCGTTTGTCCCGGTCGCACGGTTTTGCCGAGGCTGAGCGTCGCGAGTTGCCGCTCGACTTCGCCGGGAATATCGTTCACGCGCGTCGCGTCAAACGACTGCCGCACTCGGATCATGCGAGGAAAGCTCATGGATACCTCCAGGGTTCAGAGTTGCGGAGTAGTTTAGACCTCGGCGACGTCTCAATCCACACGGTGAGATTCGATGGCCGACTCGAAACTGAAAACTCCTGATGCGGATGCGGACGACTCGTCGCGTGATTTGCTCGTCGTCACCGCTCGGATTCAGATTCCACACGACGAGTTCGCCTTCCAATTTGCTCGTAGTTCCGGCCCGGGTGGGCAGAACGTCAACAAGGTGAACTCGAAGGCGACGCTCCGCTGGCGACCGCTGGAATCGCCGAGCCTTCCCGACGACGTGCGGCAACGCTTCGCGGTTCGCTTTGCCTCGAAACTGCTGACCGACGGCAGCCTCTTGATCTCGTGCGAGAAATCACGCAGCCAGTTGCTCAACCGCATCGGCTGCCTGGAACAACTGGCCGGCTGGTTGAAAGAAGTCGCGGTGGCTCCCAAGAAGCGCCGGCCGACGAAGCCGACACGCGGTTCGAAGACTCGCCGCTTGAATGACAAACGTCGCCACTCGGACACCAAGCGGATGCGCGGTTCGCCGGGCGACGACTGAATCACGAACCGGTCAGGGTCGCGATCAAGATTCCGGTCGCGACCGAGACATTCAGCGACGTGACTTCGCCGCGCGGCGTGATGCGGCAGACGGAGTCGCAGTGTTCGGTGGTCAGACGGCGCATCCCTTTTTCTTCGTTGCCGACAATCAGCAGCCACGGCCGACCGCGGTCCACTTGAGTGACGTCATCGGCCGCGTGCTCGGACGTACCGAGCACCCACAAGCCGGATTCCTTGGCGACCGCGACGGCGCGAGCGAGATTCGGGACGATCGTGAATGGGACGTGTTCGAGACCGCCGGCCGCGACGTCGTAGGCCACTCCACTGAGCGGCGCAGATCGGTCTTTGGTGACGACGATCCCCTGCACCCCGAAGAAAGCAGCAGAGCGAAAGATCGCTCCGACGTTGTGCGGGTCTTGCAGATTGTCGAGCGCCAGCCAGAGGCCGTGCCCGTTGGCTCGCGTTGCGGCGTCGGCGAAGAGTTCTTCGAGCGGCACGTCCGATCGCTCGCGCACCGTGGCGGACATGCCGGTCTCGCGACCTTCTTTCTCACCGCCGCGACGGTCGCGTGATGCCGGACGTCCGCCTCGCGTCATGCGAACGGCGTGCGCGCGAGCGACGTCGATCACCTCGGACCAAGCGGGACTCGGTGCGTCAGTCGCGACTTGAATGTCGAGGACGTCCAACGGACGAGCCTGAATCGCGGCGAGCACGCTGTGTGGGTTTTTGAGTTCGAGTGCCATTGATTCGTACCTATTGCCGATTGCCAACTGCCGAGCGCTGTCGTTGTGCTTCGTAAAACAAAATGCCGGCCGAGACGGCGGCGTTCAGTGACTCGACCGCGCCGAATTGCGGTATCGTGACGAGTTCGTCGCAAACCGCGAGCAACTCGTCGCCAATGCCCGTCCCCTCGTTGCCGATGACGATCGCGGCGGCGCGAGTCAGATCGCAGTCGCTGATCGGTTGCGAAGCGCGTTGACTGGTGCCGATCACTCGGATGCCGCGCGATCGAAGTTGCTCGGCGAGTGCGACGATGTCCTCGGCCTGCGCGATCGGAATGTGATTGACCGCACCGGCGGAACTGCGGGCGACTTGGGCCGTGACTTCGACTTGGCCGTGCGTCGGCACGAACAGCGCATCGACACCCAGCACATGCGCGGAGCGGATGACCGCCCCGAAGTTGTGCGGGTCTTGCAAGCCGTCGAGCAGACCGAACAGCGGTTGAGGCTTTGCTGCGGACAGCACGTCCTCGGTACGGTCGTACGGGAACTCGGCCATCTTGGCGAGGAAACCTTGATGCTCGCGCGAATGGCAGAGATCGGTCAGCCGATCGAACGATTCAACCGTCAGCGTCACTTCGCGGGTTTGAGACCACTCGGTCGCGAAGGCGAGATCGTCTTCCGACAATCGGTCCGAGAGATGCAGTTCGAGCACCGGCCAGCGGGCGGCTCGCAAGGTTTCCGTGACGACGTGTCGGCCCCACAGCCAGCATTTCTGATGATTGCCGAGCAGCGCAGGTTTGCCCTTTTGTCGCCGATATCGCTCGACCATGTCGTCTCACGCCTTGGGATGCCAGCCGGATTGTCGTCTCGTGGCGGCATTGTGGCGGAAGCGAACGCCCACCGGGAGGGCCATCAGGTTCACAACATCACTTGATGCGGATCGAATAGCCCGTGCCGATGAAATAATCGTCGGAGGCGTCCGTCAGACCGATACCGGCACGGATGTCAAACTGCGTGTCTGGCGTTGGCCGATAGGTGAGGCCCGCATCGACGTAGTGCTGCACTCGCTCGGTGCTCGCGCCCGACGGGTAGAAGCCAAAGTATTCGGTGTAGCCCCCCACCTTCTCGGCGAGGTTGTAGTTGATCGTCACCGCTTGAGCCCACTCAATGTATCGCTGTGATGTCTCTCCATCGACCGCGCTGTTGAACTGCGTGCTGCCGCCGATGGCGATGAAGTCGGTCACGTCCCAGCCGTAGAGCCAATTCACTCCGGCCAACGCTTTGTCGGCTGTCACGGATTTGTTTCCCGTGGGAACGGTCATCTGCGGAACCAGCGCCATTTCTGGAAACCAACCCTCCTGCGGCGTGAGTCCCAATTTGACTCCCATATACAAATCGTCGAGCCCTTGGTTCGTCACGGTCGGAGAGGGAACGCTTTGCGATTGACTGAAGGGGAACACTCCCAGTCGCAGTTCCAGCCAGTCTTCAATCACACCGTATCGAAACAGAACCTCGCCGGCCGAATGCGTGATGGAATTGTCGTCCGGGTCATTGTTGCGGATGTAGGTGTAGCCAGATTCGATTTGCAGCACGCCTTTACCAACGGTCGTGCTGGCTTCCACGAAGTCGGGGCGGTCAGTTTGCAGGTCGTCATCGACGGGCGGTCCGCCGGAGAACGTCGTGCCGTAGCTCCACTGAAACAGCGTCTTGCGAGGTTCATTGGCTGGTGGGCCGTAGCTGATCTTCGGCTCCTCGTCACCGCCGGGTTTGCCAAGCTCCAGATCATCCTCTGGCCACGAAAACGCGGCAGGTGTCATCCAGTCGATAAGCCGCAACGGCGACGGACGCTCTGAACGATTTCGCGTCACCGCGAGACGAGCGGCAGCGACCGGCTGTGAAGCAACAGTCATCGGACTCACATGCGGCCTCGACGGTTCGGCCGCTCGCAGGACGAGTGCGTTTGCGAAGCCAAAAAACATCGCAGACGACCAAATGAAGCAACGCATTCAGGAGTCCTTTCCTTGCCACGCAGTCAATCACGAGCTGATGACGCGCCGCGCAAACTTGCTCTCCCGTCATCCTGACGGGCTCACAACTGATATCGGCGCTGCCTTGTTGGTGGACGACTTCGGTTGAAAATGTTTGACGATTCAAAAACAGATCGCTGCGGTCTGTCGATTCAGTCTCGCTGAATTATCAAGTCAACCAGCTCGTGCGTGGGGAGGTTGGCTGAATTTTGCCGTCCTGAGCCGATCGTTGCACTTTTTCAACTTGGTTGCGAAGAGTTGTGGGCCGAACCACAATGCCGGCCCAAATTTGACGACCCCTGACCACCAACAGGTGATTTTGTGACTTCCTCCCGAGGTACTTTGCTGCGGCCACAAACCGAGCCGACGGCCAAGATCCCGATCTACGCGACGAGCACGGACCGCGACGCTCTCCGAGCCGCCGGCCGATTCAACGCCGAACTCATGGACTACCTCCGACCGCACGTCCGGTCGGGTATCTCCACTCGCGAGATCGACCAACTGGCTTACGACTTCACGATCAAGCACGGCCACACGCCCGCCTGCCTAGGCTACAACGGCTACCCGAATACGGTTTGCACCAGCGTCAACGAGGTCGTTTGTCACGGCATCCCGAACGACGACCTGTTGCGTGAGGGGGACATCGTCAACGTCGATCTCACGACGATCGTTGATGGCTGGCACGGTGACTCGTCCGAATCATTCCTGATTGGTGAGGTTTCACCGAATGCCAAGCGACTCGTGCAGGCTGCGTTCGACGCCATGTGGATCGGCATCCATGCCATCAAGCCCTTTGGCCGAGTCATCGACATCGGCCGAGCCATCTATCGTTTCGCCAGAGATCAGGATTTCGAGATCGTCCGCGAATTCCAAGGCCACGGAGTCGGCCGCAATTTCCATCAAGAGCCGGGAGTCCCGCACTTCCCCGATCTGCAATCCGGCAAGTCAGTCGTTCGTCCCGGCACCTGCCTGACGATCGAACCGATGCTCAACGAGGGGAACTGGAAAACCGAAATCGACAAGGCCGACGGCTGGACCGTTCGCACTCAAGACCGCAGCCTCTCGGCCCAGTTCGAGCACACGATTTTGATGACCGAGAAAGGCCCCGAAGTTCTGACGTTCACAACGCATGGCCCTCAAAACGGCCACAAGTTTTGAGTCTGACGAGTCGACCGCGAGGGATCATCGACACTTCGCAACCGTCGCTTGCTGACACTTCCGCAACCCCGTATTCTCCCCCCCTCGCAGACCGGCCCAGGTGGCGAAATTGGCAGACGCGCTAGCTTCAGGAGCTAGTTCCCTCACGGGAATGGAGGTTCAAGTCCTCTCCTGGGCAATGTTTGATTGTGCAGGTTTCGGCAAGAGACGGAAAGCCCCGGAAACTCCGGGGCTTTTTCATTGTCACGCAACGGATGAACGACAGCGTATCCGTCCGGTTCGCTGATTTCCGCTCCTGAGTGAGTCTGATTGTGAGTCGCTTTGGCGAAGTGCTCGTCGGTGACCTGCAAATAATGTTTGGCCGCAACCAGTTGGCTGTTGCCTAGCCAGGCTACGACAACGTGAAGCGGAAAGGTCTCGGCCAGTTCGGTCTCACGAGTGGCGCGAAGATTCTGAAAGAGCTTTGGCCACGTGGTCAGTCCGGCCTTCGCGATAATCCGTAGGAGTTGTGTCCGCAGGTTGGCGTTGCAGTCGCGGTAGCGAGTGACGACGTACTCGGCCCCTTCGACAGCTTGATCCCAAGCCACTTCCAGGTGCGGCAAGAGTTCCGGGAAGATCGGTACGAAACGAGAATCCTTACCTTCGTGATGCTCGGTCTTGGGGCTGCGGATCAGCATTCTGCCGCGTTCCCAATCCACGTCAGCCCAACGGAGCAACAACGTCTCTGAAGGCGTCCGCAGGCCACCAAAGCGAGCCAGACCGAAGATCAACCGCCATTCGTTATCGGGACATGCCGCCAAGACTTTCTCGGCATCTTCGCGTCGGAGAAAGAACTGGCGTGATTTGTTACTTTTGACTGAGCAATCTCCCATGTCGGCGAACGGGTTTTCGGTAATCAGACGCTTCCGCAAAGCCGCTCGGAACAGTTGTTTGGCTCGGCCACAGTGACGGCGGACGGTATTGTGTCCGAGTTTGCGTGAGCCGAGCATCCAACGCCGCCATTCGTCAGTGTCTCCAGGAACAATTTCGCCCAGCAGCTTATCCTCGCCGAAGTGAGTCACGAGATTCTTACGGACCTGCAAGAGATTGATCCGGGTTCTCGGTTTGATGTCCGTTCGGCTGGCGAGGTAGGCGTCGATGAACTCGCCGAGCTTCGTGGTATCCTCTTGGCGTTTCTCGCGCGGAGCGATCAGCCCCACGGCCACCAGCCGCTTGGCCAGGACGTCGGGAATCTCGCCCACCCATGTTGCGACTTCGGGAGCGAGCGACCGGCAGGACAGCTTCGCTTCCAAGATGGCTTCGATCTTGGC
>QWQF01000102.1 GCA_003669125.1 Planctomycetota bacterium
ACGTTCCACGGACGCGGCTTGAGTCGAATTTCGGTTTGGCGGTGAAAAGCTCGAATTCCGCCGAGCGTGTCGCACTTCTTGCCGATTGGTGTTGACCGATTTTGTGATCTGTGCCACAACCGCCATCCCATTCGGTTCCCGTTCGAGCTTCGGCCTTCTCCACCCACCTCTGGCCGAGACTTGGCGGTTCATCTCTCACCTCTTTCTGCAGGTTCTACCGTGAACACCTCACTGGTTTTTTGTGTGCTCGCGTTGTCGAGTTCCTGGGCACCGCCTTCTGCTCCGGATCTTGATCCGTCCGCGATCTTCCGTCGCGCTGAGCCAAGTGGCTTGTTCGAGGTGACGGCTCTGAGGAGTACCGTCATCCGCGGTCAAAGCCCCGCGTTGCGGGTCGCCGACGGCATGCGAGACGAAGAGCCGATCCGGCAATCGTTCCCGCCGACGTTTTCACAGCCAGCGAGTCCGGCTCCCGTCAATCTGCAGCCGGCGACTCCGACTTATTCGGCTCCGTATGAAGAGCCGCAGCCGAATCAGCCGGCTCCGGTTTTGACGATGCCGACTCCACAACCCTACATGACTGCGCCGCCTCCAGGTGTTTCGACGTGGGGTACGAATGGATCGCAGCCGTATCGATTGGGTTATTCGCTGTGGGCCGATATTGCCTGGCTACCCGGTCGGCCAACGAATCTGTTGCTCGACGACAACGAGTTTTCGGTTATCGAGGCCAACATCGGACTCAATCACACGATCCCGACGTGGTGGTCGCCGTGGCTGTTCTCGTTGGAGCACCAGTTCAACTACCGCAGTTGGAGTGGACCGATGCTAGATCTGCCAGCCAACGTGTACCGTCTCGGCTGGGATATGCGTCTCGAGACGCCGCTCAACAGCCAGTTCGCTCCGTTCGCGATGACGTTGGCGTTCAATCCGTCGATCAATACCGACTTCGATCAAAATCCCGACCGTGAGGCGATCAACTTTGATGGTCGCGGCGTCTTGTTCTGGCAGGCCGATCCGCACTTGATGTTCGCGGTGGGTGCTGGATTCTGGGATCGTGTGCAGGACCGAGTTATCCCGTATGTCGGATTTGTCTGGCTGCCGGATGATCGCTGGGAGTTCCGCATCATGTGGCCGCAGGGACGCATCCAGTACTACTGCGGCAATCACATGGGTGAGGATGTCTGGCTGTACGTCAGCAGCGAGTACCACATCGAGTCGTACCAGGTCGCCACGACGTCAGTCCCCGCTGGCAAAGACCAGATTGAGCTTGAGGACTACCGTGTCATGATCGGCATGCGGAAGAGTAATCCGATCATGTCCGGCTTCATCGAGGGCGGCTGGGTCTTTGGCCGCAAAGTTGATTTTCGATCCGACAGCATCAACGATTTCAGCATCTCGTCCGGCTTCATCGGTCGCATCGGTGTGAAGTTTTAAGCGAGGTGATAGCGGCTCATGTCTGCTCCTGTTGCCATCATCCTGGCCGCCGGCAAGGGGACTCGGATGAAGTCCGAGTTGCCGAAGGTCATGCACCCAGCCTGTGGCCGTCCGATGGTCGAGCATGTCTTGGACGCGACTCGCTCGGCGGGAGTCGAGCGGCTGGTCGTTGTGGTTGGCTATCAAGTGGGATTGGTTCGCGACGGACTCAGTCGCCATCGCGACGTTGAATTCGCCCTGCAAGCCGAGCAAAAAGGGACTGGGCACGCCGTGCAGATGTGTGCCGAGCAACTCGCGAATCACGACGGCCCCGTGCTGATCCTCGCGGGAGACACGCCGCTGTTGCGAGGCGAATCGCTCGCGGCGTTGCTGGCTGAGTTGCGCGACCAGCATGCGACATGCGTGATCGGCACGGCAATCACCGAGAATAATTTCGGACTGGGCCGTGTCGTGCGATCGACGTCCGGCGACTTCCTGCGGATCGTCGAGCAAAAAGACACGACTCCCGAAGAGGCCGCGATTCGCGAGATCAACACCGGTTGCTACGCCTTCGACGGTCGTCTGCTGTTTCAGGCACTCACTCAAATCCGCCCGAACAACAGCCAGGGCGAGTATTACCTGACCGATGTGCCAGGGATTCTCAAAGCCGCAGGCCATCGAGTGATTGCCGCGCCGAAATTGACGATCGAAGAAGCGATGGGGGTCAACACGCCCGAACAGCTTGCGGACGTCGAGTCCGTTTTACGAAGACGTGCGACTTCAAAGTAACCCGAATCGTCAGCGAGGGCGAACGCTTCCAACGCCCTGAATGCGTAGCCGTGTGACCATTCGCTCTCACTGACGCTTCGGGTTACTTCACTCGTTGCCAATTCGCAGCAGTACTTTGCCCGCTCGTCCCGGAGTCTCCGCCGCTCGAACGGCGTCGCTGACGCGGTCCAACGTGAACACTTCGCCGATCTGCGAGGTCAGTACACCCTCTTGAATCAGCCTCGACACGGTACGGATCAGCTTCAACTTGGCGATCAAGCTGAGCTGAGGTAGCCACCGAGCCAACCAGAAGCCAGCGATCGACGCTCCGGGAGTCATCAAGTCGCGCGGCGAAAAGCTGAGCGGTTCTGCCGACAACGTTCCGTAAAGCAGCATCCGGCCACCAGGAGCCAAACACTTCACGGCGGCCGAGCCAGTCGCCCCCCCGACGGGATCAATCGCGAATCGCACGCCTCTCTCGCCGGTGATGCGATGCACTTCATTCCACAGATCGTCGGCGGATTGCTTCGCGGGATCGAACACGACGACCCCATCCGCACCGAGCGACTTCAAAACTTCCGCCTGCTCTGCGCGACGCACGACGTTCAGTGTCTTGAAGCCGAATCGCTGTCCCAATCGCACGACCATCTTGCCGAGTTCCGACGCGGCCGCGGTCTGCAACAGCCAATCACCAGCGGGAACGGCCAGCACTCGCCGAGTCATCGCGAACGCGGTCGTCGGGTTCACGAAGAACGTTGCCCCTTGTTCGGACGGCAGCGACTTCGGCAGGGGCACCGCTTGTTTGGCGAGCGTCGTCGTTCGCTCTTGCCAGTTGCCGTTGATCCCGTTGAGCAAGGCGACCCGCTTGCCGACCAGCATCTTGCCGAGTAACCCGCCACCGCTCGCCTCGACGACGCCAACACCCTCGTAGCCGGGCGTGCAAGGGAGCTTCGGCTGCTTGCCGTACACACCGCGCACCGTCATCAAGTCCGACGGATTGACCGGGCTGAGCAGCATCCGCACGAGCACCTCGCCGGGCTTCGGCTGTGGAGGTTCGATGTCTCGCAGTTGCAGCACATCCGCAGGCTCACCGAACTGGTCGAATTGCACGGATTTCATGGCGGTGTCTCAGTCCTGTCGGTTCTTTTTCTTCTCGATCTTTCCGGAAGAGTCGCTGGACGAGTCGTCTTTCTTCCGCGGCCGGAAGAATTTCATCGACTGCAACACGACCATCTTCCGCCGAGCGATCCGCACGCCGAACGTGATCAGCCAATTCTTCCAGCCAGGAATCACGAACTGCTTGCGGCGTTCGAGAGCCTTGAGCGCCGCTTTGACGACCTGCTCCGGCGTCGAGAACTCATGCTTCTTGAGCCAGCCGGGAACATTGGCCACGTCGAAGAATTCGGTCTGCGTCGTTCCTGGGCAGAGTGCGGTGACGGTCACTCCGCGATCCCGGCACTCGGCCCACAGTGCCTCGCTAAAGTGCAGCACGAAGGCTTTGCTGGCCGAATAGGTCGGCATGTACGCCACTGGCTGAAAGCCCGCGACCGAGGAGACATTGATGATGCCGCCGTGACCTCGCTCCAGCATGGCGGGCAAGATGCGGTACGTCAGCTCGGTCATGGACGCGACGTTGAGCTGTACGAGATCCCGCATCCGCGACTGCTCGGTCTCGTCGATCGTTCCGACCCAACCGAAGCCGGCGTTGTTGACCAGCAGTTCAATTTGAATTTCCTTCGCGGCGATCGACTCGCAGAGCCGCTGCGGTTCGGCGGGGTCGGTGAGATCGGCGACGAGGATCTCGGTCTTCGTGCCGTGCCGAGTGTGCAGCTCGTCAGCCAGCTTTTCGAGCAGTTCTTTTCGCCGCGCCGTCAGCACCAAGTGCATGCCATGAGCCGCGAGCCGGTGAGCAAACTCGGCCCCGATGCCGGAGGAGGCTCCGGTGATCAGTGCCCAGCGATCGGCGTACGCGTCGAGCACGTTGGTCGGTCCTCATCAATGGTGTCAAACTCGTTGTCCCGGCGGAGATGCGGGTCGGATCGTAACACAACACCCTCGAAAGAAAAGCCGCCGCGCCGCTTCCGGCGAGCCTGCCGCCCGCAGAGTTTCGCTATGCTGCGCCACCCCACGGAGTCGTCCCATGTCCAACTGTAGTCTCACTCGCGATGAAGTCCGCGCCGTTGATCGCCGCGCGATCGATGAGTTCGGCATGACTGGCCTCGTGCTGATGGAGAACGCTGGCCGAGGCGCTGCGGAGCAATTGATGGCACTCGGCATCGACGGCCCGGTCATCGTCTGTGCCGGCAAAGGGAACAACGGCGGTGACGGATTCGTGATCGCGAGGCATCTCGAACTGCTCGGCGGCGACGTGCGAGTGCTGCTGTTCGCGAACCCATCCGATCTGTCTGGCGACGCTGCTGCGAATTGGCGAATCCTCGAAGTCGCCGAGACACCGCGCGTGGTCCTTGGCCGTCAACCCGCACTCTCCGACATCGACCACGCGCTGAGCCACGCCGATTGGATCGTCGATGCTCTGCTCGGCACCGGTACTGTCGGCGGAGTCCGCGAGCCGTACCGCACCGCCATCACGGCGATCAATCGCTCCGCTCGCAACGTTCTCGCCGTCGATCTGCCTTCCGGACTCGATTGCAACACCGGCGAGCCCATCGAAACGCTTGTCGATGGATCAGCCATCTGCGTGCGAGCGTCTCACACCGTCACGTTCGTCGCCCGCAAACGAGGCTTCGACAATCCCGCCTCGCAAGCGTTCATCGGCGACGTTCACGTCGTAGGCATCGGCATCCCGAAGGCGCTGCTCGACGAGGTGCTGGGTCTTTCGTAGGACGAACAAAACGGTCCGTACTACTTGTTCTTGATCGCCCACAGGTTTTCAAAGCCGCGCAGGTACAGCGTGCCGTTCGCGAAGGCCGGCGATGCCGAGATCGGCTCGCCCAGATCGTTCTCGGCGAGCACTTCGTAATCGCGGCCCGCTTTGATGACCGTTACGAGTCCGCCGCGAGCCGTCAAATACAGCTTGCCGTCGGCGTAAACCGGCGAGCCTCGATAGCGGTCGTTGTGAGCTCGCTTGAGGTAAATCTGCTCGCCGGACTTCTCGTCCAAAAGATGAACCTGTCCGTCAGCCATGCAGAGATAAACCAGACCCTCATGGATCAACGGCGACGGCACATCCGGGGTCTTGTTGTACCGCCACAGTTGCGTCGCCGAATTGTTGGTGATGTCTCCCTTGCCATCTGGTTTGATCGCGACCACGGGAGCTCCTTTGGCCGTCGGGACGACGATGATCCCGTTGCCCGTGACGGGCGAGGCGACGAATCGCAGTGTCGGATCGTATTTCGTCTTCGCGTTCAAGTTGCCACAGCGCCACAGTTCGCGGCCGTCCTTCAAATCGTGAGCCACGATGAAATCCGCGCCGTGTGTGAGCAGGAACTTCGTCTTGCCATCGTCGTAGATCATCGGCGAGGCATACGAGTGCTCGTTCTCTTGGATTGCGTCGCTCGGCCGATCGCGCTTCCAAATTTCCTTGCCGGTCGTTTTGTCCAAGGCCACAACGACTGCTTCGCGAGTCTTCGCGTTACCGTCGCCGTGAATCAACTGCACGAATAGACGCTCACCGTCGAGTACCGGACTCGCGGTCATCCCAAATTGGATGTTGAACTTGCCGTAGCGGTCTTGCAGATTGAATTTCCAGACTTCTTTTCCTTCGACCGTCCAGCACCCGATGACCCCCGTGGTCATCATCGCCCAAACGTGCGTGCCGTCGGTGCTCGGCGAGTTGGAGGCCGAGTTTCCTTCGTCACCGCGCGAGGCGCGATTGCCCGATCCCAGGACCTGCCGCCAGTTCTCCTTGCCATCCGTTCCCACGCACAGCAGCAGTAAATCGCCGGAGTCTTTTTCCACCGACGTCAGAAAAATCCGCTCGCCCCAGACCACTGGAGTCGCTCCCGCCGGTCCCGGCATCGGCAACTTCCACGCGACGTTCTCCGTCTTCGACCACTTCGTCGGCGTGTTCGTCTCGTTCGAGATGCCGTTGTTCTTCGGTCCTCGCCACTGCGGCCAGTCCTCCGAACGAACCGCATCACCGGCCGTCACCAAAACAACCAGCGCGACCGCAGCCATGCCAACCCATCGAGACCTGAACAACGCGACTGACTTCATGCTGATCGTTCCTTTTTTGAGTGACTGATCCAGGCGAATCATCGGACAGTTTCCGGCTCGCAACAGGGAGCGTCAATCAACTCAGAAATGAGTGACGGAGAAATTGGAAAACCGACCCACAAAAAAACAGCCCCGATGAGTTTCCTCACCGGGGCTGTTTGAATCACAGAGGTCGATCTTGGTTGAAGACGGCTGAGCCGTGTTGGCCTAGTAGATGTCTTCGTCGTGGTGGCTGTCTTTGTGGTCGTCCTTCGGCTTCTCAGCGATCAGGGCGTCGCTGGTGAGCAGCAGGGTCGAGACCGAGGCGGCGTTCTGCAATGCGGAGCGAGTCACCTTGGTCGGGTCGATGATGCCGCTCTTCACGAGGTCTTCGTACTTGCCGGTCGCGGCGTTGTAGCCCTTGTTGCCGTCCAGTTCGAGAATTTTCTCGCAGATCACCCCGCCATCCACGCCGGCGTTGTCGGCGATTTGCGTCGCCGGAGCGCGGCAGGCTCGCAGGATGATCTTGTAGCCGACCGTTTCATCGTCGGTCAGACCTTTGCCCTTGAGGCCAGCGGTCGCACGCAGCAGAGCCACGCCGCCACCGGGGAGGATGCCCTCTTCGACAGCCGCACGGGTCGCGTGCAATGCGTCTTCGACGCGAGCCTTCTTCTCTTTCATTTCGGATTCGGTCGCGGCTCCGACGTTGATCTGAGCCACACCGCCCGACAGCTTCGCGATTCGCTCTTCGAGCTTCTCTTTGTCGTAGTCGCTGGTGCTGCTTTCCAGTTCGCGGCGAATCTGGTCGATGCGAGCCTTGATGTCAGCGGTCTTGCCGTGGCCTTCGATGACCGTCGTGTTGTCCTTGTCGATGATCACCTTCTTCACGCGGCCCAGGTCGCTGAGTTGGACGTTCTCTAACTTGATCCCCAGGTCTTCGAAGATCGCGGTGCCACCGCACATGATCGCCAGGTCTTGCAGCATCGCCTTGCGACGATCGCCGTATCCGGGCGACTTGACCGCGACGCACTTGAACGTGCCACGCAGCTTGTTGATGACCAGCGTCGCCAGAGCTTCGCCTTCGACTTCTTCAGCGACGATCAGCAGCGGCTTGCCGGATTGGACGACCTTCTCCAGCACCGGGACCAAGTCCTTGATGTTGGTGATCTTCTTCTCGTGAATCAGGACGTAGCAGTCTTCGTAGAACGCTTCCATCGTGTTCGGGTTGGTGACGAAGTACGGGCTGAGGTAGCCGCGGTCGAATTGCATGCCTTCGACGACTTCGAAGTCGGTCTTCAGGCTCTTGCTCTCTTCGACGGTGATGACTCCGTCCTTACCAACTTGATCCATCGCTTCGGCCAGGATGTTGCCGATCTCTTCGTCGCCGTTGGCAGCGACGGTGCCGACCTGAGCGATCGACTTCTTGTTTTTGCAGTCGGTGGCCATGGCCGCGAGTTTCTCGACGACGTCGACGACAGCCTTGTCCATGCCGCGCTTCATGTCGATCGGATTGACACCCGCGACGACCGCCTTCAGACCTTCGATGAAGATCGCTTCGGCCAGAATGGTCGCAGTCGTGGTGCCATCGCCGGCGATGTCGGAGGTCTTGCTGGCGACTTCCTTCACCATTCGAGCACCCATGTCCTCGAACTTGTCGGAGAGTTCGATTTCACGGGCGACGGTCACGCCGTCCTTGGTGACGGTCGGCGAGCCAAAGCTCTTCTCGATGATGACGTTTCGGCCGCGCGGGCCGAGCGTCACGCGAACGGCTCTCGCCAGTTTGCTCACACCACGGCGAACGGCTTCTTTCGCCTCTTGATCGAAGGCAATCATCTTGGCCATGTCGGAAATCTCCTGAGTTATTTTGGAGTGCGGTGACCGAAGTCACCGCTTTTCAAATCGTTTACGTTTGCCCGTAAATTTGTCGGTTCAGAACAGAGTTCTTTGAAAAGGGACGACGCTGGTCGTCGCAGTTCAAAGTTAGAACGTCGCGAGAATGTCGCTCTCACGCATGAGCAGGTAGGTTTCGTCGCCGACCTTGATCTCGTCGCCGGCGTAGGAACTGAAGAGGATGCGATCGCCGGCCTTCACGGTCAGTGCGACCTTCTTGCCATCGCGACGAACATAACCTTCGCCGACCGACAGAACTTCACCGCGTTGCGGCTTGTCCTTGGCCGAGTCCGGCAGCACGATTCCGCCGAGCGTCGTCGTCTCGGCTTCGGCACGTTTCACAACCACGCGGTCCCCCAAGGGAACCAGCTTTTCGGATTTCTTCGCGGCGGCCTTGGCCATCTGTGTCTCCTCAAGAACAAACACGTCGATCAGACGGAAAATGCCTCTGAAATTTGGCAACAGTATGAGGCGTGACGATGGCTAGCGAATCACGCGCCAATTCGGATGCTGGCTCTCAACAGGCAAAATAGCTTGGAGTTGCGTCGCCGGAGCGGTTGCTCGGATGGCTGCCAACCAGGGCGAAATCAGAGATGTCGCAGGGCGGTTGCTGCCAAATCGGCACTGGCGGGGAGACGCAACTCGGCAGTTGCCGGAGTTGTCAGAACGAGGTCTCGGCACTTTTTCACGAGCTGCGCTCTCGTGGTCAGGGAGCGAACAGTCTGAGGGCAATTCACAAGACGGACCATTGATCCGTCAGAGACATCGGCGATGCTTCTCGAGGGACTGCGTGGGAAGCTTCGCTCACTCCAGGGGCCGAGTACGAGAGTCAACTCAAGCGGACGGAGTTCTTGCAAATTCAGAGCCTTGCAGAATTGACGGCTGATTGGTGAACTCTCGCCGACGAGAGTCGGATGTTTCCTCAGAGTTTCGTGGACCAGAGCCTCAGAGAAGGATTGACGATGATGTGGCAACGTCTGGCATGTTGGAGCACGGTGGCGTTGGTCCTTTCGGCGGGAGTGCTGTCCGATCGAGCGTGGGCAGACGAGGACTTCATCGGTTTCTTGCGCGGCCTACACGAGCGCGGGCACGGCGACTTGGCGGTGTATTACCTCAACCAAATCAAGGAGCGGCCAGATCTCCCGGAAGATGTGAAAACGACGTGGGATTTGGAGATGGCTCGCAGCCTGCGCGTCGCGGCCAATGAGACCCCGAACGTCGATCTCCAGCAGAAGCACATCCTCGACGCCCAGCAATCGCTCGACAAGTTTCTCAAGGAAAATGCCAACCATGAAGAAGCGGCCTCCGCGCAGATGACCTCCGGTGACATTTCATTGTTCCGCGCTCAGAACACCTTGCGGACGGCGTTGCGTGACAAGGCGAAGAAGGACACGCTGATTCCAGAGGCTCGCAAGCTATTCGGTGAAGCTCGGCCGAAGTACGAGCAGGCTGTGACGATGTTCAAGGAACGCGTCGATAAGGTTCAAGCCAGCATGGCGGGCAAGAAGAAATTCTCCAGCACGCGAGCGGAACGCCAATTCTTGGCCTTGATAGACTCGTGGTACAACGCGAGATTCAAGGTGGCGACGGTCGATTACAACATCGGACTGACCTACTCCGAACAGGCCGATCCGAACCGGAAAGCGGTGCTCCAAAAGGCGTACAAGGGGTTCGATGGCATCTACCAAGAGAACCGCGAAGAACGCACCGGCATCTACGCCAAGATGTGGGAAGGTAAGGCACTGGAGGAGATTGGCGACTTCGCGACCGCGTTGGAGATTTACGACGAGGTGATGTCGGCGCGGCCTCCCGACAAAGACAACCGGCAAGCTCAATGGGCCGCGATGTTCGATGAGGTCAACCGCTTTCGGTTGATGCTTCTGGGACGCAACAAGAAATACGAAGAGCTGATCGGGGACGCGGAAGAATGGCTCAAGGGGCACGAACGGATCAAGCGGTCCAATGGGTATCAGGGCATCGCGCTGGAGTTGGCTAAGGCGTACCTCGAAGTGGCCAAGACGCTCAAGGGTGCTCAGGCCGCGGAAGCCACCAAGCGAGCCAAGGACCGACTTGCAGACATCAAGGCCGTGCCCAGCGAGTTTCAGAAAGAAGCGATCAGCCTGTTGCGGCTCGCTTCAGGAGGAGCGGACGCTCCGCTCACTTCGTTTGAGGAAGCCATTGCGGTTGGAGACGGCTCTGCTAAGGCCGCCAGCGAAGCGGCGACTCCGGCCGACATAAAGTCCGGCTGGTTGGAGGCCGAGAAGGCCTACGCGAAAGCGATCGAACTCAGCGCCGATGTCAAAGACAAGAACCGCGTCTTGGCGACTCGCATGATGCTTGCCACTGCCCAGTATCAAGTCGGCAAAGCGGCCGAGGGCTACACAACCGCTCTGACACTCGCCAAAGAGAACACGAGCTACGCGAAAGCACCGGCCGCCGCGTCGCTGGCGGTCAACATCGCTCTGTATTTGTACGGCCAGACTCGCGACGCCGCGTCGATGGATCGGATCAATGAGGCGACCGAGTTGCTGCTCAAGCAATGGCCGCAGCACGCCGAGGCCGATGATGCTCGTATCGCGAAGGGCAAGCTCAAACTGTTGCAGGCTCCACCCGACTACAAAGGGGCAATCGAGACTTTCACCAGCGTGAATCCGGCCTCGGACCGGTACCCGTCAGCACTGCAACTCGCCGGCCAAACGCATTGGATCGTCTACATCAACGAAAAGAAAAAGGGAGATGCTGCGAAGGCGGATGTCGCACAGACGAATCGCCAGAAGACGATCGAACTGCTGGAGAAAAGTCTTGCGGCGTTCGGAAAAGTGGAAAACGGCGGAGCTGCACTCGCGCAGTCCCTGCAAGATACTCAGTTGTTGTTGGCCGAAGTCCACATGGAGGGGGACAAGATCGACGAGGCTCTGCAACTCTTGCAACCGATGGTCGATGCCCTGAAGTCCAAACCACCGGCCGGCGTGGACAAGACGACGTTGCGAATCTTGGTCAATTCGGTGCGAGCCTATGCCGCGCTCGGCAAGGTCAACGACTCGATCGAGGTCGGCAACATTCTGGTCACCGGGGGCGAGGATATTCCGCCCGTGAACGGTGTGCTGATCGAGTTTGCCAAGATGATCCGAGGCGAATGGAAGAAGGGAGCCGCCGAGTTGATCTCCGCCGAAGCCGCCGCCGCGGCCGCTGCCAAGTTGAACGCACTGGCGGAAGGTGAGGAGGATGGACGCGTCAAGAACGCCAAGCTCGCCGAGACATCCAGTCGTGAATCGCTGTCGAAGCTGTTGGAGAAGCTGAATGAACGGAAGCAATACGACCTCGCGGGTTTGGTCTTCCTCGCGGAGAGCAGCCAGGAAGTCGGCCTGACGGAAAAGGCTCGCGATCAATTCCAAGCGATCATCGATCGAGCCGCCGCCGATCCAGCATTCGCGAAAGTGGCGGCGAAGGCGATGATCCGCGTCCGCTCGCAATTGATCGGCCTGCTGCGCGCCGAGAAGAACTACGACGAGTCCTTGAAGCAGGTCGATGCGTTGCTCAAGGAGCAGCCCAATGCTCTTGAGCCGCTCATCGAAAAAGGGAACATCCTGCAAGCCTTGGCCGAGTCGGACCCGAAACGCTACGACGAGACGGTGAAATGGTGGACCAGCATCCGCTTGAAACTTCAAAGCACACCGGGGAAAAAGCCGCCGGCTTACTACGAGGTCGTTTACAACTGTGCCTTCTGCCTCGCCGCTCAAAAGCAAGCGGAGAAGAGCACGCAGGCGGCGCAGTTGCTCAACGCCACGTTGGTTCTCAGCCCTGCACTTGATGGGCCGGATCGCGTGGAGAAATACAAGGCGCTGCTCAAGCAATTGCCCGCCGCGAAGGCGGCTTCGGCAAAGGCCACTCCAACGAAAGCCGCTCCAACGAAGGCCACGCCCAGGAAGTGACAGAGGAGCCGAGCGATGACGCACACCGGGCGATGGATTCAAGCCGCAGCGTGTTTCGTTGTCGGAGCGGCTGTCTGGCTTTCGGCATCAACGCTGCCGGCGGCGAAGTTCAACAAAGTGCTCGACATCGGCAAGCCGGCACCCGTGTGGAGTGAGTTGCTCGGCGTTGACGACAAGCGTCACGGCCTCGCCGATTTGAAAGATGCCAAGTTGGTGGTCGTCGTCTTCGCCTGCAATCACTGTCCAGTCGTGAAGACTTACGAGCGGCGATTGATTCGCTTCGTCGACGATTACCGAGACAAAGGGCTCGAGTTCGTCGCGATCAGCGTCAGCCGGCAGGCCTCCGACCAGTTGCCTCAGATGAAGACACGTGCCTCCGACAGCGGCTTCAACTTTCCGTACTTGATCGATCCTAGCCAAAAGATCGCCAAGAACTACGGAGCCACTCACACGCCGCACATCTTCGTGCTCGACCAACAACGCCGCATCGCCTACATGGGCAAGATCGACGACCATCTCGATGAATCGAAAGTCACCGAACGATTTCTTCGGGACGCGGTTGACGCATTGCTGGCCGGCAAGTCGCCCGACGTCGCCGAAACCCGGCAAGTCGGTTGCGACATCGAATACGAGTAACGCCGGGCCCGGTTCGAGTTCCGAGACCATTGATTCGAGATTTTCTGAAGGAGCAAATACATGGCCTCAAAAAAACTGTCACAGATTCTGCTGCTGGTTGCCACCATCGGGCTGCTTGGGAATCTCGGCTGCAACTCCGAGAAGAATAACACGATGGTCGGAGCCGGAAGTTCCAAATCGAAAACGGCTGACATCGAATCGAACGACACCGAGGTTCCCGGACCACAAACCGAACCGCTGCTCGCGCAGCCATCCGACCCCGTCGCCGTAGGCTTGGCCACTGTGCTGGTGGTCGATCGAGCCGGGTTCGACGAAGTGCTCGCGAAGCACAAGGGCCAAGTCGTCTTGGTGGACTACTGGGCGACGTGGTGTCCGGCATGTCGCAAGAAGTTCCCACACACCGTTGCCCTGGCCAAAGAACATCAAGCCGATGGTTTCACCGTCATCGGGGTCGCAATCGACGACGATGATACTCATGAGGAGGTCGTCAAATTCCTCACCGAGCAGCACGCGACGTTTGACAACCTGCGCAGCAAGGCCGGACTGAGCGAGGAAGCGTTTGATGCCTTCGAGATTCCCGGTGGGACGCTCCCTTGCCTGCGGCTCTTCGATCGCGAAGGAAAAGTGATCAAGACTTTTGCCTACGATGACACTGCTGACAAGCAATTCACCGACGACGACGTGGCAGAGGCAGTGAAGGCGGCTCTCGAGAAGTAACTTCGACTCCTCGGTCACTTTCGTCCGCGAGTCGGTTGCGAGTGTGGGTGTGCTTTGTCGTAGGTTTCGCGCATGCGCTGCGTACTGACGTGTGTGTAGATTTGCGTCGTCGTCAGGCTCTTGTGGCCGAGCAATTCTTGGACACTGCGGAGGTCGGCTCCACCGTCGAGCATGTGCGTCGCGAAGGTGTGTCGCAGCGAGTGCGGGCTGGTCTTCGAATCGAGGCCGTTCGCCTTCACATACTTCTCCAGCATGCGGCCGACGCTGCGAGTGGTCAGCCGCGTGCCGAACCGATTCAGAAAGACCGCCTCGCGATCTTCCGGTCGAGCATCCTCCGCAACCTCACGCACGGCGATCCATTCGTGCAGAGCCGTGCTGGCGTGGCTGCCAACCGGAGCGATCCGCTCTTTACGTCCCTTGCCGCGAACGCGCAGCACGTTCGCGTCTTGGTCCCAGTCGGAAAGATTGAGTCCGACCAACTCGGCGACGCGCAGGCCGGCGGAGTACATCGTCTCCAGCATTGCCCGGTCGCGCAGACCGGATGGTTCGTCGGTCGGCGGAGCTTCGACGAGCGTGACGGTTTGCTGAGCCGTCAGAAAGCTCGGCAGCTTGCGACCGGTGCGTGGCGTACGGAGTGCCTTCGCGGGGTTCGACGTCGTCAACTTCTCACGAGCACAGTACCGAAAGAAACTTCGCAGACAGGCCAGCCGCCGAGCGATCGTCGTCTTGGCGTACTGGCACTCGTGGAGATACGCGACGTAGCCGCGCAGCGTCGAGATGTCGGTTTCTGACGGCTCCGGAATGTGGCCGACTCGATCCTGCAAGTAGTCGAAGAAGCTGTTGAAGTCTTCCGCGTACGACTTCAGAGTCAGCGGCGAAGCATTTCGTTCGATGCGCAGCGAACGCAGGAATCCATCAACGGCGGAGTGCATGAGTGCCTACCACATCGTCTCACGCGACCATTGCTCGCGAGCTTCCGCCTCAGCCTCTTCCTTCAGCCGGCGAACTTTTTGGCTGAGCACGGCGGCGTCGTACCAGGTGAAGCTCAGGTCTTTGTCCGCCGCGAACTGGCCGAGTTGTTGGAGCAAAGTGTCCGAGCTCTCTTCGTCGTACAGAAAAATGTATCGCTCGGTGTCTTTCACCAACGCCAGCACGCTGAGTTCACTTGTCATGGCGGATGTCCTTTTGGCCGAGCCATTCGGCCTCAGTCCTGATCGGCAAAATCGGCAGAGTTTCTTCAATTGAATCGACTGGCCGATTTCGCCGACGCTACTCGTGACGCACGTCGTCCGTCAGAATGCCCGCACAATGTCGAACACACCCCCCAAATCTGGCTGGAATGCGTGGCTTCGGGACCGCTGGCACGGCGGCGATTTAGCTCCGATCGTCAGTTTGCTGGCGCTGCTGGCGATTTTCACCGCTCTCGTCGGGCCGCACGAGTTTTTGAGCCTTGGAATTGTCAACCAAGTGCTCAGCCAAGGGGCCGTGTTGGCCATCGTTTCGGTAGGTTTGACATTCGTCTTATTGACTGGCGAGATCGACTTGGCGGTCGGCAAGACGGCGCTGTTGTCAGCGTGTGTGTGCGGTGTGCTGTTTGAAATGCCGTTTGCAGCCGGAGTCAAAGGCCGGAACGCCGCGGAAATGAGTGAGCTGTCGTTGCTCGTCGTTTTGGTTCTACCGTTCGTCGTTGCTCTCGCGGCTGGGTTTCTTTCTGGCCTGCTGACGGTCACATCACGGCTCCCCAGTTTCATCATCACGTTGGCAATGATGTTTGTCTGCGACGGACTGGCGAAGTTCATGACAAAAAGCGAGAAGTTCGAGATGCCGTCGTTGCTGAAGAAGATTGGCAATGACGACCTGTTGGTGGGCAATTTTGGCATCCCTTACAGCGCGATGCTTGCCTTGGGAGTGATGGCAGTCGGCCATGTCGTCCTGCAACACACGCGCTTCGGCAGGTATGTTTACATGACCGGCGGCAACCGCGAGGCGGCTCGGCTGGCGGGCGTGCGCACGCCGCGCATCGTGGTCGCGTGCCTCGTCATCAGCGGTCTCACGGCCGCGCTCGGCGGACTGGTGAACGCCGGCCGGTTGGAGAGCGTCAGCCTCGATCAAAACACCGAACTGCTGTTGGAAGCGGTCGCCTGCGTGGTGCTCGGCGGCACGAGCCTCTTCGGTGGCGAGGGGAGCATGCCGCGAACGCTCATCGGCGTCATCACGTTCACCGTGCTCAAGGTCGGCTTGAACTCCGTGAAGATCGAAGGGCTCACGCACTTCGATTTGTTGCGTCCCTTCGTGATGGGCGTCGTGCTGCTGATCGCGTTGTTCATCAACGGTCGCATCGCCCGCGGGCGGGATTGAAAGTTTTGAAGCCGAGATCACGTCCCGAACAACTCGTGAATTGGCTGTCCTTCGCTGATGCGATACGGCCGATTCTCGGAGTCATGGATTTCAAGCTCGGGGCTGAGGCCCATCGAGTGAAACATCGTGGCATGCAGGTCTTCGACCGAGACCGGCTTCGACTTCGGATACGCCCCGTGCTCATCGCTGGAACCGTAAACCTGCCCGCCGCGAATACCTCCGCCGGCCAGCACGGCCGACTGACAGGCACCCCAGTGATCGCGGCCTTTGTTCGGGTTGATCTTTGGAGTTCGCCCAAACTCGCCGTACATCGCGACCAGCGTCTCGTCGAGTAGTCCACGCTCCGACAAATCGTCCAGCAGTGCCGAGTAGCCCTGATCGAGTGACGGCAGGCAGTAAAACTCCTTCAGCATTTGATAGCCGGTGATGCCGCCCAGCGAACCGGTGCCGCCGTGATTGTCCCAGACGTTCAAGACGTTGCCGTCTTTCGCGACGAAGTACCAAGTGAACGTGACCAATCGCACGCCCGACTCAATCAGCCGTCGCGCCATCAAGAAGCACTCGCCGTATTCGTTGCGGCCGTAGCGATCGCGGACTTTCGCCGGTTCGTCGTCGAGCCGGAATGCTCGCTTGGCTTCCGGCGAAGTCAGCATCCGAAAGGCTTGCTCGCGATAGCTATCGAGGCCGCGAGTCGCCTTCTGCTGCTGCATGGCACGGTCCATCGATTCGACGGTGTTGAGCAATCCGTATCGCAGTTGAAGCCGATGCTCATCGACTCCCGGAGGCAGATCAAAACTGTGCGGAGCCTTCTCGTTCACTTCGGCTGGCGGCTGCGTCTCGATCGGGTCGTACTTCGGGCCGAGAAATCCGGCATGCGTCCCCGAATAGACAACACCGTCGTGTCCAATCGGTCGCGGAATCGTCACGCTCGCCGGCATGCCACTCGGCGGTGTGAAGTAACCAACGATCGAACCGAGCGTCGGGAAGTCGCGTCGATTGCGAGCGTTCCTCGGCACCGCCAGCGTGTTGTTCACTCGGCCGGTCAGCGTGTGGTAAACGCTCGGCTCATGGTTGTTGCTGGGATGCGTCAGCGACCGAATGATCGCCATCTTGTCCGTGTGCTTGGCGATCTGCGGCAAGTGCTCGCAGACCTGAATGCCGGGGACGACCGAATCAATCGGATCAAACAATCCGCGAATCCCCTCCGGCGCATGCGGCTTCAAATCGAAGGTGTCGTGCTGCGGCGGCCCACCCCACAGATAAACCAGGATGCACGCTTTGGCCTTGCTCGAACTGTTCGTGCTCCGGCGAGCCTCGCGCCGATCCGACTCCGCCTGCAAGAGTTGTGGCAGCGTCAGCGCTCCCAGCCCCATTTGCCCCAATCGCATCATGGCATCGCGTCGATGAAGCACGGCGAACTCCTCATCCAAATTGGAATCGGAAGGGGGAAGCGAGGTTGGTTACAGCTTCACTTCCTTCAGCTTCTGAATCTCTTGTTGCAAAGCCGTTACTGGCTGCAACGCTTGGTCGGCGGCTTGTTTGGCAGAGGCGAACTTGTCCTCGATGGGCTTCATCGCGGCGGCGAGTTCCGTGACTTTGGCGTTCGAGGCAGTGAGCACTACCACGGCATCGGCGGCTTTCTTTTCCATTTCGGTGACGACGATTTTGGCTTTCTCGACGGCGGTGGCTTTCTCGACCAGCAGGGTTTTCATCGCGGTCAGGCTTGCCGTTTGTTTGTCGAGAGCTGTCTTGAGCAGCTCGGCGGCGGCGGCGAGTTCTTTGTCCGTCGGAGTCTTGGCAGCGGCCTCGGCTCCCTTGGCTTGAGCTTCTTTGAGCGCCGGCAGGGCGGCTTCGAGACCGGCGATGGTCGTGATGATCGCAGCGTGCTCGGCGGCTGCGGTGGTCAGGACTTGCTTGGCGGCGGCAACGGCGGTGTTCGCGGTGTTGACGTTCGTTTGAGATGTCACGACCACTTGTTGAGCGGCGGCAAGGTCGGCCTTCATCTTGTTGACAGCGGCGAGAGCCTCTTCCGACGCGGCGACGAGTGGTGCGGCGAGAGCTTGCTTCTCAGTGAGAACACGCAGCTTCGTGGCGAAGTCGATCTCAGCCGTCCAGCGAGCGACCTGTTGCTGCGAGGCAGCGAGCTTGGCGTTCGCGGCATCGGCGACGGCTTTCGCGGCGACGGCTTTTTCGGTCATCGTTTTATCGGCAACCGTCAGATCGGGGACCGTCTTCTTGACGGCTTCGATCGCGACGTTGCTGTCGGTGATGAGTTTCTCCTGGGCGACGAGTTGTTCTTTGCCTTTGGTCAGTTCGACCACTTTGTCGGCAACGACTTTCTTGTTGGCGGCCAGAGTCGCGGCTCGGTTGTCGAGCAGCGCTTTGAGCGCGGTGACGGCTGCGGCGATTTCTTTGTCTTCGGCGTTCTTTGTGGCGGCCTCGGTTCCCTTCGTGACCGAGTCGGTCAGCGCGGGAACGACGGGATCGAGCGTTGCGGCGATTTTCGCAGCGGCATCGTGAGCGGCTTGCGCGGCGGCGATGACTTCCTTGCTCTTCACAGCGGCGGCGGTCGTGTCGGTGACGACCTTCGTCAACTCAGCCATCTTGGTGTTGGCGGTGTTGAGGTCGGTCGTGGCTTTGACGGCAGCAGCCTGGGCGGCGGTGTAGCCGTCGGTCGCGGCCTTGGTCTCGGCAGTCGTGGCCTGCACGGCGACGTTCGCGGCGGCGAGGCGTTCCTCGAGCGTCGGCGGATTCGGAGTCAGGTCACCGATCTTCGCTCCATCGACAGCGTTCCAAACGCGGATCGCTCCGGTCCAGTCGGCTCCGATGACGCGGTTCGTTTCATTGCAGATCGCACAGGCGAGCGTGATATCGGCCATTGCTTCGAAGGCTCGCACTGCGGTGCCGTTCTGGTCCCAAATCTTCACGACTCGGTCGCGGCCGGCGGAGACGATCCGTCCGTCGCGAGCGAAATCGACGGAGGAGGCTCCGACTCCGTGTGCCCCCCAACCTTTCACGTTGCCGCCATTTTCCATTTCCCACAGACGGACGGTCGTGTCCTCGCTGCTGGATGCGAGGATGTTGGAATCGAGTCGCCACGAGAAGCCGGTGATCATCGCGGTGTGGGCTTTGAGCATGTGGAACTCGCGGCCGGTCTCGGCCTCCCACACGAAGACGCCGCCGTTGCGGTCGCCCGTCGCGAGCAGCACGCTGTCCGGAGCGAACGCCAGCGACGTGACCCAGTCGGTGTGCTTCTTTGATTCCCACAACTTCGAACCGTCGGCGATTGAGTACACGCGAATCATCTTTGCAGAACCACCGAGTGCGATCAGCGATTGATCAGGCGAGATGTCCGCCGCGAGCACCGTGTCGAGTTCATCACCAACCTCGGTCACTCGCTCGCCGGTGCGGACGTTGAAGATCACGACTTTGCCCTGAGCAGCCGCATGTCCGCCGGCAGCCATCAGCAAGCTGCCGTTGCGGCTGAACTTGAGCACTTGCGGAATGCCTTCGGGGTACGGCAGCACGCCGAGCAATTCGAGCGTCGCCGTGTTGTAGAGCAGGACTTGCTTTTGTCCGGGGACGGCGACCAGCGGTGACCACGGATTGACTGCGAGGCTGGTGATGGCCGTCGTCGTTTTCGTGCGAACAACCGGCGCGAGACTCATTCGTCCTGGCATCGGTGGCGGACCTTCGGGACGCACCGTCGGCGCGGCGGTGAGCTTCAGGTCCATCTTCGGCTTCTTGCTGGCGAGCGCCTTACTGCCCGTCGTTTCGAGTGCCCCGCCGTCGATCCAATTCTTGATGACCGCGAGCATCTCGGCCGGCAGCTTCTCGCTGTTGGGCGGCATCTTCGGCTCTTCTTCGTGGTTGATGACTTTCCACAAAATGCTCGCGCCGGAGTTTCCGGGATCAAAGATTTCGCCAGAACCACCACCTGCCTTTAGGCCCGTGAAGTTCGACAGGTCGAGTCCGCCGCTCTTCTTGTCGGTGTTGTGACAGCTCAAGCACTTGGCCCGCAGGATCGGCAGGACGTGATCTGCGTAGGTGACTTTTGGAGCGTCGGCCGCTCGTGCGCTGGCGACGAAGCCACCAGCCAACAATCCGCCCAACGCAACCATACTCAGCCAACGATTCGATTTTGATGCCATGTCTCAAACTCCAGATTCAGAATTCACCGCAGAAGCACAGAGATCACCGAGTGTCTTCGTGGTGATCTCAACCTCGTCACATTCCAAAAACTCTTCGCCACTTCGTCTATCGGCCTCGACCGGCAGATTTTGCAGGTTGTCCACGTGAGCTTACCCGACCGGTTGGTTGGGCTTGATCCGACAAATCGGAGGAAACCAAACGACTCTCATAATCCGCAACGATCCATTTCTTGCCCTTGACTACGACCCGATGCCCTTCGGCTTCGAGCCGGACCGTCAACTTTTCGACTCCGCCAGGAAATTTGGGATTGAGTTCCCCCCCGGATTTCAGGGTCCGCCAGTAGGGCGTGATCCGCTTGGCTCCTTCGGTCTCCGCTTCGTCGGCGGCGTGAGCCGCGATCCACGCGAAGATGCCACAACAGATCGGGCACCCCATCGTGGCGTTGTGCTTCTGAGCGACCTTCGTCTGGATTTCCTTGGTGGTGATGAGACGCCCTTTCGGGACCGCCTTCATGATCTCGTCCACTTCTCGCGGGGCTGGAATCGCAACTGTTCCTTCACCCCAGCGTTTCGACAACTTTCCTTCGATGACGGCGACTTTGGGCAGACCTTTGCTGTCGAGAAGTTTTTCTCGCCAAGTTTTGCGAGGCTTTGCCATGATGGCGTTACCTCGCGATCAGTGGTTGAACACGAACTCTCGCGAATTCAACAGTGACCAGAACACATCTTCGAGGACGGGCTTGGGATCTTTTTCGTTGACGAGGACGCCGTTGAGGGCGGCCAGTTCTTTTTCCGTCGGTTTGCGGGTCAGCGTGCGGAGGTACATTTCTTCGATGATTTGCGGTGGCGTCTTGCCTTCTTTCAGGCGGAGGTCAATGAGGCCGCCTTGCTGAAGTTTGGAGTTGACCGTGTCACCGTTGAGCAGGTGCAGAGCTTGCGACAGGTTCGGCTCCATCTTCACTTCGCACGAGCAAACGCTATCGCGAGTCGCTCGTCCGAAGGTTGTCAGGAAGTACGTCGAAGTGTTGCCGTCGGCGATTTGGACCGCTCGCGAACCGAGCGGCAGGCCGCCGAACTTGTCTTTGGTTTGCGTGGTCAAAGTAATGCAGTCGAGCAGCACTTCCGAGCGGATGCGGCGGAGCGTCGCGTGCGAGAAGTTGCGATCGTCCAGTGCGTTCGTCTCGTTGGTCTTCGTCGAGAGTTGATAGATGCGGCTGGTGCAGATGTCGCGGACCAGCTTCTTGAAGTCGTAGTTGTATTCGGTGAACTTCTTGCCGAGTTCGTCGAGCAACTCCGCGTTCGATGGCGGATTGCTGACTCGCACGTCGTCGACTTGGTCAATGATCCCTTGGCCGAAGAAGTGCGACCAGACGATGTTCGCCAGGTTCTTGGCGAAGTACGGGTTCTCTTTGGAGGCTAGCCAAGTGGCCATGACTTCACGGCGGTCCTTGCCGGCAACATCTGGCACGGCTCCACCGAGAAGCTTTGGCTTCATCTGTCGGCCGCCGACCGGATGAGCCACCTCGCCGCCGCCGGCATTGAAGATGATGATCTCACGCGGGTCTTCGCCCTGTTTGCGACCGATTTGCGAGAAGAATGCGGCGAAGCTGTAATAATCGTCCATCGTCCAGCGGTCGAACGGATGGTTGTGGCACTGAGCACATTGAATTCGCATCCCCATGAAAACCTGAGCGACGTTTTCGGAAGTCTTCAGTGTGTCCCGTTCGATTTGGTAGTAGTTGGTCGCGGCGTTCGCGAACGTACCGCCCTTGGCCGAAAGCAACTCGCGAACCATTTGGTCCATCGGCATGTTCTTGGCGACTCGTTCTTGCAGCCATTCGTAGTACCGCAGCATCGGTTTCGTCGTGATCTGCTGGTTTGTGCGGATCTGTAGCAACTCGGCCCATTTCATCACCCACATCTCGACGAACTCTTTGCGGCCGAGCAGTTCGTCCACGAGCGCATCCCGCTTCTTCGGGTCGGCGTTGGACATGAATTTGGTGTACTCCTCGACGGTCGGCAGCACGCCAACGATGTCGAGGAACGCTCGGCGGACGAATTCCTCGTCGGTGCAAAGTTCGCTGGGGTTGATTCTCAGTCGCTTGAGCTTCTCGTTGACGAGGTGATCGACGTAGTTGTTCTCCGGCAATTGCGGAGCGTTGTATTGGAATCCCTTGGGCAACGTGATGAAGTGTGAGCCGACCGTGTGCGTCTCGTAACGGGCCATCAAGAACGCCTCGCCGCGCTTGCCGGCTGTGACGAGACCTTGTTGCGAAACCGCCGCCGACGTGTCGTTGTTGGTCATGAAGAACGCTAGTGAGGTGACGTCGCGATCCGTGCCGTCCGAGTACTTCGCTCGGACGGTGATCTGCTGCGTCGAGCCTTCGCCGTCGAGCACGGCGTTGGGCGGATACAGTTCGACCGCCAGAACCTTCGGGACTTCGCCTTGATCGTTGGGAGCACCTGCTTCCAGCCAGCGGATCAGCGTTTGATTCAACTCGCTGTTGGGTTCGTACCTCTTTCCGCCAGTGTGCGGCACAACGCCGGTGCTTTTCTCGACCATCAAACTTTCGGCGGGCAAAGCCAGATTGATCCGGCGGCCGGGAATCTCGCGAGTCAGTCGATAGTGATCCCCATCCGGATCGAACCCAAACAGCGAGAGTCGAAAGCCGTCCTTACCGCGAGCCGCTCCGTGACACGAGCCAGTGTTGCAACCGGCCTTCATGAACACCGGCATGACATCCAGCTTGAACGAGATCGTCCGATCCGCCGTCGCCTGCGCGACCTCGACTGGCACGACGACCGATTTTCCGCCGAAGTCCACTTTCAGTTCGGTCTTGCCATCGGCGACCGGATACATCGTGTGATTTTCAAACTTCACGAACGCCGGATTGGCGAACGCGAATGTCGCCGCCTTGGTGACGTCGCGAGTGATTCCGTCCGCGTACGTCGCCTGCACCACGATCGACTGCCGATCCCGAATCGTGTTGATCTGGGCGTTCGGTGGATAGACGGCGATGGACACCGGCACCGGTTCTTGAGCGATGACACTGGATGCTGCCAAGCCACCGGCCAAAAGAAATGTTGCCAATCCTGACAATGTTTTAGGAAATCGCATGAGTTCGATCCTCGATGGAAAACTGTTTTCTCGAGCAAGCGGATTTGATGAAGTGACTTACTTGCCTTGCGCTGTTTTCGCTTTCGCGTCTTCGCGGAGTTGTTCCAGCCGGCTAAGTCGCTTCGGAGGAGCAGCGGCAACGGGCATCGGAGCAGGAGCGGCCGCGGCGACCGCAGGTGCTGGCATTGGGGCGGGTGTGTTTGGCTTAGGCGGCAGCGGTACGTCGATGCGGAGTTCAGCTCCGCCAACGTTGTGAGTCACGGGTTCGCCGTTGGCAGTGATGGTCACGACACCGAAGATGCCATGCTTGCCGGCGGGGCTGTCCTTCTCAGTCGTAACTTTGAAGACCAGTTCTTTTGTGTCCTTCGTGAACTGCAACGGCTGCGAGAGAACCTTGTTCGGCAACGCGACCAGTTGGACGTTGGCGTTCCCCTCGAACGGTGTGGCCACTTCGACTTTGCAGACGACTTCGGTCGGTTGACCTTGTTCTGTGGCAGAGCGTTGCATGGCAAAGGTGACCCACGGAGCGGTGACTTCCAGGTTGCCGAGTTGCGTCGATGAGTACGCGGCCCCGCCGATTTCGGCATAGCCGAGCACGAAGACTCGCCACTTGCCGACCTGCGCGTTGCCGGCAGCATTGACTGGGTACAAGGCCTCGTTCTGGCCTTCGGGAATCGTGACCGATGGCGCGGCACCGATGCCTGGCGGAGCGAACGGGAAGAGCAACGTGATCGGGGCTTTGAAACCTTCCTTGCGAGTGGCCACGACTTTCAGTTGCATTGAACCATTTTGAGTCAGTGGGACTTTCGGTTCGACGAGATCGATTTTGAAGGGCAACTCATCGACGACGGCCACCGCCAGTCGATCGACGTCGCGCCACGAGTACATTGACTGACCAGGAGCTCCGATGATGAATTCGGCTCGGTTGAAGAAGCCGCCACGAATCGCAGGGTTGTCGGCGTGTCGCCCGATGAAGTCGACCAGCTTGCCGTCGAGCGGAGCGTCGGCCGCCGCCTCGAAGACGACTGGCATCGAGGCGAGGTTCTCAGCCATCGGTTCGGCAATGATCGAGATGCCGGCGGGCATGCCCTGCGGTTCGAGAAGCAGCTTGCCACCGAAGTTGGCTCGGCTGGCGTTGATGATCGTGCCGAAGCGATTCCCCTTCGCGACGTAAATTTGGCGACGGTACTGACCGTAACGCTCGACTTGCGGGATGCTCAGTTGCAGCGACGGGACGACACCGGTGAATTCGACGCGGTACACGAAGCCCGGGCCGCCCCGTTGCAGATGATCGGTGACGCTCAGCAGATATTCGCCGTCAGCGGGGATCGTCACGCGGAAGTAACTATCCGGCCCGCGCGAGTCATCGTTGCTGACAATTCCGCCTCCTTGAGCGTTGTACAACACCATCACTGGATCGACGGCCGAACGGATACGGCGGCCGTAGCACTCGACCTCAAAGACTTGTCCCTTCGTGGCGGTGAACTTGAAGAAGTCGATGTCACCCGGTTCCTGCAAAATTCCATTGAAGGCGTTAGGGAGTGTCGCTGGCGTCGCTTGAGCGACCGCGTTGTTCGGTTCAACTTCCAGCGAGTTCCCGTGCTCGAACAGGCGGAACGGATTCGGCGATGGAGAAATCTCGGCACCAGCGGTCGCGAACAGGCCGGTGAACTCGTTGCTGTTGGCCGTCGGGAGTTTGAACTTTTGCACGAACTCACCGGCTGGGTCGCCGAGGAACTTCGCGTCGATTTCTTCGCCGAGCTTTCCACCCGCCGGATAAACGGCCAGCGGTCGTGGGAACGTGCCGACGTGCAGGCGATAGTTACTGCCTCCGCCGTAAGCGGTCTCGCGGATTTGGACCATGTACTTGCCGTCTTCGGGCGCGACGATCGAGGCGACGGAGTCCTGGTTGACCAACGGCGTGTCATCGGCGGCCGACAGTTCGAACCGCTTCATGTCGAGAATCGCGACATACGGATCGAACAACGCGGATCCAAGCCGCATCGCTTCAACCTCGGCGCAGATGCGTTGTCCCTTCTTGGCCTCGACGATGTAGTAATCAACGTCTTCCCCGCCGACGGTGCCGACAACCGTTTGGTTGAGAGTGATCGGCTGTGGCTGGTCGAAGAAGTTGTTCGGCTCCTTCTCGTCGACCTGTGGCAACGCTCCGATGTAGAACGTGCGATAGTCGGAGATACCAGTCTTTGTCCGCACTTGAGCAACATGCTCACCGAGCCGGCAGTCGGCCGAGATCTTGACCGTCGCCTTGCAGTTGTTGGCATCGACGGTCTCGACCTTCACGACCTCAAAGCCGGGTGAATAGAACAGGACTTGCTGGCCGTCACCCAACTGCGATCCGCTGAAGGTCAGCACGGCTTCGGTGCCGCGCTGCACGCCGCGCGGATTGATGATGCTCAGCCGAGGCGAAGCAGCGAAGAGGGACGTCGCACAGAAAACGAGAGCGAACGCGGCGATAAACGCACGTCGGAACATGAAATTCCTCCGACCAAGCAAGAGAAATCAAAGGGACCCAGGCGAGCGGTTGCTTCGGGTCACGGGCAGGACTGTAACCAGTAGGTATAGCCGCAGAGGACGCTGAGTTTGAAATTCTCTGCGTCCTCTGCGTGTTCGTTTTCGATTCAAAACTAAGCCAGCAATTCCTTGCGGACCTTGCCACCGTCGCAGATTTCGATCGGGCGGTCGCCGGGGGCCATCAGTTCTTTGTCGGCGTTGATGCCCAGGCAGTGGTAAAGAGTGGTTGCCCAGTCTTCGACGTTGAGCGCGTCCTCTTCCGGTTCGCTGGCGGTCGAGTTCGACGAGCCGTAAACGATGCCCGGCTTCATGCCGCCGCCAGCGAAGACGACGCTGAAGACTTTCGGCCAGTGGTCGCGGCCGGCAGTCGCATTGATCTTCGGCGTGCGGCCGAATTCTGAGGCGATGCAGACCAGTGTGTCCTTCAGCAAACCGCGACCATCCAGGTCGGTGATGAGCTGTGAATACGCCTGATCGAATGCCGGCACTTGGCTGCGGATGCTGCCGTTGATGTTGTCGTGCATATCCCAGCCGCCGTAGGTCAGCGTCACGAACCGCACGCCTGACTCGACCAAGCGGCGAGCCATCAGCATTCGCTGACCGGCGGTGTTGCGACCGTAGGCGTCACGGATCGGAGACGGTTCGGCGTCGATATTGAACGCTTCGCGAGCATCGACCGACGACACGAGTCCGTAGGCTCGTTGATAGAACGTATCGACGGCGTCGAGCGAGTCCGACTTCTCTTTCTTCGTGAAGTGGTCATTGACCGTATCGAGGATCGTGCGTCGCCGAGTGAATCGCGTGTCATCGACACCGCCCGGCAGCTTCAGGTCGCGAACCGTGAATCCGCCTGCCGCGGGGTCGGAGCCGAGGCTGAACGGAGCGAACGACGAACTGAGGTAGCCGGTTCCGGCGAACTCGTTCGGTTGGCCGGGAATGCAGACGTACGGCGGCAGATTCTTGCGCGGGCCGAACTCGTGCGACACCACGCTGCCCATGCTCGGAAACTGCAAAGCCGGACTGGGGCGATAGCCGGTAAACATGTTGTGCGTACCACGCTCGTGAGCCGCTTCGCCGTGCGTCATCGAGCGGCAAATCGTCAACTTGTTGGCGATCTGAGCGGTCTTCGGCAGCATCTCGTTGAGGAACACGCCGGAGACATTTGTCTGGATCGAGTTCATCGGGCCGCGATATTCGATCGGAGCGTATGGCTTCGGATCCCAGGTCTCCTGGTGAGCCGCTCCACCGGGCAGGTAGATGAAGATGACGGACTTGGCCGTCCCTTCCTTGCTCTCGTATTTCTTAATGTCGGCTTTCGCTTTCAGGGCGAAGTAATCGGCCAGAGTGAGGCCAATGCCGCCACAAAATCCCACATGCAGAAAGTCACGACGAGAAGGACGCATTTCCATGAACGAAACTCCTTGGACTAGTGGCCGAGCGGTCTGCCAAGCCGAAACGAGGTCGGTCGGTCATCAAGTGGAAAAATGCCAGACAAACATCCGGCGGGTACGGTTGTCAAGTTGGACGAGGTAGGTTGTAGAGGTCGAGCACTCTGGCGGGGACTTCGGGTCTCCATCGATCGTATCGGCAGCCACCCATAGGTCGGGCGATAGTGGAACGGCTGGACCCCCAAAATGTCAACGGGGAATCGGAAAACTTTACCTCATCAGACGCAGGATGCTGTCCCAGTTTTCAGTCCTGCGGCGGTTCGGCGTTCCTTTTGAGCACATGAAACGGTCGGTACGATGCCCCACAATCCCGTTTCTTAACGCGAGTGGCCCATGATCTTCGTGCTCGATAACTACGATTCCTTCACCTACAACCTCGTGCAGCGGTTCGGTGAGATCGATCCGTCACTGCAGATTGAGGTGGCTCGGAACGACCAGATCACGATCGAGCAGATCGAGCAACTCCGGCCGGATCGCATCCTGGTGTCGCCCGGCCCGTGTACTCCCGCCGAGGCAGGCATCTCGCGCGAGTTGATTCGCCACTTCGCCTCGAAGCTGCCGGTACTCGGAGTTTGTCTGGGACATCAAAGCCTGGGGGACGTCTTCGGCGGACAAGTCTTGC
>QWQF01000242.1 GCA_003669125.1 Planctomycetota bacterium
CTCGCAGATGTCGTAAATCAGCTCGCGTTGCTGGAAGAAGTACAGGAACGCCGTGAACGCTCCCAGGTCGAGCGCACTGGTCCCCGTGTTGAGCAAATGATCGTGCAGCCGCATCAGCTCGGCGATGATCGTGCGGATGTACTTGCACCGCGGAGTCAGCTCGATCCCCAGCAGCTTCTCGACCGCATGATGCCAGGCGATCTCGTTGGCCAGCGGCGAGAGGTAATTCATGCGATCGACGATGGTGACGTACTGGTTGTAGTCCAGGTCTTCCGCGAGCTTCTCGAACCCGGAGTGCAGATACCCAATATCCGGCACCGCCTTGACGACCTTCTCGCCGTCGAGCGTCAAGATCAGCCGCAACGTGGTATGCGTCGCCGGATGCTGCGGCCCAAAGTTGAGCGTCCACAGATATTCTTTGTCTGCGGAATCAACATCGTCAGTCAGCAAGTCAGAAACTTCAAACGGCATGTTTTCGTTCGTCCTGAGAAATGCAATTTCGGGAACACTAATCGCCGCTAATCTTCGCTGATGAAGCCCGGCCTTTTGTCTGATTAGCGGAGATTAGCGCCGATTAGTGTTCCCTTTTTGTTTCCTATTTTCGTTTTAACTCTCCGCCCGCGTGATGACCGGGAAGTTGTGTCGTTCGCCTCGGCCGCGCAACGGATAATCTTTGCGGAGCGGGTATTCGGTGAACTCTTCGGGCATCAGGATGCGGCGGAGGTCGGGGTGGCCGGTGAAGCGGATGCCGAACATGTCGAAGACTTCCCGCTCCATCCAGTCGGCTCCCTTCCAGAGCGGATACGCCGAGGGCAACGTCGGATTCGGATCGTTGACGTAGGTCAGCACGATCAACCGCTCGCCGCTCGTCATGTTGAGCAGGCAATACACCACGCGGAACCGATCGGTCGCGTCGGGGTACTCCAACTCATCGACGGCGGTGAGATCGACGAGCATGTCAAAACCACCGAGCATCTTCAGGCACTTGAGCACCTCAAAGACGCGGTCCTCGCTCACCTTCACACGCACGTTGTCGCGGTTCTGGCTCCAGACGAGCAAGTCGGCCCCGAAATGTTCGGCAAGGAGGGCTGTGGCGGAGTGTTGGATTTCGTTTGCAGAGGTTGTCATCGCCGCTTCACTTCTTTCGTTTGGCATCAACTACCACGGGCCACAATGACATCGACGAATTGCGGCATCATTGAACGCCATCGCGGATTCTTGTGTTGGAGATGAACGTGGCCGAAATCCTGTCCGTACTTTTCCAAATCCTGTGAGGCCGCGATCAGAAACTCAGCGACTTCGCGGAGAGCGTCTGGAGTCCCGACGAATGTGACTTCAGACAATTCCAAGAGCACTGGCTCCTCGTCGTCATCGTCCGGTCGCCCTCTGGCGTAGCCATATGCTCTCATCGCCGCCCTTTCTCCGATCTCACACTCCGAACCCGCCGACCTTCGCTGCGAGTGCCGCGTCTTCGACGCGCCACATTTCATCGCGGTCGAACGGTGTCGGGCCCATCGGCTGAGTTCGCAGGCCGAACTCGGTGCCGTTGAGCGTGCCGGTGGCTTGGATTTTGTTTTGCAGGTCCATGATCGCCTGAATGAGCTGCTCCGGCCGAGGCGGGCAGCCGGGCACGTACATGTCCACCGGCATGAAGCGATCGACCCCTTGCACGACGGCATAGGTGTCGAACACGCCGCCGGAGCAGGCACAGGCTCCCATCGAGATGCACCATTTCGGTTCGGGCATTTGCAGCCAGATGCGTTGCAGCACGGGCATCATTTTCATGACGACTCGGCCGGCCACGATCATCAGGTCGCACTGCCGAGGACTAAACCGCATGACCTCGGCCCCGAACCGGGCCAGGTCGTACCGCGACGACGCCGTCGCCATCAGTTCGATGCCGCAGCACGCGGTCGCGAACGGCATCGGCCAGAGACTGTTCTTGCGACACCAACTCGCCGCCGCATTGACGGTCGTCATGAACACGTTTTCGGGAAGTCCTACCGCCATTTGAAAACACCTTTCCGCCACGCATAAACGTAGGCAATCGCCAGCGTGGCGATGAACACCAGCATCACGCCAAACACCGTCCCGCGCAGCTCCGTCGGAATGCCAGGACTCGCGTGGCCGAGATGCGACGCGACGATCTTCGCCCCCTCTGCGGTGTGCTGTCCCTCGACGTACGCGCTGACCGCCCACGGGTAGAGGAACAGCAGCTCAACGTCGAAGACGAGAAACAGAATCGCGACCAGATAAAACTTCACATCAAACGGCTGCCGAGCATCCCCGATGGGGTCCATTCCAGACTCATAGGGCATCTCTTTGACAGCGGTCTTTTTCTTCGGCCCAACGGTGTGCGCAAGCACAAGATTCGTGATGACGAACCCAACCAGGATGGCAATGAAGACAAAGATCGGCACAAAAGTCACAAGTTGGCCGGACAAAACAGATTCCTTTCGAGCTCGCCAGTGTCGACTGGACCGCCTTTGCGAAGTCCAGAACGAGTTTTGAGGGAGAGCCGGAAAGAAGTCAAGCGGCTGTCGGAGCGGCTGGACGAGGGAAGTGAGAACAGATTGATCGTTGGTGATTGGTCGTTGGTCATTGGTGATTGAAATTCAAAATCACCAGTGACTAATTTCCCTTCGTCACGGCTTCTTCTTCGCTGGCAACAACCGATTCAGCCCTTTCTGGAGTTCGTTCTCCAGCAGGTTCTCGACCGGGGCCGTGAAGGCGTCGCGAGCGAGTCCTCGAAGACTCGCAAGTTGTTTGTTCTGCGGAATCCATTCGTCGCGTACGGGAACCTCGACGACCAACTCCAGCGACTCGTCGAGACCGACCGAGCCTCGCGTTTTGAGCGTCGCCATCGCTGACTCTCCGTTCGCGAAGCTCAACCGGCTTCAACCAACCCAAGGACGCGGCACCCAGCTCGACACGGATCGGCATCTCCGCCGTTGCTCAGTCGGCAACGCGCTGACGCAGGCTGGTCTGCGAAACGATCTCCGGAGCGAACCACGCTCCTGCCACCTGCGATCCCAAAAACAGCAACGCAATCCATCGCCAGCGACGACGGTGGAGTCACCAGCGGAAACATCGCCCAAGTTCGTCGCACAACCGTGAAATCCGCGGTGACCGCGCCGAGGTTCGCGGACTCCGCCCCGACCGTGGCCGTCGTGAGGTTGGCGAAACCTTGGACCTCTTTTTCCGGCTGGGCAAACTTCTTCCGTCCGCGCCACAATGCGACCGGAGGTTCTCATGCCGCTGCGTCTCGCCACCTTCAACGCGAACAACCTGTTTCGGCGACCGAAGGTGTTTCAGTTGGAAGGCCTGTCGGCCCAAGCCGCCAAGGTGCTCAACGACGTCCAGAAACTCGAACAGTTGCTGACAAAGACCAGCTACTCCGGATCAACCGGCACGGCCATCGTCGACCTACTCAAGAAATACGAGTTCGACAACTCGCGTGTCTTTCCGGAGAATCGCTGGTTCCACATCAACGAGGTCCGCGGCAAGTTGTTCCGAGTGAAGAGAGCCCGAGTCGGAACGAACTCGAAGGCCGAAATCGAACTCGTCGCCACTGGCCGATCGGACTGGATGGGCTGGCTCGAACTGATTCGCGAGAACGTCAACGCCGTCAGCACGGACAACGCCGCGCGCGTCATCCAAGCGGTCAACGCTGACGTGCTCTGTCTGGTCGAAGTCGAAGATCGCCACACGCTCGACCGATTCGATCGGATGACGCTGAAGAAATTCAAAGCGTCCTTCAGGCACAACCTGTTGATCGACGGCAACGACCCGCGCGGCATCGACATCGGATTGCTCAGCCAGTTTCCGATTCGCTCCGTCCGCAGCCACATCGACGATGTGACCGCCATCAAGAAGTCCACGATCTTCAGTCGCGATTGCCCGGAATTCGAGATCGAACTTCCGGACGGCCGCTCGCTGTGGCTGCTGGGAAATCATTTCAAAAGCCAAGGCTACGGAGTGCAGGCCGCGAATGACGCGAAGCGATTGTCGCAAGCCAAGCGAGTCCGCGAGTTACTCAGCCGGTTCGACCTGACGCGCGACCTGGTTGTTGTGGCGGGCGACTTCAACGGATCGCCGACCAGTGCTCCGCTGAAACCGCTGCTGACCACTCCCGGTCTGTTCGACGTGCTCAAATCGCCGTTGCACCAAGGACCGAGTTGGACGTATCACGATGGCCGGCAACAGATCGACTACCTGCTGGTTTCGCAGGCACTCTTCGTGACGCTCGGTTCGGTCGGTATCGAGCGTCGCGGGCTGTTCCACAAAACGAACTTCGGCGGCAAGTTTCCACACTTCCCGGAAGTCACCGACGAAACGACACAAGCCTCCGACCACGCGGCCGTGTGGGCAGAGTTTCAAATTTGAGATTTGAGATTTCAAATTTCAGGAGATGGTGTGATGAAACGGATTTCGCAATTGATGCTCGTGTGGCTGTTGGTCGTGGCCGCGCATCCGCTCGGCGCGGACGAACCGAAAGCCACGAAATCAAAGGGCACCAAGGCCGCGACCAAGAGTGACTCGCCGGTGCTGACACGCGTCAACGGACAACCGATCACGGAAGCGGACCTCGACTTCTTCGCACGAACGCTCAAGATCACGACTGACGAACTGCCGCAGCGCCGCGAATCGATGATGGAACGATTGATCGACCGACAGTTGCTTCGCACATTCCTCGCAACAAAAAAAGTGGCTGCCGATCCGCAGCGGCTGGACGCACATCTGACGCAACTCAAAACGCGTCTGAAAGCGCGGGGCGAGGACTTCGACAAGCTGCTCGCAAAGTCGGGATTCACCGAGGAAACGTTGCGCCGCGAGCTGACCTTGCCGCTCGATTGGGACGCGTACGTCCGGCAAGCCGTGACCGACCTGAAGCTGCGCGATGTGTGGCAACACCGCCGGCATGAATTCGACGGCAGCGAAGTTCGAGCAGCGCAAATCGCTCTGAAGAACGATGATCCCGCCACGGACGAGACGACGCTGGCCGAGATTCGGCAGCAGATCGTCTCTGGAAAACTGACGTTCGCCGACGCCGCCAAGAAGCACTCGCAAGCCCCGAGTGCGACGAAGGGTGGCGATCTCGGCCGATTCGGTTTCCGAGGCAAACAGCCGCCGCCGTACCCCAAGATCGCGTTCGGACTCAAAGTTGGCGAGATTAGCGAACCGGTTCGCTCACCGTTTGGAGTTCTGCTGCTGACCGTCACTGAACGGAGCGAAGGGCAACTCAGCTTGGAGGACGCTCGGCCGGAAATCCTGCAACAACTCTCGACCGAGTTGCAGCGCGAAGTGCTCGAACAAGAACGGACGAAGGCGACGATCGAACGCGTGAAGAACTGAGACTCACACGAGCGATCGCAGATCGGTCAATCCGATTTCTTCGCGGCTGGCGAACGGCTCGGCGAACGGGACGCCGATCGTCCAACCCCAGTAGCGGGCACGGTCGCGGATGTCGTCGAGGATCGTCGGCGGCGTCTGTGAACGCCCGGTCGCGAACTGGCTTTCGTAGCTGCGAATCGCCGACATTTTCGCGTCGATGTGCGGCGTGATGTCGAACACGAATGCGGGCTTCGGATGAACTCGCAAATGGATGCTGAAGAAGTACAGCATCTTCGGCGGCCAGTACGGTTCTTCCGGCATGTCCGATTTCGACAGCTTGCTCCAGAAGCGAGCATCATCGGCGAGCCGACTGGCGACGACATGATCGGGATGCGCGTCCTCCCAGTACGGCGCGACGATGATCTTCGGCCGCGTCAGCCGGAAGACCGACGCGAGTGCTCGGCGGGATTCGAGATCGGCCTGCAAGCTGCGATTCGGCAATCCGAGGTTCGCTCGCCAGTCGAGGCCAAGAATCTTCGTAGCCGCGTCTGTCTCGGCGGCGCGGCGTTCCAACGATCCGTGCGGAGTCGGTTCGCCTGTCGTGAGGTCAATCACGCCAACTCGCAGCCCCTGCTGCCGACAGGCGAGCAACGTGCCGCCGACGCCGATCTCAGCATCATCGGGATGCGGAGCGACGACGAGCACGTCAAGAGGTGAAGAAGGAGCTTGCATGACACCACCAACTCACTCGGCGGCGGACGTGGCGGGATGCGGCACCGCTGGCCGGTCGTGAAATTCCACCCAGCGGCTCCAGGCGTATTGCCACTCCATCCACATCCGTAGGAACGACCAGAGCAGCCGCATCTTCGAGAGATGCTCCGGCGACATTTTGTTGAGCTGTTGTTGCGACGCCTGCGCGGCGGTCGTCAGTCCCCAACGGTTGCCGAGTTCGCGGCTCAGCCCTTCCGGCGAGAGGTCCGGCTCGGAACCGTCACGCATCAAACCGCTGGCATCGGCGATGACGAACAGTTCGAAAAGTTGGCTGCGGTACGGCTCCAGTTCGAGCGGTTTGGTTTGCTGTTCGGCATCGACGATTGTCGCGTCAAGGCGATTCAACAGATCGGCGGCCAGGGTTTGTGTCGGCGTGGCGGGCATGTTCAGTGACTCTCGAGGTTCCGTTCGGAGCGGATAAAAGAACAGACTCGAGGCGAGCCAGCAAGCGTGCGGGACACTCGTTCGATCACTGTGCGCAAGAAAAAGCCCGGCGTCTCGGAAACGTCGGGCCATTCGTCGTGACAGTCGAGCCTGCAGGCTTCCGGCTACGGGAAGAGGTAGATCAATCCCGTCCAGACCGCCGCCGTGTTGACGGCCGCGTGAGTATTCCACGGAACGCGGTAGTACTTCTTCGGAGCACACTCGCCGGTTCGGTAGTAGCCGAGGTTGTACATTTTCTTGCAGACCGGATCGATCGTCATTTGGTACGGCAGACCAACCAGTTGGACTCCGAACCGGGCCGCCGACACGAATGGCTGGACGCATTCGTGGTGCACATGGCCGTAACGTTCGAGGGCCGGGTCTTCAAAGTACAGCGGGTTGTGCCACTGATCCGTCGCCTGCCACTGGTAGAGACAGTCAGAGAACATGCGATTCGAGTACGCCGCGTCGCTCAGTTTGAATTCGCTGGGGCATTCGGGCATGTTGCCGTTTTCATCCGCCTTGCAGGGCATGCCATCCGGACGTGGGCAGAGATCCCAGCAGACCTCCCCCTTGATCGCGCTCGCCGGCTGATAATCGAAGAAGGGCTGAATTTCGGAGATGCGTTTCAACTGAGTCGGGCTGGTGACCGGCTCCGGCACGGCGCCTTCGGATGACGGCTGTTGAGCATCCGGCAGCGCGGCGATGCGTTCCTCGGGCGGCTGAATCGGTGCTGGCTCGGACAGCGTTTGCGGCTCGTCGTATTGATCCGCTCTCGCCTTCAAAGGAGCTTTCGGCGGTGTCGCTGACGACTTGATCGGAGCTTCCTCGAACGGATCATCGTCGTTGACGAAGTCGCGGAATCGCTGCTCGGCATCACGCTGTTTTAGTCGGTCGAGCGGCGCGTCGGCCTGAGCGAGTAGTTGGCTCGGCTTGCGACGCGCGGACAACCGACTGATCGTGGCACTGCGCGGATTCGCGGTCGGCAACGTTGCCTTCGCAGAAGTGGCCGAACTCGAATTCGATTTGGAGAACAGGTCGCGGACGCCCGCTTCGCTGACGGCGGCTCCGCCGAAAACGATCGCGAGGCTCAACGCGCCGCTCGCGCCCATTCCGGCCGAGCGGCTGAGCAGCCGATCAGAAAGAATCCGGAGCGTGCTCCGCCGTGTAGTTGGGTGACTCTTGGGTGATCGCGATGTCATGTGGATGGTTCTCCCTAACCGTCGCCGCTGAGATTTGAATGAACCGAGCTTTCGTCCGTAGCTCGGTGATGTTCGCTGTTCCGAGATAACCCATGCCGGCTCGCAGGCCGCCGACCAATTGGTAGATGAAACTGTGAAGCTGTCCCTTGTAGGCGACTCGACCCTCGACCCCTTCGGGCACGAGTTTCTTGCTTGCCGTCTTGTCGTCCTCACCTTTGTTCGTTGTCTGTCGATATCGGTCGGCCGAACCTTTCATCATCGCACCGAGCGACCCCATGCCTCGGTACCGCTTAAAGCTGCGGCCTTGGTACAGGATCATCTCGCCGGGTGATTCATCAAGTCCCGCCAGCAGTCCACCCAGCATCACGACGTGAGCTCCGGCTGCGAGAGCCTTCGTCACGTCGCCGCTGTAGCGGATGCCGCCGTCGGCAATGATCGGGACATCGGTGCCGGCCACCCCTTTCGCCGCGTTGGAAATCGCGGTGAGTTGCGGTACGCCGACTCCGGAGATGATGCGCGTCGTGCAGATCGAGCCAGGCCCGATCCCCACTTTGACCCCATCCGCTCCGGCTTTGACCAGATCCTTGGCTCCTTCGGTGGTGGCGACGTTGCCCGCCACGACGTCGATGTTCCAGCGGCGTTTGATCTCGCGGACGGTCTCGATGACGTTCTTCGAGTGTCCGTGAGCCGAATCCACCACCAACACATCCACGCCCTTGTCC
>QWQF01000054.1 GCA_003669125.1 Planctomycetota bacterium
CTCGACTCGTTGTTGGATGACAAGCCCGAAGGGGACAAGACCGAGAGCAAGAAGCCGGAACCCAAAGACGACGACAAGCCGGACGAGTCGAAGCCAGACGCCAAGAAGGACGAGAAGCCGGCCGAGGAACCGAAAACGGACAAGCCCAACACGGATGACTCGAAACCGGAGAGCCAGGACAAGGATGCCCCGGCGGATTCCAAATGAGCGGCTCCAACGTGGGGCACGCCTCCAACGTGCCCGTGCCGGACGGGCACGTTGAAAACCTGCCCCAAGAATTGCTCGACGGCGATGAAGAATCAGACGCCGTCTCCGCCGACAGCGAACCATCGGTTGTCACGCTCTCGTCCGAGCCGGTTCGTGTCGTGGTCGAGGCTCGCGCTCACGGTTGGCGAGTCGATCATTACCTCTCGCGACTGTTTCCGAATTACAGCCGAGCGTTGTTTCAACGGGCGCTCGAACAAAAATCGGTCGTACTGAACGGCCTGGCCGTCAAAGCCGCTCGGCGGTTGCGAGTCAACGACGTGCTCGACGTGCGGCTGCCCGAACTGCCCGACAGCAGCTTGCCGCCGGAAGACATTCCGATCGACGTGCTGTTCGAGGACGAGCATCTCGTGGTGCTCAACAAGCCGGCGAACATGATCACGCACCCCGGCAAAGGACACTATCGCGGCACTCTGGCCGGGGCGTTGCAGTTTCACTTCAACCAGCTCAGCAACGTCGCGGGACAGCTTCGGCCGGGAATCGTGCATCGGCTCGACAAGGACACCAGCGGCGTCATCGTCATCGCCAAGAACAACCAAGTGCATTGCCGGCTCAGCGAGCAGTTCGAGCAACGCACGACCGTCAAAGAATACCGAGCCATCGTCTGGGGCGAGGTCGCAAAGGACCGCGGCATCATCGACACACACGTCCGCATCAACTCGAAGATTCGCGAGAAAATGCAGGTCTGCGAGGCGGAAGGCAACGCTCGCCAAGCCGTCACGCACTTCGAGGTCGCCGAACGCTTCCGCGGATTCACCTTCGTGCATCTCAAGCCGAAGACCGGCCGCACGCACCAATTGCGATTGCACATGTCGCACCTGGGGCACTCGATCGTCGCCGACGAACTCTACGGCGGCGGCAAATGCCTGCGCATCGCCGACGTGGACGGCAGCGTCGTTCAAGCGGAACGGGAGACACTGCTCTCTCGCAAAGCCGAGTCCGCCGCCAAGAAATCCGGTTTCGAGTCGGTGGTGGACACGTTCGACGACGTCCTGATTCGCCGCCAAGCTCTGCACGCCTTTCGATTGAGCTTTAAGCATCCGGGAAGTGGAATACCGATGACGTTCGAGGCTCCGCTGGCCGCGGACTTTCAAGCGACGTTGGAGGCGCTGCGCCGACACTCGGCAGACTGATCTGTTGATGAAATTAATGATTGAGTATTGGTTGTTGGTGGTTGGTCGTCCGATAGACAACGGCCGCCAAGATTCTTGACTTCCAAATAGCCAACGATCAATTTCTTCCCCCTGCCCTCACTCCAAGGACCAACATCCATGAAGCTCGCCAAAGTTCGTCTCGCCGATGATTCCGTCCGCGTGGCTAGTGTCGAAGATCAAACCGTGCGGCTGCTTGATCTGTCGCGGTCGGCGACGATCCGTTGCCTCGCCGACATCCTCAACGACGGCGATCCTCTCGCCCTCGCTCGATTGCTGATTGACGAAACGAGCGACCCGCTGCCGGCCGGTGCGGTACGATTTCTCGCACCGATTGACTCACAGGAAGTCTGGGCGGCCGGAGTCACCTACAAACGGAGTCAAGTCGCGCGGATGGAAGAGTCGGAATCGGGCGCGTCTCACTACGACAAGGTCTACAGCGCTCCGCGACCGGAGATTTTCTTCAAAGGGAACGCTCGCCGCACGTCTGGTCCCGGCGAGCCGGTGCGCGTCCGAGCCGACAGTCACTGGACCGTGCCGGAGCCAGAATTCACGCTCGTGGTTTCGCCGAAAGGCACGCTCGTCGGCTACACGATTGGCAACGACATGTCCGCTCGCGACATCGAAGGTGAGAACCCGCTCTATCTGCCGCAGGCGAAAGTTTACAACCAGTGCTGTGCTCTCGGCCCGTGCGTTCTGCTGGCCGATCAGCCGCTCGATCGTGATTCGACCAAGGTCATGCTGACGATCCATCGTGCAGGCCGCGAAGCCTTCCGAGGCGAAACGCATCTGGGCATGATCGTCCGCGGTTGGGACGAACTGATTGGCTGGCTAACTCGCGAGAACGACATCCCTGACGGGGCGTTCCTACTGACCGGAACCGGCGTCGTACCACCCGATGAATTCACGCTCGAAGAGGGCGACAGCGTGTCGATCGAAATTACCGGCATTGGCACGCTGACGAATCCGGTCGTGAAAGCGAAGGAGTGAAAACAACATCAGCCCGGCCGCATCCGAGCAGCCGGGCTGACGCTTGTTCCAAACTCTTCCAACCTGTCTTCGTCGCTAACAATCCGCCGAGCTCCCCCCACCGTGAAGAGCCTGCGATCCGTGGCTGTCGGCCGTGAACGAGTCACGGACCAACAGTCGCATCAACCTGAGTTGTCATCCGTGTTGACATAACCCGGCAGTTGTTTGCGAACGACTCCCACTCGATTGTGGCATCCGGTCCGGCAGCTCGATTGGAGGTCGGAAGTGGGGCGGTAGAGTATCGGGCGCGCGTGGAATTGCAACGAACATTTCGTGTCGAATTTTCGACCGCGATTTGGAACTTGCAAAACAAAGTGCGTATGCCTACTGCGCTACTTCGTGAGCGTCCCTTTTGAGGACGGCACACCCGCTTGGCGCGGATCGATCACGATCGCTTGCCGCAGCGCGCGAGCAGTTCCCTTGAAGCAGGCTTCGCTGATGTGATGACTGTTCTGCCCGTGATGCAGCACGAGATGCAGATTCATCAACGCGTTGGCCGCGACCGCTTCCCAGAAGACCGGGACGAGTTGGCAATCGAACTCGCCGATCTTCTCCGTCGGAAAATCGACGCGAAACACGAACGCCATGCGGCCGCTCAAATCGATGGCCGAGGTGACCAGCGTTTCTTCCATCGGCAACGCGATGCTGCCGTAACGCACGATCCCTTTTTTGTCGCCCAGCGCTTCGGCCAACGCCTTACCGAGACAGATACCGGTGTCTTCAACCGTGTGATGATGATCGACGTGCAGATCGCCGGTGGCTTTGACGGTCAGGTCCATCAGCGAGTGCTTCGCCAGCAGCGTCAGCATGTGATCGAAGAAGCCGACTCCGGTGTCGATCTGCGCCTGGCCGGAGCCATCGAGATCGAGCGACAAGTCGATGGTCGTTTCGGCGGTTTTCCGGTGAATCTTGGCGGTGCGTGGCATGAAGAGGGGCTAGGGTTAGAGGCTGGTGGCAAGGGAAGGATCAGGCGGCACCGTCTTTGTCGGCGGGCTTCGCAGGTTCGGAGCGTGCCTTCGAGGGAGTGGCGGGAGTAGTCGGCTTCGATGAATTGCTCGGTGAAACGCGCAACTTGCCAGCCTGTGACTGATCGACGACGACGAACAAAACTTGCATGGGGCGTTGATCCGTCGGAGCCTGTTCCACGTTCTTTTCGACCGCCGACTGCGAGCGGGGCAAGTTGCGGGACAGTCCGCGATTGCGAGTCTGCTGACTCGCCTGATTCTGCACCAAAGCATCACGAGAAACTTCGAACGTGAATTGCTTGGCCGGCTGATCCTTCGAGTCTCGTGTTTCTTTGGCACGGGACTGTTCCGACTTTGCCGCGAGCTTGGGAGTCGAGTCCCTCTTCGCGATTTTCTTTTCGGCGACGGATGGCGCTGGTACTGCAAATTGGCGACTGAGCGAGGACTCGATTCCGGCTGGGAAAACTTTGTCCAATTCAGCCAACTCGATCGGTTGATCGACTTCCAAACTTTGCAGGACGGACTTGTCGCGGAGTTTGTTCAACGTCGCGGTGAGTTGCTCGGCATCCGACTCGACAAAGACCGCGTGCAATTGGTCAGAGGAAGCATTCGGCTTCTTGGCTTGGTCCGTTTTCTTGTCGGCATCCGCACTCGCGGCCTCTTTGTTACCGAGCAACAACTGCAACCCGGCGAGGCCCTCTTGACGATCGACAACGGTCAGCCACACGACGGCCACTTCGGTTCCCTCGGTTCGCATCGCACGGACACTGTCACCAATTCCGACACCGCGCAACGCGGCTTGATCGAAGAACAGAACGTCCAACTCTCGAGAGGCGATTCCGGATGGCGAACTCGCAGCGCTGAGCGGCGAAGCGGCTGCGATCGAATTAGTACGCGCCGCACCGCCGAACGCGCCGCTGTTTCGCAATTCGGCAACTGGTGCATCTGCTGCCACCGGCACCGTGGCGGCTCCACCGCTGAAGGACGCATCGCGTGATGACTCCGCAGCAGCGAACTGTTTCCGGAGCGCGACATCCTCATTCCGGACTTGGGCAATGTTCGTACTGCTTCGGTCGTCGACCGCTCGGACCAGCAGCAACAATCCAGCCGCAGACGTCAGCACTGCGACCGCTCCGACCCAGCGACGAGACGAACCGACGCTGCTCGCCGCCACACGCGTCCGCGAGCCAGCTTCGTCGTCTCGCTGGGACGGAATCAGCATCTCGCGTTCGATTGCCTGCGACACCTGCTGCGGAAACTCTGAAGGCAGACGCTCGCGCGACAGCCCTTTCAGGAGTGAGGAAACTTGTCGGAGATCCGACAATTCACGGCGAGCCTCGGCGGACGTCGCCAAACGCTGCTCGACGACGGCACGCTCGGCGGCATTCACTTCGCCATCGTGGAACGCAGACAGGAAGTCGTTGGCAGGGAGGGACATCGCAGTCGTCTACTTCGGAAGGTCAAAACGGAAGCTTGAGCGGGAAGCCAGGATCGGTCATTTCCGGCAGGGCTGCTCAGACAATCGTCCGGTTCGGAAAGTTCCCACGGGCACGAGCGTTGCGAAAAAACGCCGCCATTTCAATCCCGAAGTCCTGAAACGCCCGCAGCGAAGACTCAGGTTGAGGCATTTTCAGCCTGTTCGTTACAAGCCCCCCGGAAAAGTCTGCCTCGTGGGAGCGGTGAATTGGCATCGAAGCGAATCCGGTTGGCCGTCGTCATCAACGCCATCGTTCTGGCCGGAGCCGAACGGATGCTGGCTCGTGTGCTGGCTCGACTGCGGCCGGACGAGTTCGACGTCCGAGTCTTCACGATCGGCCTGCCGGGGCCGTTCACCGAGCACCTCGAACAGCTCGGTATCCCGAATCGACTGTACGAGTTCGTGCGGCCGAAACTTCCGAACCCGTTTCACCTGCTGACGCTGGCTCGCGATCTGCGTCAGTTTCAGCCGGACGTTGTGCAAGGCTGGATGTACCTCGGCAACTTGTTCGGCGGAGTCGCCGCGAAGCTCGCGCGACGCGACTTGCCTGTCGCCTGGAACATTCGCCACAGCACGCTCGACCCGAAGATCGATTCGCGGTCGATGCGTTGGTCGGCATGGCTCGGTGGACAACTCTCAGGATTCGTTCCCGATCGCATCGTGCTCTGCGCCGAGGCAGCTCGCGCGGCACACCTACAAGTCGGCTACGCGCCGGAGAAACTGGAAGTCATCCCCAACGGCTTCGATCTGGGCGAACTACGTCCCGATCCCGCCGCACGGCAACGGATTCGCCACGAACTCGGACTGACCAACGACACGCCGCTGGTCGGATTGATCGGGCGGCTGCATCAGCACAAGGATCACCAAACGTTCGTCCGTGCCGCGCGAGTCGTTGCCGATCACATTCCACATGCGCACTTCGTCGGAGCGGGCGAAGAGCAGACGTACTCGGCCAGTGATCTTTGGAGTTGGGTCGCTGACGTCGGCTTGCGAGACCGTTTTCATTGGCTGGGCGTGCGTCGCGATGTGCCCGCGATCGACGCGAGCCTCGATGTGCTCGTCTGCTCTTCGACGACCGAGGGTTTTCCGAATGTCGTCGGCGAAGCAATGGCGTGCGGCGTGCCGTGTGTCGCCACTGATGTCGGCGAGTGTGCGGAAGTCATCGGTGACACCGGACGCATCGTCCCGAAACAAGCGCCGCAGCAATTGGGCAAAGCGATCGCCGAGTTGTTGCGGATGCCTCCGTCAGAACGAATGGCGCTCGGAGCAGCGGCTCGGCAGCGAGTCGTCGAGCGGTACGACATCAACCGCATCGTGGAACGGTATCGAGATCTTTGGCACCAACTCGCTGGCTCCGTTCGGCTACGCCAATCGGCCCGCCTTGACGATGCCGGCTTGCATGACCGCGAGGAATTTCGAGCGGTCGCGTAGCAGCGCGATGTTCTTCACGACGTCTCCTTCGACGATCAGCAGGTCCGCGAGTTTGCCGACTTCGACAGTGCCGAACTCGTCGCCGCGTCCCATGATCTCCGCGCCGGTCTTCGTCGCGCACTTGATGACCGTCAGCGGATCGAGGCCGACGAAGTTGACGAAGAACTCCAGCTCTTTGGCGTAGTCACCGTGCGGATTCCAGGCGAAGCCGTAATCGCCCCCCATGCCCAGCCGACCGCCAGCCTTGAGAATGCGGCGAGCCGATTCGGCTCCCCCGTCAAGCGTTTCTTGATGTCCGTCGATCACCTTCTGAGGCAGCCCGAACTCCGGGCCACGTTCGATGCTGGCGAGCTCAAAGTACAGCGCGGGAACACACGGCACGTCTCGTTGCAGCAGCAAGTCCAGCGCTTCGTCGTCCATGAACGTGCCATGTTCGATGGCGTCGTAGCCGGCCCGCAGAGCGTTCTTGATTCCTTCGGTGGCTCGGCAGTGCCCCGTGACTTTTTTGCCGTGGTTGTGAGCGGTCGTGACGACGGCGTGCATCTCCTCGAACGTCATGCAGAGCGTGTGATGATCGTTGGTGTCGGGCGCGGCGGCGTCGCCAGTCGGGTACGTCTTGATCCATTCGACGCCGTCCTTCACCAGTTGACGCACGGCGGCACGAGCTTCGTCCGGCCCATTGACCAGCAGGATCAAGCCTTCCATGCCGATCTTGCGGAAGTCGGGATTCCAATCCATGAGTCCGCCGACGCCGCAGATTTCGCGACCGCTCGACGCCAACCGGGGACCGAGCGCGATGTCGCTCTCAATCGCTTTCTTCAGCCAGACGTCGATGTTGAACAAACTGCCGCCGCTGCGAGCGGCCGTGTAGCCGCACTCCAGCGCGAGCTTCGCGTTCGCCGCCGCCAGCAGCGTGACGTACTCGACCGGATACTTGATATCGAGGTCTTCCAGAGCCGCGACATTGAAGTACGTCGGATGAAAGTGCGCCTCGACCAACCCCGGCATGATCGTCCCGCCGTGAGCGTCGATGACCGTCGCGTCGCGTGACAGCAGCGGAGCGTCCTCCTCGCGCCCGACGAACGTCAGCTTGCCCTCTTCAATGACGACCGCACCGTTCGCAAGCGATGCGGCTCCGGTGCCGTCAACGATCTGGCCGTTGCGAATCAGCGTTGTTCCGTTGCCAATCTTCATGGTTGTGAATTCTCTGGAGGATTTTCTTCGGTGGCACGTCTCGTGCCTCGGTTTTGTTCGAGTCAGCCTGGAAACCCAAGCCTACGATCCAGGTTTCAAATGCTTCTCGAACCAATCGAGATTCGTCTGCATGATTTTGAGAATCATCCGCGGCTCGATCGGACCGTGCGGTTGACGCGGCAGGACGAGCATCTCGGCCGGCGTCCCTTGTTGCTTGACCGCGTTGTAAAATTCGTAGCCCTGTGAGATCGGCACACGCACGTCGGCCTCGCCGTGCTGGACCAGCGTCGGAGTCGTGACCCCTTTCGCTTGGAATACCGGCGACCGAGCGGCGTACAGCTTTGCATCGTCCCACGGCTGACCGCCGAAGTAGTCCGGCAAAAAGCCGGGAATGTCCGCCGTGCCAGTGAAGCTGACGAGGTTCGTCACCGCCGCTCCGACCGACGCCGCTTTGAAGCGTTTCGTCTGTGTGATCGTCCACGAGGTCATGTAGCCGCCGTAACTCCAGCCCATCACGCCCATGCGATCGGGATCGGCAATTCCCATCTCAATGACTCGATCGACGCCGGCCATGATGTCGCGGAAGTCTCCGCCACCCCAATCTTGATAGTTCGCGTAGCGAAACTCTTTGCCGTATCCGGCCGACCCGCGCGGGTTCGGCTGCAACAGCGCAAAGCCGCGCGAGGCGAACGCGGCGTTCGGATAGTTTCCTGCGGTGCCCGCGAACGATTGCAGGAAGACTCCCATCGGGCCACCGTGAATTTGCAACAGCAGTGGCACGCGCGTGCCCGGCTGATAGCCGACGGGGTAGGTCAACAGTCCTTCGATCTCTTGTCCGTCGGTGCTCTTCCACCGCAGCACTTCAATTTTTCCGAGCGGAGCTTGAGGCAAATGAGCATTCGCTTGGCTGACCAGTGTCACCGCATTCTTGCCGATCA
>QWQF01000302.1 GCA_003669125.1 Planctomycetota bacterium
CGGGCTCCCGACGAGGCGGCTGAGGCGATGGCGCAGTTGTTTCTCGGCGTGCGGATCGGCTGCGCGAAGTGCCACAACCATCCGTTCGAGGCGATCACTCAGGACGACTACTACGGCCTCGCCGCTTACTTCGCGCGCGTGAAGTTCAAGGGCAAGCAGTTCATGGTCGATGACGAAATCATCTACCTCGACCGCAACGGCGAGGTGCGGCATCCGACCAAGAACGTCAACCTCGCTCCCGCCGCGCTCGGCGAGCCAGCCGGTGAACTGACTCCTGACGACGACCGCCGCGAGCGACTCGTCAGTTGGCTGACGCGTGCCGACAATCCGTACTTCGCGCGATCGACCGCCAATCGCGTTTGGTATCACCTGTTCGGCCGCGGGATCGTCGAGCCGGTCGATGACTTCCGCGACACGAATCCGCCTTCAAATCCGGAGTTGCTCGACGAACTCGCTCGCGAGTTCGTGTCCAGCGGCTACCGCATCAAACCAGTGCTGCGGCTGATCCTGAATTCGAGCACCTATCAACTCGATGCCCGACCGGTCGCGAAGCAATCGCGGTTCGCGGCGATGGCCGATCCGTATTTCACGCACGCTGTCCCACGCATGCTGACGGCCGAGCAACTGCTCGACGCGGTTTGCTCGGTGACCGGCGTCCCGGAAACATTCCCCGGCTACCCGCGCGGCACGCGAGCAATCGAACTGCCTGAAGGAGCGATCGAGCACTCGTTCCTCAAAGCCTTCGCGAAGCCGGTGCGCGATGTCACTTGCGAGTGTGCTCGGGAAGACGACCCGTCGCTGAGCCAGGTGATCCACCTGCTCAACAACCGCGACATCGTCGGCAACCTCAAGTCGCCGCAGAGCCACATCAGCCGCTGGCTCGACTCCGGCAAGAGCGACGACGAAGTGAATGATCTCGTTTATTTACTCACCCTGAGCCGCCATCCAACCGCCAGCGAACGCGACTTGATCCGAGCACATTTGGCGAAGGTCGCCGACCGTCGCGTCGGCTTTCACGACCTGCAACATGCCCTGCTGCTTTCCAACGAGTTTCTGCTGCGGCACTAACTCGAAGCGCCGGCGAAACTGTTCCGACTCGCGGCTGACCGCTACAACAACTCAGCCCTGCCTAGCTCAATCGCTACGGATGCGGTTGAAGTCGCCCTCGCCTTCTTGAGTTCAGCCAGAACAACATGACCACACCAGCTCCCGCGCCGCAGCTTCTTGATTTGGAAGTCAAAGACGTCCGGGTCATCTTCAAGCCAATCTGGGAAGACCTTGAAGAAGATGTCGGGCAAGAGAACCTGCGATTCCCGAAGGAGATCATCCTGCTGGGCGGCGCCCCCGGAGCCGGCAAGGGAACGCACACGCGTTTCATCATGGCAGCTCGCGGGTTGACCTGCCCGCCGATCGTGATCAGTGATCTACTCACGACCCCCGAAGCGGAAAAGATCAAAGCCCAAGGGAGCATGGTCGGTGACAAAGAAGTCATCGGCCTCCTGCTTCGCAAGCTGCTCGATCCGCAGTTTCGAGACGGCGTGGTGCTCGACGGATTTCCGCGAACACAGGTGCAGGTGGAATGTCTGAAGCTGCTGGTCGACAAGATCAATCAGCTTCACAACGACTATGCGAATACGCCGCAGGCCATTCATTTTCGACGTCCGACCATTCACGCGATGGTGCTGTTCGTCAGCGAGAACACCAGCATCGCGCGGCAGCTCAATCGCGGCCGTGAGATCGCCGAGCACAACCGCAAAGTGGCCGAGACCAGCATCGGCAGGCTCATCGAGCAACGCTCGACGGACATGTCCGACGAAACTGTGCGTCGCCGCTACCGCGTTTTCAAAGAACAGACTTGGAACGCCCTGACCTCACTGAAACAGCTTTATCACTACCACTTCATCAACGCCGAAGGCCCGATCGACGACGTCGAAGAAAACATCCTCAAAGAGTTGCAGTACCAAAGCTCGCTGGAACTCGACCCGCGCACGTTTGAGCGGCTGCGAACCTTGCCGCTGGCGGATGAAATCACGCTTCACGCTCGGCAGGAACTCGTGCGGCGGCTCGACAGCTACGAACTTGAGCACGTCGAACTGCTCACTCGCATGGTGGAACTCATCCGCACGAAGTTCCTGCCGATCATCACTCGCCACGCCCTATCTGGGCGAGCTCATGTGAATTCCGAAGACTCGATCTTCGAGGATCCGGTGGCCATCTCGATGCTGATCGACATCTTCTCTGAACGAGGATTTCACGCCGTCGTCGATAAACACATCCGCGAAGTCCCTGAGCGTGTCGATCTCGCCACCGGCCAAATCCACTCGCGGACGAAGTTTATTTACCGCATTCAAATCCACTTCAAAGGCTCGAAGATCCGCCGAGGCTGAAATTGGGTTTCCAAGTCCACAGCCATTCGAGGTGAAACCAAAATGTTCCACGAATCGCTCTCGCGTCGCAGCTTCTTGTCGGTCGGCGGGCTTTCGATGAGTTCGCTGCTGGTTGGTAGTTCTGCCGTCGGCGACGAAGTTTCCCCGGCGCAGAAATTCGAGCCAGCCGATCCACCGGCGTTCAAACACGCGCGAGTGACCGATGCCTGGGAGGCCTACCGCAACAAGCTCTCATTTGGAAAAGGCCAAACGCTGGCGCTGCTCGATGACGGTTGCAAGCTGTCGATGCCTGAATGGTCGCAGTCGGACGGCGACGTGCCGAAGGTGCTCGTGTCGTACGACAGCGTCGATGGCGACGACGACCCCAAGCACGAAGGCCGCGGCTACCACGGATCGACGATCGGCATCCCCTCCTCCGTGAACTACAAGGGCAAACGCGGCGTCGCCTTCAACAACCAAATCGCTGTCGTCCGCGCACTGGAGTGCTGCCACTGCAAAGTCGCCGACAGCAAAACGCTCGCCGCCGGCCTGCAATGGGTCATCGACCATCACCAGAAGCACCGCATCACCGCCATCAATCTGGCTCCAGTGGACGATCTCGAACACGCGGAGCCGGTCCCAACCGAGATCGACGCCAAACTCAAGCGACTTCGCGAGTTGAACATCTGGGTCAGCGCACCCGCCGGCAATCACGCCTTCACGAACGGCATCTCGTGGCCCGCGTGCCAGCCGAATTGCTTCGCCATCGGAGCGGTTCGTTCGGGCAAGGACGAGGTTTATCTCGACCGACACGCGAAGATCGATCTGGTCGTCCCGGCCGCCGCGACGTCGTCGTCAAACGCGATCGTCTGCGGAGCCGTCCTGTTGCTGCGCGAAGCCATCGATAAGGCCAGCTACGACTGGAAGAAGGACGGCTCGACGCTTCCCGACGCAATGTTGGCGATCTTCAAACGCACCGGCCCAGCCGTCGAAGACCCCGGCAGCAAACTCACGTTTCGACGCCTCGATGTGAAGGCCGCACTCGATGCGGTCTTTTCGTAGGTCATTCTTTCCAGGCTGACCTACGGTTCGACCGAAACGAGGTCTTGGTGCCCGTCACGCTCGGCAACGAACACCAGTCGCCGACCATCGGGTGACCATGTTGCGAAGTCGTCTTGTTCCGGATGATTCGTGACACGCGACAACCCGGAGCCATCGGGAGCGACCGAGTAAATCTCGTAGTTGCCGTCGCGATTGCTGGTGAACACGATGCGGCGGCCGTCGGGCGACCAACGCGGGCGGATGTCTTGTTTGGGGCTGTCAGTCAGTCGGCGAACGTCGGTGCCGTCGGACTTCATGACGTACAAGTCGTAATCGCCGTCGCGCGTCGAACTGAAGACGACCTGCTGACCATCGGGCGAAAAGCTCGGCCAGTTATTCACGCCGGAGGAATCCACGAGTCGAGTGGGATTCTTCGCGTCGATGCCAACCGAGAACAAATGCTGCCGTCCGTCTTCGGGATAACTGTAAAGCACTCGCAAGTTGTCCGGCGCAATCGCTGGGCTGTGCATCCCGGAAAAGCCGCCGCCCGGAGGAACATCGACTTGGTGACCGTTCATTAAGTCTTTGATGACCATCGCGAGGCTGAGGTTGCCCCGATTCTGTACGAATGCCAGAAACCGACCGTCACGAGACACCGCCGGCTCGAACTCCGAGCGTGTTTCGTCAGGATGCAACGACTCAACTTTGCCGCTCGCCAGCGTCAGCTTCATCAGCCGCAATTGCTTCGGCCGATCGAGCACCGCGAACAGCAACTCACTGCCGTCCGGCTTCGAGAACACCGGATCGCGTTTTACGCGGCCATCGGTCGTGAGTCGAATCGGCTCAGCCGCCGCCAAAAACTGACCGAAGCCAAGACCCACGACGGCCACAAGCAGCACCCCCAAACGTATCATCTGACGTGTTCTCCCGTGTTCCGAGGGCAATCTTGCTTCCAACGTGACGCTCACACCAACTCGTGAATCACGCTGCCGCCATCAAGCACACGGAGTTCGGCGCGAGCCTGCGCGTCCATGCCTGCCAATTCGCTGATCGTGGTGCCGACCATCAGCGGAGTGATCCCTTCGGTGATGGGATCTTCGGCGTACTTGTCGCTCGCGCCGATGACGCGGCCCGGTTCGATGCCGGCTCCCGACCAGAGCGAGAAGTAACAACGCGGCCAGTGATCGCGAGCCGCTCGGCCGTTGATGCGCGGAGTCCGGCCGAACTCCCCCATCGCCACGACCAGCGTGTGCTTCAACAAGCCGCGCGAGTCGAGATCGTCCAGCAGCGCCGAGTACGCTCGGTCGAAGATCGGACAATGCGTGTCTTGCAGCAACTCGAAGTTGTAGATGTGCGTGTCCCAGCCGAAATCGCAGTTCGGCGTGATCGACTCGACGTACTCGGACCAGTTGACCTGAATGTACGGCACACCGGCTTCGACCAGCCGCCGAGCGAGCAAACAGCTTTGACCAAAGGTCGTCTGCCCGTATCCGTCGCGCATCTTCTGAGGCTCCGCCGTCAGATCAAACGCCGCGCGAGCAGCCGGAGTCGTCAGCAGCCCGTACGCTCGCTGGAACGTGCGGTCCCACTCGTCGATGCCGAGAGCCTCAAGCTGCCTTGGCACTTCATCGACCAGCGAGAGCAACGCTCGACGATCCGAAACGCGGTTCGGAGTCAGCCCATCCAGCAACTGCAACGCCGGGATCTCAACCTCGCCAAGATCGGAACAGCTCACCATGAACGGGTCGAAAGTTTTACCGAGCGTTCCGCCGCCGTAGCCATCGACTTTACGAACGACATCGCGCGGAATGCCCCGTCCGACTGAGACAAACGGCGGCAGCGATCCGCGATGACCGCGAAACTTCGAGATGATCGAACCGAAATTCGGACGCACCGGCTCCGGCTTCTCTTTGAATCCAGTCAGCCCAACGGTCCCGGCATCAGGGTGCCCCGGTTCCGAAGTGACGTTGCTCCTCACGACCGTGTACTTGTGAGATCGTGCCGCCAACCTCGGCAGCAGTTCGCTGACCATCAACCCCGGAGTGCGTGTCGAAATCGGCGTGAACGGGCCGCGATATTCCATCGGAGCATCCGGCTTCGGATCAAACGTGTCGATGTGACTCGGCGCGCCCCACAACCAGACGAAGATGATCGACTTCGCTCGCGTCGCCGCCGCCGCGCGAACCACCTCGTCCACGGCCAAGCCTCCGAGCATCCACGGCAGCGCAGCACCAACTCGCAAAAATGCGCGGCGACCGGCGCGGTCGCAGGTCTTCGCTCGAAATGTGCCGACGTCAAACATGCTTGGCCTTTGTCGTACGGGCGGCTCGCCGGTGCGCATCGGTGATTGGAAACGGTCGCTCGAACACTGTATTCGGCGCGACATGCACTCGGAAGCCAGTATTCAGCCTCCAGATGTCGCCGATGAGCAGCCAGCGACTACGAAGCGTCGTACAGCGCCGCCAGTTCTCGCTCGTACTTGGCGAGAATATGCCTGCGACGGACTTTCATCGTCGCGGTCAATTCATCCGCCGCCAGTTGAAACGGCTTGTCGAGCAACAGGCAACGCTTGACTCGTTCCGGTTGGCTGACCACCTGCATGACCACGTCGATTCTCGATTGCACGAAATCAACCAGAGCCGCCGTCGTCACGAAGCCGTCAGAGACACTCCAGCCACATCCTAACTTCGCAGCCTCGGCCTTGAGCGAGGCTTCGTTCGGCACGATCAATGCGCTGATAAAATGCCGACCGTCGCCGTAGACGATCGCCTGATCGATGAACGGATCGCTGGTCAGCAGTCGCTCCAATTCACTGGGAGCAATATTTTTTCCGGCCGACGTGACGAAGAGATCCTTCTTGCGATCGGTGATCGACAGAAAGCCTTCGTCGTCGAGCTTGCCGACATCGCCGGTGTGCAGCCATCCGTCGCGAATTGTTTCGGCAGTCGCGGTCGGATTCCTCCAGTAGCCCTGCATGACGTGCGGGCCGCGCGTCAAAATCTCGCCGTCTTCGGCGATGCGAACCTCAACGTTTTCGATCGCTCGTCCCACCGAGCCAAACTTGAAGGACTCGGTGTTGTTGAAACAGATCACCGGTGAGCTTTCCGTCAATCCGTAACCTTCCAGCAACGGCAGGCCCGCCGCGTGAAATGCCCGGCAGACGTGTTGAGGCAACGGAGCTCCACCCGACGTGAGTTGTTTGATTCGCGGGCCAAAGATCTCTCGCAACCGGACGTCGCGCTGCGGCGGCGGCAACTCCTCGACGCTGTTCCAAATTTTTTCATAAAAGCGAGGGACCGCCGTCAGCCACGTCGGTTGCACCGCCTCCAAATCAGAAACGAGCGTTTCGATCGACTCCGCCAGCGCCACCGTAATGCCAGCCCACGTCGTTAAATAATGATCGACCGTCCGAGCATAAATGTGGCTGTACGGCAGCCAACTCAGCAACACATCGTCCGGTTCGAGGAAGGAAATCTTCCCGGTGCCTGCCGCATTGGTCAGCAGGTTATCGTGCGAAAGCATGACCCCTTTCGGATTTCCGGTTGTACCGCTGGTGTAGATGATCGTTGCCAAGTTGCCGCAACCGATCGCCGCCTCGCGCCGAGCGATCTCCTCGCGGCCTTTCGATCCAGTCTGCCAACCGCGATGTTTCAGGGCGTCCCAAGTCAGCAGCTTGAGCCGGCAATTCGGCGGAGCCGTGATCGGATCAAACGAGACGAGGAATTCCAGCGCTGGCAACGAGTCGATCACTGCGAAGACTTTGTTCGCCTGCGACTGCCCGCTTACGACGATACCGCGCGACTCGCTGTGTCCGACTTGGTACTCGACCTGAGCGGCGGCCAGCGGCGCGTGCAACGGGACGTCGGCCGCTCCGCAGCTCAAAATCGCGTAATCAGCAATCAGCCACTCGAACCGATTCTCGCTGAGAATTGCGACGCGATCACCAGCCTGAATCCCTAGCGAGATCATCCCGGCTGCGGATTCATCGGCAGCTCTCCGGTATTCGTCCCACGACAAATTGTAAAACAGTCCGTCACGTTTATGTCGTAATGCCGCCCGTCGACCCAATCGCTTCGCATTCTTCCGATGCAATTCACAAAGACTTTGAACTCCCCGCATCTCAAAATCCCCCGTCGGTCAGTCAAACGATACGCGCTGCGGCGACTCGCTGCCAGGAGGAGAAAAACACTGTCCTACTATTGGACCACTGAAGCGCTCTCGTATGCACCACGTTTCCAACAAATCGTCGCCATCAATTGCAGTTGCACACAACGGCCATAAAAACAAAAAAAGGCTCTCCCAAAGGAGAGCCTTAAAAGACCCCGGCGATAACCTACTTTCACACCTTTCGGCACTATCATCGGCCCTGGCGGCTTAACTGTCGTGTTCGGAATGGGAACGAGTGTTTCCCGACCAGGTAAAGTCACCGGAGAAAATCTTAGACGTCGGTTTCCCAACAATCTAAGAAGGTGGTTGTGAGTCTGCTCTACATAATCTCGCAAAAAGCCAAGGACAAAAATGGTCAAGCGTTCGTCCATTAGTACCGGTTGGCTAAGACGGTTACCCGCCTTACACGTCCGGCCTATCAACCTGATCGTCTTTCAGGGGACTTCAGACCTTGCGGTCAACGAGACCTTATCTTGGGAGCGGCTTCGCGCTTAGATGCTTTCAGCGCTTATCCGTACCGCACGTTGGCTACCCTGCCGTGCCACTAGCGTGACAACAGGAACACCAGAGGTGCGTCCCTCCAAATCCTCTCGTACTAAAGAGAAAACCCCTCAAGTCTCGTACGCCCACAGTAGATAGGGACCGACCTGTCTCACGACGGTCTGAACCCAGCTCACGTACCACTTTAATCGGCGAACAGCCGAACCCTTGGGAGCTTCTTCACCCCCAGGATGTGATGAGCCGACATCGAGGTGCCAAACCACTACGCCGCTATGGACGCTCGGTAGTGATCAGCCTGTTATCCCCAGAGTACCTTTTATCTGTTGAGCGACGGCCCTTCCATTCGGAAC
>QWQF01000172.1 GCA_003669125.1 Planctomycetota bacterium
AGACTCACGAACGTGGACACGGCCGAGACGAGACTCGCGTCTACTGCGTCTGTGAGGCTCCCGCCGACCTGCCCGATCGCGCTCGCTGGACGAAGCTCACCGCGATCGGCATGACCTTCAATCAGATCACTCGTCACGGGAAGCAGACCGTCGAAGTACGGTACTACATCCTCAGCAAAAAGCTCACCGCCCGCCGCTTCGCCGAAGCTGTTCGCAGTCACTGGAGCATCGAGAACCAGCTACATTGGCAGTTGGACGTGACGTTTCAAGAAGACCAATCCCGCCTCCTCGAAGGTCACTCGGCCACCAACTTCAGCTTGATCCGCCGCGCCGCGCTGAGCCTTCTCAAAAACGACCACACCAAAAAGCTCGGTGTCAAAAACAAACGCCTCAACGCTGCCTGGGACGACGGCTACCTCCTGCAAGTCCTCTTCAATTCGTGACTTCACGTGCAATCGCCCTGCTGAAACATGGCCAAGGCGGCCATCGAACTTCTTATCGCTTAGATGGGGGCTGTACCAAAGCAGCCAGCGATTGAAAGTAAGCCCCCTCGTCAGAAGCGACCTGGCTGTTATCAGTTGCTTTGTCTGGGTCGGTCTTCATCAAAAGCGCGGCAAGTTTACTTGCCGCACTACCGCTGCCAGAAGGACTCGCAGCGGACTGCATTTGTGAAACCTTCAGCAAGATTTCATGGAACCGCTGCGAACTAATTGAGCGATTAGCGGTCAACTCGGTGTAGAAGTCGATTGCGACCCGCGACGGATTCTCAGCCTCGGTCAATTCATCAACCACAGCACGACTTGATTTCAGGTACTCCGCAGCAGCCGTTGTGATTTGCCGCTTTTGGAATACGCCCTTCCGTAGAACGAACAACCAATCCTCTGAGATAACCCGCTCCATCAACACTCGGAATCCCGGCATCTGATCGGAGACAATTTCAGATTGAAAGGCGAATGGCTGCGGTTGGTCGTCCGTAAGCTTAGGGCCACCCCAAACGGTGAAATGGCTCAGTAATTTGCCACCGTACGATTCGGCAAACGAACCGCCGGAGAGAAAGACATTTTCCTGACCGGTCAGCGGCTTTTCTGACTTGCGTGCGGTCGCCAGTTTTGACCAGAGGTCACGGCCACGTTCAATCTTCGTCGCCCACAACGTCCACTCGGAAACGCCTTCATGCACGTCAGTCAGGTTCCAAGCGTTCGCACGGGTTTTTCCTACCTGCTGTAACGAGCCAACTCCTGACGCACCCCGCGGGGCAGAGCCAAATGCTTTGTCGAAGGCCTCGGTCAAAATCTCCTTAACCTTTCCTTGTTGAGCGGAGTCGGTCGTGCGGGTGAGTTCGAGAAAGCTATCCTGGTTGTCGGGGAACTTGTCGGTATGTCCCAGACTTAGCCACACCTCTTGACACTTCTGTTGGTTGGCGGCCGACAATTCAGAAAATCTAACCCAGCGTCCAAAGTGAGGCAGGCTCGCTTGAGTGTCCGCCGAAGCAACCGCTCGCGCGGCATATTGCCATTCCACATGAGACGGCAAGCGGAACAATCGCGTGTCCAAGGATGGTTGAGGCGTCTTACTGCGAACGTCGTCGGATTCTGCTTGCAGGCGGTTGCAGAAATCAACCGCCCCATCGAGTCCAACGAAAAAGGCAGGCTCCAATTGCCCCTTTTGTAAAGTCTCGAAAAACTGCGGATTGGCGGTTTGGGAGGCAGCTTGGACCTTGAGCGGTGCCAATCCCGCGTCTCCCAGGATTGCGCGAAACTGTGCCAACGTCACTTCGGTTTCACCGATATAGAAATCTCGAATGGGCAATGGCGGCGGCAAGTTCGCGGCCCCACCAGTATTGGAGGGCTTGCCTGGCCGGATTGTACCGGCGGGACAGTAGCGGAAACGGATCGTGACTGGCGGATCACTCGAAGTCACTTTCCAGTCTGCGAGTTCACCGGGTTGTGCCGCAGCGGCTGCACTTGCCGACCACCAACAAAGCCCAGCCAAGGACACTGTCACCCACGCGGAGACGCTCAGTTTTGAACCAACATGCAAAGATTTCAAAGGAACGTCTCCAATCAACGAAAGCGGCCTTCAACAATTGCGTCGAAGGGGTCGAGACGGCTGGCCTTCCAGGCCGGTGGAATAGCTCCGAAGCCGCAGCACAACATGGCACCTGCAGCGACGATTGACAGATCCATTTGATGGAGTTGCACAGTGACGATCGGCTTCCATTGCAACCAAGCAAGATCATTCGGGGACCATGCCAGGGCCAGCGAGAGTCCCGAGCCGCACAGCAGACTGAGGACCGCTGCCGCTGCTCCGATCACCGTCGCGCGGAATAAGATCAACGCGAAGATGCCATTTCGAGACATCCCCATGACGCGCAGGATACCGATGGTGGCTCGCTTCCGATCTGTAGAGTCCATCAACACACTGAAGACCGTCACGATCCCAAACAAGAACACTCCCAAACCAACAACCCACACAAGCAACTGCAGTGATATGTCCTGCCGATGAATCTCGGTAATCCGTCCAGTTTCAGACATGACGGCGAACTGGCGTTCGGCGAGCGCTCGCACAGCGAGCGGAACGTCGTCGATGGTTGTCGCGTACAAGCGAGCCCGATCGTAGATGGCAGACTGAATCTTCGGGACAAACAATTTTACGTCCGCATCATACTCAACTTGTCCAGCGGCGTGTGCAGCGACCCACGCTAGCAGGTTGGCCGGAACAACCACGATCAGGCTAGTCTCCGCAGATTTGTTCTCGCCGTCGGCAGGTGTTTTGTCCGCACGCTTCGTCGAGTCGGAGTCATCCGTTGAGGGATCATTGGTTGTTGAATTTGATTGTGGCGATGAATCCGCAGGCTTTCGCTTGACGGCTTCAATGGAAAGCGAAACGCCGAGGTCAGCGTTGAGAGGCCAATCAAATTTTGCGGGAGGCTCGGATGTCACTCGACCTTGAAATGGATCTGCTTCGTAGTCAAACGCCAAGTCGGCTTCGATGAAGTATTCGCGGAGCCATGTGCGTCGCGGAAGAGACAGTCCGACCATTTGCCAGTCTTGGCTTGCGACACTTACTGAGAGCGAACGATTCCACGGAAGGATCACGTCGTCGGCCTCGGTCGCTTCACTTAGCTCTGACGGTGCCAGCCGAAGCCGTGCGTTCGGATCAATCTCAGACCGCTCGGTGCGTGCTTCGTAAATAATGAGTTTCTCGGCGAAGTCCGACACCAACAGTCTGGCGAGCGGCGCAGGCGGATTCATTGTGCGATTCACCAATTCGAAGCCGCGGTCAGCGAGGAAGCGGCGGTCACTGTCAGTCAAATCGTTGCCTGGCTCGCAAAAGACCAAATAGCTGGAATAGGAATCAGGGGCCGGCGTCTTGGCGCTGGCCCAACCGAAGTCCGGGACTCGGAAACCGCGCATATAGGCATCGAACTGGTCGAGCAGATCGAGATCGACATACGCAATTGCCGCGCCCAATTCTTCCGTCGGCATCACGCCCACGACTTGCAAATCGACCTGCGCTGACTCAGCCAAATCGCCGCGCCCCCGGCTCAGAATGACGGTGATTGATTGTCCGACCTTCGCTGACAATCGCTGCCCGATCCCTTCGCCAATGATGATCCCGCGCGTCCCTCGCGCCGGAGACTGAAGGCCGAGTTGCGACAACAGTGGATCGCCGGGACGAGTGGCATACAACGTCGCGGAGTCGACTTCATGGGTTTCTCCTTCAACCAGCGACCGGAGCGCCGTGATTCGCTGAGTCTCTGGAATGATCACATCGACCGCAGAGAGTTCTGACGTCAGCCGTTCAATGCCGGCGCGATCCATCAGCTCTCCCTTGCGAGCCGACCAAAATGTGACCTGCCGCCCGGTCGGACTGGTAATCAAATCCTTGCGCAGAGTCTCGACATGTCCGCGTTTCAGTCCCAGCAACATCAAGATCGGCAGGCAGATTCCTGCGACGATGATGACATGATGCTGAGTGGTCGACCACAGGCGAATCAAATCACGGCAACCAAGGCCAAAGTAATACCACCAACGTCCAATCATGCCGGAACCTCTGTTGTAGCGTGGCCATCGGAAGTTGCCGTGACGGGGCAAAAGTCTTGGGGTAGAGAGCCCACAACAGAACCCAATTTGGGTGTCGGCAAATCAACATCGGCGAGCAGGTTTTCCACGGTGGGTGAGTTCGATGAGATCTCGACAACTTCTCCAACTGGCTCGCCGCGCCGCGGAGCCATACGCACGATGACGTCGGCGAATGTCATGGCCAGATTCTCGTCGTGAGTGATCATGATCAGCGCGCCGTGGGATTGCGGCCCACATTGCAACGCTCGCAATTGCCGGAGGGCGTCATGAGCAAGTTCTCGGTTGAGCGCGCTGGTCGGTTCGTCCACAAAGAGCAGGGTGGGACGATGAACAACGGCCCGTGCGAGCGCCACGCGCTGATACTCGCCCCCTGACAGCCGATTAACTCGCTGATCCCCTAACCGTCGCCGGCTACCGTTGTTTGTCGGAAGAAAATCGGTGGCCGAATCTTCCAGGCCGAAAGACTCCAGCAATTCGTCGACGCGCGTCCGACAGGCTGCCCTGGGGACGCTGTTGAGCCGTAGTGGAGCAGCGATATTTTCACGCACGGTCAACGCTGGCAGCAATTCGCCGCTCTGGAGCGCGAAACCAAGGTGCTCACGCCGTAACTTCTCGATCTGTCTGCGTCGCCGACGCAGCCAGATGTCACGCAAATCGTGATCGATCCATCTTCCATTCTGATCTGGAGTCCGGATCGTGAACTGCTCAATTCTTTCCGTGGCTGTCGGCGACCGCAGCAAACCAAGCACTGTCAACAGAGTTGTCTTTCCGCAACCGCTTGGTCCCAACAGTGCAACCGAGGAACGGCGAGCGATGCGCAGAGGCATCTCGACACGCACGGTAAACGTCTCGCCGCTGGCTGCGTCCACCAGCCGCTGCTCCAGTCCGGCCAACTCCAACAAGAATTCGGGAGGAGAGTCTGAGGTCATTACGGCAACTCGCTCAATCGAAGGAAGGTGAACTTGTCGTTGACAGCGCGGTCGGACAACGTCAGCCAGTCCTGACGATTGTTAAGCAAGTCATCGATCCGGAAGACTACCGATTCAACTTTTTCGAGCCATTCTTTGAATGCTTCGGTTGTCATGAGCGCTAAGTCTGCCGCCGAAGTCTCCAACGCTGCGGTTTTCAGCGGCAAGTCGGAGATCAAATCCTTCAGTTTGGCTTGTGCGGTCACATCCTGTCCGGCACTGGTTTCCGCGAGCACTTCCTTCATCGTGTTGAGAATGCTGCCGACGTCCTGACGATCAGCCTTGCTGGTTTTTCCTTTGAACTTCGTGAAGATCGCGTCCAGTGTGCTTCGCAAGTGCCGCAACTCTTTTTCAGAAACCATGACCTTCTTGAAGGCCACCTCACGACCACGCTTGTCACGCACGATTGCCGTCCCCGTCAGCACGGGCGAGTCCCTGAACTTCTCGGCTGCCGCGCCAACCAATGTGTAGAGCGGCTGCGAGATTTCGTTGGTCGCGGCGGCAGGCAGCCCCTTCCCTTCACGCACGCTCTCCAACGCCACGAATGATTCCTTCAACTTGGCCGACAGTGCCTGAGCCGCTTCAGTCACTTTCGCCCCACTCGGTTCGACCGCCACGTAAATGCCATCCGCTTGGCCGTTGTTTTTGGCGATCTGGGTGTACTGCCCCGTCGCCAATTCGCGCTGGTGCTTGCCGATTTGATATTTGATGAGAATCGCAAACAGTTCCCCTCGCTTCTCCTTGCCAAACTTGCCAGTCAGGGCTTCGTAGACGTTGCTAAAGGAGTCCTCAGTCTGGACGGCCTGTGCAGCCAAGCTGACGAATTGATCGCCGACATCTTCAAGTTGGCGACCCAACAAAAAGGTGTGCAGAGTCTTGGTCGTGCGCGCAGTGGAGTCCGAACCGCCTTGAGGACGAGCGCGAGCGATCAATCGGTCAATTGAAAGGCCCGTGCTGTTGTGTCCCTGCGATACCTTACCCAGACTGACTCCCCCGCCCGTCTGTGGCGGATTTCGGCCACGGTCGGCCAACTGACACGACGCCCCGCCGAGAAGGATGATGTGCTTGACACTGTTGCCTGACCACGACGCCTTCTGGATCGCTTCGTTCAATCCGGCCAGCACGTCTTCCGGCCAATCATCTTCCAGTTTAATCGCCGCCAGGTCATTCAGGCGGGAAAGAAACTGGTCGTAGTTGTCCGTCAGGTCGCAACTGAGGCGACTGGTAAACTTCGCCTTCGGCACGTTGTCCTGGTACTCGGTGAAGCCGAGTTTGATCGCGCCTTTCAGGCCATCGTCATTGCGGATGACATCAACCGTTTCGCGAATCGCATTCTTGAGATAATCAAACAGCGGACGGTCGTCTTCGTACTTGTTGAGCATGAAGTCGGTCGATTCGATGACGAACATCAGTTCGAGTTTTACGTTCGCCAAATCGTTCCGTTGTTTGTTCAACGTTCCCTGCTGGCCGACGCCCTGCGTGTTACCCGCATAGACGACGACCGGATACTCGGTGTCGTCACCCTTTTCGGCGGCAGGTGGATTCGTGATGAGCGCGTACCGCTTCTTTCCTTCGGGTGTCGCGTTCTGCTTGGCCGTCCCACCTCCGATTAAGTTCAGCTCGAAAGCACGGTCTCGCTGCGGGTCGATTGGATCGAGAATAAAGCGAGTGCTCCAGACCTTCAAATCTTTCTCTCCAATCCATCCGATGTGTTTGCCCGACGCATCACCCACGCGAAGGCGATTATTGACGGACGTCACCGCCCCATTGTCATTTTTGATGCGAAAGAAAATCGCCCATGGCTCAATGGGCTCGCCGGTCGCTTCAGGAGTCGAGGCCAATGTTGCCGTGCCGCTGACCACGACGACTTTTTCGTAAAGCGAGGTATCGCGACCTTGCGTGTCTTTGACGCGAATGAACTGTTTTTCGTTTTGGGCCGACGCGACGGAGCCCAAGAATATTCCAAATAACGCCAAGCCAGTGACTAAGCGTTTGCCAACACACCAATAAGCCGAAGGGTGACTCATAGGGCAACTCCGTTTCAGGGGGAGCGAGCGAGGACTGGAAGGTATCGTTTCCGAAACCAGATCATTTAGTCGGGATTCCGCACCTGCAAAACGACCAAGCGTGAGCGAGCTTTCAATTTCTCGGTCTTGTTGTCTGACCGGTCAATGACCTCACGATAGGCTTGCGAGGCTTCAATTTCTTTTCCCAAACGCTCACGGAGTTCGGCCAACGTAAACAGCGTTGACGTCGGCAGATTCGGCTCTCTCGTTTTCTCGTCTTCTAATTGAGTGAGTGCCTGGACGAGCAAGTCTTGCTGTTTGTCCGGTGACAACTGAGCCTCGTCGATCAATGCCTGGACAAGCTCTTGTCGCAAAATAATCGACCGAGGATGCCGCTGCCGTGCTTGCTCCAAAACGCCACGCGCCTCGGTCAATCGCAACTCCGCTCGCAATGTTTTCGCTTGACGCACAGCAGACTCCTCATTGACCAGCCGATCACGCGCAGTCTGAGAAAGTGAGACCAAGTACGGCCAACGCTCGCTCCATGCCGACGCGTCACGCAGGATCACTGAAACGCGTTCGAACGAGGCCAGCGCATCCGCCAAGAGTGTGGCTCTTAATGGAGCGTCGGTGGGGAGGTTGGAAAGCGCGTACTCTTCAGTTGCAAAGCCAAGAGCATAGACGGTTAGAGGATCGATTAGCTCCGCTGACTTGTCGCGGATCACCGTCCAATCCACTGTTTTCAAGTCGGTCACATCCAAACTTGGCCACAAATCTGAGAACAACTCCTGAAGGGCCATGCCAGGTCGCTTCGCCGATACGAGCGCAATCGCCGTTGTAGCTCGCGAGTCCGCCAAGAGCCCCTCTCTTGCGCTCGACGTGTCGCGAGCATCCAGTTGTTTCCGCGGATCCCACGCTGGTGTCGTCACTCTGGCACTCCGGTGCGCCGAGAGCAACGAATCGGCGACGGCCATCGGTTCACTCATCTGTACCGCGACCAGCGCTGGCAACATCTTCTGCAAAGAGATTCGCAGTTGGCGTTCTTCCTGCGCCATGCGGTCGGAGTTTGATCCATCACGCAGTAGGATGGCCCGTAACATCGCGCCGCCAACTGGTCGCAGGCCCATCGAACCTTTTGGCAACTTAGCACCAGCGTCCGCCGCCGCCGCAAACGCCAAACGAGCTCGATCCTGATAGCAGGGCATACGCAGCTAATAGGACGGATTGTTCAGTAGAAGTTGGATGAGGTAGTTGTCGTCCCAGCCGGCGGTTTTTCGTTTGCAGGCAATGCCGGCCTTGACCGTTTGATCGGCTTTCAGAAGCGAGACGGCGATGCGATTGAG
>QWQF01000162.1 GCA_003669125.1 Planctomycetota bacterium
ACGAGATCGTCAGAGGCAAACCGGGGGAGTTCATCATCCCGTAGCCGTAAAGTCGTCCGTCGGGCCGAGCGAACCTGTGGCCCCACGAACCGACAGCGCTTTGACCATGAGCGGCTTCGAGCGCGAGCCGCGTTAAGCCCGGCATGACCGAATCATCGCCCGTGGCGATCTTGTATTCGGCCAGAAACATCATGACGTAGCCGTAATACCAAGTCGCCATCCCTTCGGTTCTGTAGTTCGCGGCCCACTCGGTTTCCTTTTTGATCAGCGGGAGGTAGCTGGGGTCGCCGGTGGCTAACAGGGCGAGCGCATTGAGCGATCGTGGAATGGGATCCTGCCGCTTGGCATAGGAAGGATCCGCCATTCGCTTGGCGAGATCCTTGCACCCTCGTTCGAGAATAAGCTTGGACTTCGGGCAATCGAAGGGAGCCGTAGCGCCATAACTTCCCAGCACCGGAAGCTTCACCACAACCTCCGCCGAGCTGCCTGCACGCGACCGGGTCAGGCTGAGCTTGCCTTGGCCCGCTTCCGATTCGGCAAGAGTCAACGCCTTGCCCATTTCGGTGCGCGGGTCATAGGAAAACGGCTTGCCACCGACGCCGAGAATCACGTCGCCGACCTCGAGAACGCCGTCAGCGGGAGACCCTTTCTCCACCTTGGTGATCGCGATCTCGCGGGCATCGGAGGTGACCATCTTGTCACAACGCATCCAGCCTCGCAGGCCCGTGGCACCGAGATTCCAGTCGTGCTTCGCGTCTGCGGCGAAGCCTGATCCATGCGCCGCGAAAACGACGGCGAGTGTGAGGAAAATGAGTCTGTTTTTCATGCTGATCACTTCTTGGGTTGGATGGGGAGCGTGGTCATGAAGTCTGTTCTTGATGCAGGTTGAGTATGGTTTCGGCGACCCGAAACGCCATCCATGAACGGCAGAAAAGGCAGTTCAACAGCGCGGGTCGCAGTCAGGAGTGTCAGCGTGGGTGTCATGAATTGGGTTTCAGTCAGCCGGTGTTGGAGTGATGACGGACGTCATTTGGTCGTGCCAGTCACCCACTTGAACTCGGCGAAGATCACCTTCGTCAGGTCCGAGCCGGGTTTGGGTTGGAAGCGGAGCTTGCCGATGCTCGACCAATCCTTCAGCGGCATTTGGTTCGCGGGATTCGTGAGCCGCTCCGGGGCAAGGACCATCTCCTGCCACTCGTCGGAGGCGGTGATCTCCAGCTCGACCGAGTGGTGGTCGCCGCCGGTAAGCACCACCGTTTGTGGTTCGGTGCAGTAGAACTTGAAGCTCAGCCGCGCGTTGATGGGGGCTTGCCATTTGGGATCGTGCAGTTGCTCGGTGCCGGAGCCGCGTTGGTTGCTGGTCGAACGAAAACCCTTGATCCCTTCCGGGCCTTCAAGCTCGGCGATGTTGGTCCAGGCGCTGTAGCCGCTGCTGGAAATGTTGTCCGACGGTTTGTCGGTCGCCTTGGCGTTGCCGAGCTTCGCGGGGATCGCGGCGTTGAAGTCGGTCGAGCGGACGATCGTCGTGTCGTCGGTGATGTTGGCGTAACCAAAGACGTAGTCATCGACATTCAGCACCGGCATCTTGCCGATCCAGTGCGAGCCTTGCCGCACGCTCGGAGTGTCTCGCCAGGACCGAGCGAAGCTGACCGGATTCTTGAGCGCGTAATACATCTCGACCTTGCGGACCTTGTCCGGCGACCCCGGAGTGATGACCAGTTCCGGCACGCCGTCGGCATCCAGGCGGATCTCGGACCGTGAATGCTCCGGCCAAGCGACCTCTTTGCCGAGCACATGTTTTTCCAGCCAGAACTTCGTGTTGTGCCCGATCTTCTCAGTGTCGTGATGTCCGCGAGCTTGAATCGCGAACGACCACGGCACTCCGCGCGGGAACTTCTTGAAGCTCTCCAGCCCGCGTTCGTGGCCGCCGTGATGATCGTTCGAGCCGTTCAAAAATAGCGTGGCCGCCGTGATGAACGGGACATGAGCTTCCGGCGCGATCGAAGCCAAGATGATCTCTTCGCCCGGCGACTTCGGCGGTTCGACATACGGCACGTTGTAAAGCCAGACCTGCTTATCGCGGTAGTAGTCGTTGTAACCAATCCCGAAGTAAGCCACGACCGCTTTCACGCGCGGGTCGGTGGCAAGGTTCCACATCAGCGTGCCGCCATACGAATAGCCCATCGCTCCGAGCCGCGTGCGATCGACTTCCTTCTGCTGTTCGAGATAGCTCAGCACCCGACGCTGAATCGCATACCAAACGTAGTCGGAAGTCTGCGTGGGATCGGTGATGAACTCCCCGTCCAACGTCTTCGACCGCGCCGGCCCCGCGACCTTGGCATCCATGTTTCCGTGCCGCAGCTTCTCCGGATACTTCGTGAAGTGCGGACGATCTTGCGTCTGCCCGCAGTAGTCATGAGCCATCACGGCCCATCCCTCGTCCACGAACTTCCGATCGGGATTCGCCACCCCCATCCAGCCATGCACCACGAGCAGCCCCGGAGCCTTCGCCGCCCCCACCTTCACGCTGTAGCGGCAGTAAACGCGGATCTCTTCGCCGAGCACATACGCGCTGATGTAGGAGTCGCGATGTAAGATGCCGTTCTGAGTTTCCTGCTTGACGATCTCCTCTTTGAAGTCGCCATGATCGGGGTCGTACTCCTTCCACAACGCGGGCGGACTCGCGAGAGGTTCAGCGGCGTTCATTCGCCACAGCGGCGCGAGAAGCAATGCGGTAAGCAGAGTGACGGTCAGTTTCATGATTGGCTCTATCAATGTCGTTGACCGGTCGGGATCTTCTCATCTTCCGCTCGCCGAATCACGCCAGTCATTGAGCGGGACGGCCAGGGCGAGATCGCGGGCGAACGGCCGGGAAGTCTTTCTGGAATTCGACGAGCTTGGCTTGCAGACGCTGAGCGACGGCGGGTTGCTCGACGATGAGGTCGGTTGTTTCACCGGGATCGTTGGCGAGTTGAAAGAGCGACGTTCGGCCATCGGCGGTTTCGATGAGCTTCCAGTCGCCGTCGAAGAGTGCTGAGTTCGCGGCGGAGATCAGGAAGGGACCGCGATCCTGCACGACTCCGCTGCGAATCGCTGGCCAGAGATTCTTGCCGTCGAGCTTTTCGTAGCGGTCGTCGCTCAGCACGACACCGGCGGCGGCCGCGAGCGTTGGATAGAGGTCTTGCGCGGAGATCGGTTGCTGGCTGACGAAACCGGCTGCGAGTTCTGGCGGCCAACGTAGCAGGCACGGAACGTGAATGCCCCCTTCATAGACCGAGCCTTTGCCGCTGCGGAACGGAGCGTTGCGGCCGGTCTGATCGGCTCCGTTGTCGGAGAGGAAGACGACCAGCGTGTTGCGTCTCAAGCCTTGCTCGTCGAGCGTTTCGAGGATGCGGCCGACGGCATTGTCGAGGGCATCAATCATCGCCGCGCGAACGGCGGCAGACGATCGCAGGTCGCGGTACTTCGCCAGATACTCCGGCGGTGCCGCGAGCGGAAAGTGCGGCGCGTTGAACGAGACCTGCAAATAGAACGGCCGCTCAGCGTCACGCTCTTCGATCAAATGCACGGCTTCGTCGGCGAGCAGAAACGTCGAGTAGCCCTCCTCGCGAATCGTCTTGCCGTTGCGTTGCCAATCGACATCGCCGCGTCGGCTCGTGTGCTGGAAGTAATCGACCTCCGGACCGAGGAAGCCATAGAAGTGATCGAAGCCGCTCTTCAATGGCGGGCTGCCGATCCCCAGATGCCACTTGCCGACGAGCATCGTTTGATAGCCAGCGGCTTGCAGCGTGCGAGGCAGAGTCGGCAGCCCGGCCGGCAGACCTTCATCGCGCGCTTGGAGCGGATTGATGATCCCGAATCGTCTCGGCATCTGCCCGGTCAGCAGCGCCGCGCGAGTCGGACTGCAAAACGGATAGGCGTAATACCGCCGCAGCTCAACTCCTTCTTGAGCCAGCCGATCAATGTTCGTCGTCCGCGCGACGCCGCCATGCAGACGGATGTCGCCCCAACCAAGATCATCCGCCAGCAAGACGAGGATGTTGGTCACTGGAGTTGCTGCCGCCGCATCGGGAGCTTGTGCGAATGCAATCGTCGCAAGGCTCAACCAAACGAACGCTGCGGTTGCGGTGAGAACATGCCTCTGGCTCATGAATTCGCCCGTCGAAGTATTAGCCATTGGACGCTAGCCCAATGGCACTGACTTGACCCGTCGTGTGAGCGGCAAGGCGCTAGCCGCCGGTCCGTATTCGTTCGGAACCGGCGGCTAGCGCCTCGCCGCTCACAAGACGACACCAAAATCCACATCATCGGGAGATGCGCCGAAAAAGAATGCGAGCGGCTGGAGAAGACCGCTCGCATTCCAAGAATTTCGCCGCTCGGATTACTCCGGACGCTTCGGACGTTCGGGGCGCTCGCCACCTTCACTTGGGCGACCGCCGCCGCCATTCGGTGGTCCGCCTGCGCCGCCTCGTGGACCTCCGGCACCGGGACGGCCTTCACCGCCTCCGCCATCTGGACCGGGATGTTGTTTGATGAAGTCGGCGATGAATTTCTTCAGCTCGTCTTGGCTGAGCTTGCCATCTTTGTCCGCGTCGAATTCCATCGCGTGAGTCAACATGCGATCGGGATTCACAACCGGTCCGCCACCCTGACCGCCGGGGCCTCGTTGCCCGCCGCCTGGACCGCCTTGTCCACCGGGACCGCGTCCGGAAGCACCTTGTCCGCCACCGCCGGGGCCTCGACCACCGGGTGCGCCGGGGCCACCTGGTCCGCCACCTTCAGGACGACGGCCTTGTGCGTCTCCACCGCGACCGCCACCGGGAGGAGGACCGCCGGCTCCGCGTTCACGTTCGCCGGGACCGGCACCGGGACGATCTTCGGGACGGTCGCGCGGACCATCCCCTTCAGGACGACCACCACCCGGACCCGCTTGGCCCGGGCGTCCACCTTGAGGGCGGAATTCGTCGTCGGTCAGCTTGCCGTCTTTGTTCTTGTCGAGCTTCGATAACGCCTCGGTCGCGTTCTTCAGTTCGTCGGCCGAGATCACTCCATCGTGATCCGCATCGAGCGTTTCGATGATCGGGCTCGGTGGCCTCCCACCGCCAGGACCACCCGCGCCAGGACCACCGGGTTGTTGAGCAATCGCCGTCGCCACTCTAGCGACGGCCAGTATTCCAAGCATCCACATCCAACGTTTCATGACAGTTTCTCCAAAGGGTTTTCGAGATGAGTGATTCGCAGGAACAGTAGCCACGCTCGCCAAGAGCGTGGGAGGGTTCGAGGAAGCCCACGCTCTTGGCGAGCGTGGCTACCAAGTCGGCAACCGGACGCTAGCGCGTTCCGGTTGATTTTGTGGCGACGCAGTACAGGTAGCGGTTCGATCTCAGGAACAAGTCGCCGTTGCTGATAGCGGGTGAGGCGTTGAAATCGCTGTCATCTCCGTTGAAGCGATTCTGAGCCAGCACTTCGTACTTGGGTTTCGTGGCGAGGACGAGCACTCCGTTCCAACGGCTCGGCACATACATCTTTCCGTTCGCGATGACCGGCGAGGCATACACCGGGCGACCTCCCGCATCGAGTTGGCTGACTCGTTCGCGATAGACCAGCTCGCCCGACTTCGCGTCGATGCACAGCGCTTGGCCGGTGTCGCTAATCCAATACAGGTGCCCTTCATGGAGCACCGGAGTCGCGACATACGAGCTGTTGCGACTCGACCATTGGACCTGCGACTTCGAGACATCTCCCTTTCCTCCGGCTCGCAACGCGAGACTGCCCGCCGAGCGGAAGCCGCCGAAGACGAAGACAGTCTCGCCGTCAGCGATGATGCTCGGGCAGATGTTTCCGGTGAGTTGATGCTCGGCAAACCATTGCAGCTTGCCGGTGTCGGGATTGAGCCCCCAGACCTCGCCGGGAACCGCGATCACCAGTTCCGTTCGATCGTCCTTCAGTGTCACCAGCGACGGCGTGCCATACGCGAGTTCCAGCGTCGAAGCGGCGGCCTTCCACTGTTCCTTGCCAGTCAGCTTGTCGAGAGCACGAACTGACTGACTCTCCTCCGAAGCGTTCACGATCACCGAGTCCTTGTAGAGGATCAGACTCGCGCCCGAGCCCCAGCGGCGATTGCCCGACTCCTTGCCGACACCGGTCTGCCAGAGTTGCTTGCCATCAAGATCAAACGCGACGACCCCGCTCTTGCCGAAGAAGCAATAGACTCGCTCGCCGTCCGTCACCGGAGTGCTGCTGGCGTATCCGTGCTCGGAGATGTAGCCCTGATAGCCATCTTCCGGCAGCTCGCCGGGCACGGTCTTCGTCCACTGAATCGTGCCGTCCGCGCGGCTTACGCAGACGAGATGCCGTTGCAACGACTTGATGTCACCGCCACTTTGTTTCGGCACGCCATAGCCTGAGTAGCACGTCACGAAGATGCGATCGCCCAGCACGATCGGACTCGAAGAACCAGGACCGGGCAGCTCCATCTTCCAGCGCAGGTTTTCCGTGTCGCTCCAAGTCAGCGGCACGTTCGAGTCGGCGCTGATCCCCGCGCCGCTCGGCCCACGGAACTGAGTCCAGTCCGCCGCGTGAATTGTGTGAGTCGCCGCCAAGCAGGCGACGACGATCAGAAACATTCGCATTGTGATTTGATTCCGCATCGTGATTTTGTTTTCCAACAAGATAGGTTCAGACATCAGCCGCAGGGCGCTAGCCCCGGTTCGAGCCGCGCAAACCGGACGCTAGCGCGTTCCGGCTGATCGGGGATCGACACTTTACTCCACCACACGAAACACATCGTTCTTCTTGATCGCAATCGGATTCGCACCGCTGCCGAATTCGAGATGACAGTCGAACAAAATTCCGACCGGCGCGTCGTCGGGAATCATGATCTCAGCGGTGACGACATTCCCTTCGCGCGCGATCTTCGCCGCGTCGAACGGGCCGATCTGCACCCAGCTCGGCTTGTCGGCAGGTAGCACTCGGCGAGCGTTTTCCGGAGTCAGCTCGAACTGAATCGAGTGCGTCTTGCCTCGCGCCGCCGTGCCGGGACGAACAGTCGCGATGACTTGTTCCATGCGCGTCCCCGGCTGCGTGTTGTCCGTGAGCGCCCCGGTTCCGGCGCGATTCAAGCCGCGATTGTTCGACGGCTCAACGACTCCCGCGTAGCCGCCGAGGATGTACGGGAACCGCCCCGGCGTGACGTGATAGTGGTAGCCGCGTTGCTCGTCCTTGTGCCCATTGCAGACATCCAGAGCGTGATCCCCCTTCAGATCCTTCGCCATCGCCCCCGCTGCTTCATACGGCCCGTAGAGCGGGAACCCATCGAACGCGAAGCCAATGATCGGCGAGTGCTGCTGGCCATCGTCCGCGAACGGCGACTTCACGCAGCTCGGATACTTGTGGTAGTGATAGACACCGGTCTGTTGAGGATGCCCGCAACACGAATCGAGCCACACTTCCGAGTAACCCTCGACGGCGTTCTGCCCTTCCATCTCGAACGGGTTGAAGAACACGACGCCATTCAACGCGGTCCCGATCGCACCCATCGGCAAGCGAGTGATCTTGTCCGCCAGCTTCGGTTCGAGCGGCAGGCGAAACTTGAAGCTCTGCACGCGAATCGAATTTGGATTTCGGCTGTTCGGAAACACGGCCGTCGGATGATTCGGATAGCCCTGGCTCTCGATGATCAGGAACCGCTCGTCGTGGCTGACGCGCACGTTGTCGATGCCGTCCTTGTTGGAGTCCTTCGTGTGATACGAAAACAAATCCACGAACCGCTCGCCATCCCGATAGAAGTAGGTCGGCTTCTCGCCCGCTTTCTCTTTGACGAACCAACGCCCGCCGATGTGTTTGAATTCGCTGGGAATTTGCCGCTCTCGCGTCTCTTCTGGCCGCTGAGCAAACGTAAAAAGCGACGCGATAAACATCACGCCGCAAAAACCAGCCACCGAAAAAATCGTTCGCACCGAGGAAACCTCCATCATTCGTCTTAGATCGCAGACATCAGTGTCTCCATTGAACCCCAGAAACCACGAATGGTTTCGCGTCCCGGACATCGATCATTTGCGACCAAGATCGCGACGACAAACATCATGGCCCGCTACGGGTGTTTCATGGTCGTCCTCCAAGTGACTTCCCTCGGAGGAACCGTTCCAGAATGGGGAATCCGTCGGCGTCCGACGGCGAGTCGTAGATGCGCTGGATGTGGAATTTTCTTCGCATTGGTGGCCTCCGAAGCAAGTCGTCTATTTCTTCCGCTCGTACAGAAAATCCAACGTCCCTTCGGCGAGCGTGATGCCTTTAATCGCTTCAAGCAGTCCGGTTCGGTTGGCTTTGTCGGGGGACAGTTTTGGTATCTGTTCTGCGGACAAGGCGAAGACGGTGATGTGGTATTCCTTCACGCCGGGGCCTTTGGAACACATCGGGTCGTACTCGGCACGGCGGCGGTCGTTGAGGCCCAGCTTGCCCACTCCTTTGCCGTTCTTCGCGAGCTTCGTGACGTTGGTCGGGATGTTGTAGACGACCCAGTACGACTTCTCTTGGTCGGGTGCCGTGTGCCATAGGCTGACGGCAAACGACTTCGTTCCCTTGGGAGCGTCCTTCCATTCGACGGCGGGAGATTGGCTCGCTCCGTCACAAGTGCAGTCGATCGTGATGAATCCTTTCGCATCGACCGATGAACTGGTCACCGCCAGTTGCGGAAGATTGTTGCGCGGCTTCGAGGAGTCTTCGCGAGTGGTACTTGTTGTCGGCCGGTCGTCATTGCGCGGCGGACGCTTCTCGTCGCGCGGAGGCGGTGGGGGCTGACCTTTCTTCCTGTCACCACCAGGACCGCGGCGCTTGGCCGAGTACGTTTCGTTGGTCGTCCTGCCGGTGGTGTCGGTGAAGGAAAAGTTGGCGGAACCGTCTGCGGCGAGCGTGTAGCTGACTGTCCCCTTCTTCCCTTTCACGTCATAGGTCAGGACGTAGCTGCCGGGTTTCGTCTCTTTGAAGTCGGTGATCTTGGCATCGCGCATCGGCGGCAATGACGGGCGAAGCGGTTCGGCTCGCGGTTGCGGATCGACTTGGCCGTCGCGTTCGATGACCTCGCCGTAGAAGCCGCCGTTGAGGTACGGATACTTCTTCGTCGCGTGATAGTGGTAGTTGCCGTTCTTGTCTTTGTGCCCGTTGAAGGGATCGAGTCCAACAACCGGCGAACCATCCGGCTCGTCGTAGCCGTAGATCGGATAGCCGTCGAGCGCGTAGGCGATCGGCAGACCCTTGCCGATGGTCTTCTCCAAATGCACCGGAGCGATGTGATAGTGATAGTCATCGGCTCGGCCGCAGTGCCCGCCAAACTCGTCGAGTTCACCGATCGCGTATGAATCCTCGCCGCGATTATTGAGCGGGTTGAAGATCGGAATGCCGTTCGCCGCCAGCGCAATGGCTCCACGCAGGAAGTTGCCTTTCGCCGACTGCGGCTTCTTCGCCGGTACCGGATGCAGCGGAATCTGCCAGGCGTTGTCGCCGAAGTATTTCTGAGGCAACGGCACCTGCTGCTGCCAAGCGGTGATGCCGACCATCATCCGGTGATCGGGAATGCCGTTCGATTCGACATAGAAAAAGCGGTCGTCCCAGCGAGTGTTGATCGCTTTGAGTTTGGCGAACGCTGCAAACGCCTTCGCCATCTCCGGCACGTTGTCGGCACCGGCTTGCGTCTGCTTCTGATCGAGTTGGGCGAGTAACAACGGCAAGTCATTCACGTCGAGTTCATCCATCTCGACGTAATCCTCGGCATTGGTCTTTGCTGACGCGGTGGCCTGCTTCCGTGGCGAATGGCCGGGATGCGCGAACGCCGTCGAACTCACGAACAACAAGGCGAGAAACGTGCGAAACATGTGGAACTCCTGTGTCACGGCATGGACTGCGGCAGCCTGCTGCCGCTTTGGGTGTCAGGCAGCTTTGCTGCCGGGAAGCGAGGCCGGATCATGAAACGGCTCGTCCAACAGCAGGCTGTTGGACGGAAAGCGGCAGCAGGCTGCCGCAGTCCAAGAGTTACTTCTTTTTCTTCGGCGGCGAATCGGGCACCACGTTGTTGAGGTTCGAGTAATCAATACGCTGCTTGCCATCGGGAGATGACTTCACGACGTGCCGGAACAAGACCGTGTTGTCGAGGTCGATGTCGTCGGTCCAAATGAATTTCGCTCCTTTGAAATCGTGCTCGAAGAACGGCTGCTTGGGGCCGACTTGCTCTTCGGTGTATTCCTTCGCTTTGCCCCACGAGCTGTCGTCGAAATCGACCGCGTACCAGTTCTCAGGGATTGGGAGGTTCTCGACGCGCGGGTTCTTGGTGTCGCGGTCGATCGGTCCCCACGAGAACTTCTTCGCCTTCCAACTCGCATTCGTGACCGTGCCGTCGCCGAACTTCAAAATGAAGCCCGCGTCGCCGATTTGCGTGTTGGCGTACTCCATGCCGGTCTTCGGATCGGCGTTGTCCTTCGCCATGACGGCGATCGTCATCGGATAGGTCGGCAGGATATCCACCGAGACGACGTTGTGCGGAATGAACTTGATCGAATCGACCGCCACCAGTTCGCCGTTGATGTAGAGCATGAACCAGTTGTCGGCATACATGTTAGCTTTGACGGTGTCCGCCATCGACGGCTTCTTGATCTTGCCGGGAGCACCGGGCGGCGGAGGTCGATCACCGGGCTTCTGAGCCCAGGCGAACAATGCAGCCCCGGACACGGCCGCGAACATCAAGGCGATTTGAAAGGTGCGTTTCATGATTGAGTTTCCGTAGCCACGCTCGCCAGAGCGTGGGCCGAGTGTCGTTTAACCCCACGCTCTGGCGAGCGTGGCGACATCGAATGTTCTTACTCCTCTTCCACGACTCGATCCGAGCCGTGATGCGATTCGTGATCAAAGAACTTGGTGCCCAAGTCTTGTTCCTCGACGAGCGTCATTCGCAGCGTCAGGCGTTCGGGGCCGTAGGGCAGCCGGTGCAGTCCCAGCACGTTCTCTTTGACGGCCAATCGCCGTCGCTGATCGTCGTTGAGCAAGATGCGTTTCTTGCTGAAAACCTCCCTCAGAATTTGATTCTCCGTCCGCAGATACTCGATTGCTTCTTGCTGACTGCGGTTGATCCAGCCGGCCAATCCGATCAACCAGAACTGCCACGGATGCAGGACGTAATCCATTGCAATGTACTCTCTGAAAGATGAGCTCGGTTCACCAAGAATCTTCAGACTCCGTCCCGATCGTTCCTCCCAACTCGGCCGAATTGAGGTAGGCCGCGGCCAAGATTCTCACCGGGCCAGTACCTCCAAAGCAAATCGCGACTGACCTTTCGGTCACGGCCGAGTTTTTTGGCCACACGCGCTCGCGGAAGGGACTTTGAATTTTCAATATGAGCGAACCAAGCAGCAGTGGTCAACAGCGAGCAATCACCAATCCTCAGTAAGACAACTACGGGACACGTTACTCCGCCTTCTTCTTTGTCTTTTTGTCGGCCTTCTTCTCTCCTTGATCGTTGGTCTTCCACCAGTCCGGCCCTTCGGCTTCGATCTCGGTGTTGAGTTTGACCAGCGCGGTTTTCATCTCCAGAAACTTGGCGGGTTGAGTTGCGCTGAGTTCGGTCTTTTCCTGTGGATCATTCTTGAGTTCGTACAGTTCAAACTGCGTGAGCCGTTCGTCGGCGAGAATCTTCCAGTCGCCGATTCGCATGGCCGTCTTCAGTGGACCCGGTGCGATCACGCAGCGCCAGTAAAGCGGGCGCGCACGTTCGACCGCTCGGCCTTCAATCGCGGCCAGCAGGTTGCCGCCGTCCAGAATTCGGTCCATCGGCAATTTCGCGCCGGCGATTCCGACAGCCGTGACGAAAATGTCCGAGCCGATCACCGGCACATCGCTCATCGTTCCCGGTTTCGTCTTACCTGGCCAGCGCACAATGCCGGGGACGCGGATGCCCCCTTCATAAACGGCTCGCTTGCGACCGCGCAATCCGCCCGTCGAACCGCGCCCCGGAGACTTAATGCCGTCACCTTCCGGGCCGTTGTCAGAAGTGAAGAAGACAACCGTGTTCTCTGCAAGTTTCAACTCATCGAGTGTCCGCATCAGTTTCCCAAACGCATGATCGAGCTGCGTCACGTTGGCGTGATGCTCACGTTGCACGTCGTCGGTCAGGTCGGGGTATTTGGCTTTGAACTCGGGCGAGGACTTGATCGGGTAGTGCGGCTCGTGAGTCCACACCGACAACAAAAACGGCTTCGACTTGTCGCGATGCTGCTTCAGCCAGGTGGTCGCCTCATCGACGATCAGCGTCGAGGAATAGCCTTCGAGCTTGCCGACCGGCTGGCCGTTGCGGACGAAGTTGCTGGGATTCTCGTGACTCGGAGCCGCGTTGTTCTGCGTCGCCAGCCACCAGTCGTAGCCGTGATCGTTCGGCTGCGGTTGCGTCGGCTTGTTGAAGTGTCCGTTGAGATGCCACTTGCCGACATGACACGTCGCATAGCCGCGTTCCTTGAGCAGCTTCGGCAGCGCGATCTCGCTGGTCCGCAGATGAATCTCGCGACCTTCGGGAATCCAGGTGAAGACCCCGTTCCGATACGGCGTCCGCCCCGTGAGGATCGCCGACCGCGACGGACTGCACACCGCGCACGCCGCATAGCACTGAGTGAACCGCGTCCCCTGCTTGGCGAACGCATCGAGGTTCGGCGTCTGAATGATCGGATGCCCGTAACAACCGAGATCGCCATAGCCGAGATCATCCGCGAGGAAAATCACGATGTTCGGCGGCGCGTCCGCAGCGAGGATCGAGTTCGTCAACGCGAGCATCGCTGAGACGACGATCAAACAATGTCGAATCATAGAGGTCATCCTTTTCGCCACATGCCACCTGGACTGCGGCAGCCTGCTGCCGCAGTCCAAAGAAAGTTAGTGCTTGAACGCAGGGTGATCCGCTTTGCCCGTCGCGAGCAAGTACGCGAGCAGATCCAGGATCTGTTCCTTGTCCAATGGGTTGAGGATCGCCGCGGGCATGATGGAGATCGGAGACGGGCGGCGTGATTCGATGTCTTGCTTCGTGAGCTTCTGTTGTTGATCCGCGGTTGGGCCGGTTTGGACGGTCACGGTCTGTTTGTCCTCGGCGACGATATTGCCGGTGACCAATTTGCCGGACTCCATTTCGAAGATGAATTTGCGGTACTTTTCTTCCACGTTGCGGGACGGTTCGAGGATCTCCTGTAACACCACCTTCGCGTCCCCTTTGTGCTTCTTGACGACGTCGGCGAGGTCCGGGCCGACCGTCAGACTGGGGCCGTGCGAATGGCCGGCATGAGAATGGTCATGAATGGCCGAGGGGGCGGGATCGGCACCGGTGATCTTGTGGCACTGGGCGCAGGCCAGTTTTGTGAAGAGCTGTTGGCCTCGGAGAAAATTACGGTGCTGATTGACGCGCTTGAGGTCGTCTTGCAGGTCGCTGAGTTTCCACTCGGTTAGCTTGACGACCGGCTTGGGGTTCTTGACGAGGAACGCTTTCAGGTCGTTCGTCACATACAGCGTGCCCCGCATCAGCAGGTGGTGACCGGGGAACGAACAGATGTAGGGATAGGCTCCTTCTTCTTGCGGAGCCGTGAAGTCGATGACTTGTTCTTTGCCATAATCGACGAGCTTGCTGGACCAAAGGATGTCGGCACTCTGCGGCACATAACTCACCGCGAAACCACCGGCACCCAGCGCCATCGCCTTCAGGCCGATGTCGTTGTCCGTCCCCGGCTTCACCAGCAGAATGTTGTGCGGCATGAAGTCGAGATTCGCGAAGGTGAGTTTCACTTTCTTCCCCGGCTTCACCGTCAATTCCGTGACGTCGTAGAGCATGCGTTCGGGGATCGTGCTGATGCGAATGGTCGTCAGTTCGGGGGTGTCGCTGAGGATGCCCGACTTCTCGGCGGCGGCCAGCTTTTCGGCGGCGATCACACCGCCGCGCATCGTACTTTCCACGTTGAACCACAGGTGCTTGACCGTGTTGGCCGCGACACGCGCATGAGGGGCCGGGGACTTCAGCAGTTCGCCCATCAGTTGGTAGTCTCGGACGTTGTGCTGTTGATGAACCCACAGAGCTTCCAGCAGGTGATGTGCGTCGGCCGGTGAGTTCGGGTCGAGCGTCTTGATCCATTTCTTGGTCTCCGCGATGACTTCCGCGGAGTCCCGTTCGCTGAGTTCAACGCGCGTCCGATGTCGAATGGAATCGACCGGCGACTTCAGATTCTCCAGCAAGGCTGCGATGGGCTGACCGTCGATGGCCACTGGCTGTTGGAGCGGCCGACCCACGGCGGTCATGCGGTAGATGCGGCCGTGGGTGTGATCGCGATTCGGGTCGCGCACGTTGTGTTGCATGTGGCCGATGATCGCGTTGTGCCAGTCGCTGATATACAGCGATCCGTCCGGAGCAAAGATGGCATCCGAGGGGCGAAAGTTTTTGTCGCCGCTCATCATCAGCCCGCGTGATTTATCCAGCGTCTTGGAACCGTCCGCGTTGATGGTGGTGACGGTCAGCTCGGCCCCGGCGGGTTCTCCCCAAACGGTTCCTTTCTCCGCGTTGCGTTCGAGGTGGTAGTGCTTGATGCCGAGGAACCCGATCACGTTGCAGATGAGAAAATCTCCTTGCATCGACTCGGGGAAGTGCGTGCTGCTGACCACTTCGCTGGCGGTCACCGGACGAACTTCCTTCTTCAGGAGTTCGTGCATGGCGAAGCCCTTGCCTTCCGGCCGGACCTGAAACGCTCGGCCGCCGGTGCCGTCGGTCGCGTAGTGATAGCCCCAATGGTCAAACGAGATGCCGTGCGGGTTGGGCGAATTGTTGGCGTGCAGCGAGATCGTGAAACGCCGGGGATCGAAGCGATACATGGCGGACGCCCCGGATTGCAGTGACGGTCCCCACGGATGTTCGTGGTTGTGCTGCATGAACACACCGCTCTGCCAATAGATCGCTCCGTCGGGGCCGTAGATCAAATTGTTCGCGCCATGGTGTGTGTCGGACGAATCGAGTCCTTGCAGCAGGATGGTGCGGACATCGGCCACGTCGTCGCCGTCGGTGTCTTTGAGAAACAGGATTTCGGGCGCACAGGTCACGATGACGCCGCCGTTCCAGAACTCAAAGCCCAGCGGGTTTTGCACGCGAGCGAACTCGGTGACTCGATCGGCTTTGCCGTCGTTGTTGTCGTCGTGGACGATGATCAGGGCATCGTTCATTTCCTTGAGCGGTTCCCACTTGGGATACGTTGGCCAGACTGCGGCCCACAATCGCCCCTTGGTGTCGAACTGCATCTGCACCGGATTCACGAGCTGCGGAAACCGAGCTTCATCGGCGAACAGGCTGACTTCAAATCCGTCCGCGACCGCCATGTGCTTGAGGCCCTCTTCGCCGCTGATGTAGCTCAGCTTGCCTTCCTTCATGGCGCTGGAACTCTTGCTCCCGCCGCCGACGTTAGAGATCACTTCGACCGGCTTGGGGACGTTGCCGTCATCGACGACGACATCTTTGCCCTGAGCGACGGCCCACACGCGAGCGTCTCGATTCATGGTCATCACATCGAGCATCGACAGCTCATGCTGCAACACGACGGCGTTGGTTTGGTCGTTCGTGAACTTCAACGTCGAGCGTCCGCCCCACACGTCATTGCCGTCACGAGCGCGATACCGGTTGTTCCAGTGATTGGACTTGTCGAGCACCGCGTTCCGCAGTGGTTCCATCGCAGACGATGTGGCAACCGGTTTGCCGAACAATGCCGTGGCAATGACTTCCGCCAGTTGGCGATTCCCTTCGGGCGTCAAATGCACGCCGTTGATCGTCAGCGGCGAACTGGCTTCCTTGAAGAGTTGCCGCGACGGATGAAACAGATCGACGAAGGCGACGCCCGCTTCTTTGGCCGCTGCCTCCGTCGCCGCCGTGTAGGCTTCCAGTTGAACGTTGTGAGCCTTGCCATCAGGCACGTTCGGGTGGCCCGTGTTTTCATGAGCAATCGGGCTGAACAACACGATGCGCGGGAAAGACTTTCCGTTGGCTTTCGAACCGCGAGTCTTCTTCACGAACGCGACCAGCTTCTGCTGATACTCGCCCGCCTTCTCGACTCCCTCGAAGGATTCGTTGTAGCCGAAGAACGCGAAGACGACGTCGGCCTTCACATGTTGCAGATACTCCGTCATCGACGTCGCTCCGCTGCTGCGCGGGAACGAGTCCGGTCGGTCTCCGCTGGCGCTCATGTTGCGGAAACGAACTTGTTTGCCGCGCAGCTCGCTCTGCAACAGCGTCTCCATCCAGCCGTCGTGCTGCATCCGATCGGGCAAGCCGTTCCCCAGAATCGCGACGACATCCCCCTGCTGAAACGCAAATGGCAGCGGATCACGATAGTCGGCGGGAACGTCGGCCAGAGCGGATTCATTGGACGGCTTCGGAGGATTCTTCTTGCCGCTGTCAGCCGCAGTCTTCGCGCCTCCTTTGGCAGGCTCTCCGGTCTTCCCGGTGTAGGTGAGCCAGCTAATCCGGCCATCGTTCTCGACATCAATGACCATCACCTCCGGCGCGGCGACATTCACCGCGCGGAAGACTTCCTTCCGATCCTCATCCAGCAGCGTGATGGTGAAGCCGTCCAGCCGCTGCTCGAAGCCGTCACGATTCCAGATGCCGACCTTTTCAATCTTCGCGGACGTTTTCAGGTCGAGCTCCCACCACGGATTCGTCGAGCCGGCGTTCGTGGTGTGAGTCTGCCCGCCCTTATTCCAGTCCGGCGATTTATTCCCATCAATCGCCTTGTCCGCAGTGCCGTCGCCGTTGGTGCTGGATTGAGTCGCGGTTCCATTCGGGGCGATGTTCTTGTTGCCGCTGATCACTCCCACTTCGGCCAGAGTCAGAATGCGTTTGTCGCCGGGAAGCTCGATGCGCACAAAGCGAGCTGGTTTGCCGGTGGCGAGGGGTTTGGTTGGTTTCTTTTCCGAGACCGCTGCTTCCGCCTTCGTATCAGGCTTGTCGTTCTGCGGCTTGTCCTTCTTTCTGCCTTCCTTGGCGGCGGGTTGCTGCGTGTTGTTGTTCGCGGGAATCGGGCTTTCGAACCCGGCATACATTTCCGGCTTGATGCCGCGAGCATGTGTTTGATTGCCAAAGGTATTGGGCTTGAAAGGGCCAACGGTGGCGACGTTCATGTCCGGCGTGATTTTGTCTTCCAGGCCGAGCGCCCAGAAAATGCCATTACACATCAGCCGACGATAACCGTCGTTCGTCAAATCTTCCGGCGTCCCGTACAGCGACGTGAAGACGCGGCCTGCTTTGCCAGACGCGGACTTGTAGGTCCGAGTCCATTCCGAAGGCATCGGCGGCTGAGTCTCCGACGGAGCGGAATCCGGTGTCATCCCGTTGAGCGGTTGGGCCATCGTCAGGACATCGCCATCAATCGGCTTGCCGACGTAGCCACCAGCTTGAACCCAGACATCCTTCACGCCTCGCAGAATCGGATGCGACTTCATGGCATCGACGATTGTGATGCGAGTGCTTTGCTGGTGATTGCGGCCATAGTGACCAACCCACGTTTGCCCAAGCACCTGATGTCCGAAGCCGAGTTCATAGCCGGCTTCCTTGCTGCGGTAGTCATACTTGGCGAACGGCTGCCCGGCGCGGATTTGAAACGCATGCGTCGCCGTCCGCATTCCGACCACGGGACCACCCCGACTCAGATAAGCATCGAGATGCTTCATCTGTTCGGCCGGCAGATTCTGAAACCTCAAAAACACGACGGCCAAGTCTGCGGTTTCGAGTGCTTCCATGTGAGGAATGTTCGACGGAGTCCCCGCCACGATCTCACCCGATTCCGGGTCGATGTTAAACAGCACCGTGCATTTGAAGCCGTGGTGCTTCGCCAGCAGCCGCCCCAAAGCCGGCAACGACTCCTCCGAGCGATACTCGTGATCGCCCGCCAGAAACACGATGTGCTGGCCGTGCCCGATCCCGCTGGTCCCTTCGTAAACCAATTCGGCGGCACTCGGTGGCGATGCCCACGCAAAACTGATTGCGATCAGCGTGAGCAGAAGAAGTCGTGCGAATGTGTGATTCATGGTCGTGGGGTACTTGGGCTTTCTGCCATTGGAGTTGATGGGTTCTGAGTCACTCAGTGGGAAAAGAGTGAGCAAAGGGTGGCGTATGGCTTACTTCGCCAGCTCGGTGACTTCGGCTAGTGAAAGCGTCCGTTCAAAGACCAGTGTGTGGCCGATGAGGCCGCGGTAGTAGGCGTCGTGGAAGTAGAACAGTTCCGCGCCGAGGATCAGCGACGGCACGATGGGCGAGTCGGAGGGGAACATGTTCGTCAGGCCTTCGCCGACCGGTTGGCCGTTGTGGAATAGACGGACTCGCCACTGGCCGTCGAACGGTTCCGCGGTCATCGCGATATGTGCCCAGCGGTCGGCTTCGAGTTTCGTGTCCGTCGCGATGATGTCGTTGACGTTGATCCGCGCGGCGAGTTGATACGGAGCCTGCTGGCCATGCAGGCCGAGGATAAAGCGGCGAGCGCCGTAGCCGATGACATCTCCTTTGCCGCCGTGAGTACTCTTGCCCATCTGGGCGGCGGGTTTGATCCAGGTCGCCAGCGTCAGTCCTTTGATCGGGCCGCCGCCGCCATGATGGCCGGTGAGTGCGATCGGCAACGTCTCTTTGCCGGCGTAGGCAGGATGTCCCAGATAGTTGCGGCCGAGTCCGCTGTCGCGGCGATAGTTCTTTTGACTCGTGAGATTGTCGGCGAAGCGCAATGCCGGACGGCCGTCATCGACGACCCATTCGAGGTTTGCTAAGTCGAGATGACCAAGCGGGCCAGTTGCGTAGTTGAAGACGAAGTTGCCTTTGCCTTCGAGCATCCGATAGTCGGCGATCGCTCCGGCCGGAGCAGAGCCGAAGCTCGGTGGTTGGTCGTTCGGCCGCGAAGCGATGTCGCTTGGCGGGGCCTCACCGTCGGCAAGACGTTTGAACTCGACGTCGGTGACAAGCATCTCGCCGGTCCCCGAATTGCCGAACGCGATCGTCAGCGCGCCCGCCTCTTCGGGAACATCGAACACGAATCCGGTTCGCTTCCAATCGAAGCTGCCGTTGCCGACGTAATGTTTCGCCGTTGCGAGCGGCTTGTTCGTCTTCGCCTGAGTGGCTTCGAGTTCGATCCGGCCACCGGGACCGTGAGCGTTCACGGACTTCACAAGCGCGGTCATCACCCAGCGGCCTTTGTCGAGACCGACGGCTTGCGGGAGTTCGGGTTGGAAACCCAACCTACGGACGGGCAGATTCGCTTTGCCATACGAGGCCGGGCCGAGCTTCATCGCGAAGCCGCTCCCCGCGCCGCAGTTCTTTTCCAGTTCGTAAGTCGGCCGCGTGTTATGAGCGGTCATGAACGGCGTGCGGCCGTAGATCCAGGTTTGGCTCAGCGGCACGAATTGGCTGAACGTCAGCTTCGGCCATTCGTCGGCGAAGAGGTAATGATGCTGCGGGTCGAGCGTCGGAGCGTCGTAAATCCTCGATTGCTGAAAGAGCGACTCGGCCTCGGCGGCGGGATAGCCGGTGTAGCGGTACTGCACGCGGAGCTTCGTGCCGGGCGCGGCGGTCTCTGGTTCGAAGCTGACGCCGGTGTCGTAGAACGCGGCACAGACCGCCGTGTTCAGCTTGCGAGGCATGATCTTCGCGACGTCCTTCGGATCGCGATTCCAATCCGCTTTGATGCCGTACTCGATCGCCGGAGCGACGTGCATCTGGTCCACATGCCGGCCGAACCAGACGCGCTGACCGTGATACGTTTCGAGATCGTTTTGAGGACCGGGATCAATCGGATAGACCGGCCGATGATACAGCTCGCCGGACTTTCGCTTGGCGATCAAATACTGCCAGCGAAACGGATCGAGCGGCGTGTGATGCTCGAAATCAAAGCCGTACCGAAAATGAAACGGCTCGCCGGGGAGGACTTCCAGTTCGCTGTCGATGTCGTAGGTGTACGTCCCGCGGCGAGAGTCAAACCCGACGGTCAGAGTGCTCCGTGTGATGAACCGATTCTTCACGTTGCGAGCCGACCACGTCGCCTTCAGTGATTCACCGCCGTCGCTGACGACCGGCTCAGTCCATTTGCTGGCGGCGTCGGGGAAGGCTCCTTGATTCTCCAGCCCCCAATGCGAATCAAACGTGAGCTGCGGCTTGTAGCCGGGCTTGAGCTTCGCGAAGCAACTCGGATCTTGCTCGTTGTGCAGTTCGAGAATCGGTTCGTCGCCATCGAACACCCACTGCCGCTCGCCGAGCCACTTGCGAACCGCGAATCTCGCGACATGCGGCCGATCGACGCTCTTCGTCGGCACGTTTGGCAGCGGCTTCACGACGACTTGGTCAAGCACAACGCGAGCCGCGGAACTCGTCCCGATGCCGATCCCACCCGCCGTCAGCGGCAAGAATGAGTCGCGATACCGAATCCGCTCTCGCCCATCGACGCGGACAACGATCTCGTCCCCCTGGGCCGTCACCGAGACCGCGTGCGGTTGATTGAGCTTCACTTCGCACGGCACGACTCGCAGATAACCGCCATCGGGATATTTCACGAGCCCGATCGTTTGCTGCTTGTGCGACAACTGCACGCGAAATCCCGAATCCTTCGCACCGCGCACGAGCAACGCCGCCTCGAAACCTTGATCCCCCCAATCGGGCGGCGGCCAAGCGGACCAACCATTGCCGAAAAACTGAAACTGCTTCGCCGCTTCGGCAATCGTGACGTTCGCCGACAACTCGATGTGAGTGTGCTCGTCCGGCGCGATCAAGAAGCTCCACTTATCGGCGGTCATCGCGACCTTGCCGTCGGTGACTACCGCCCCCTTCCACTCCGCCGGCCGAGCCGTCCACTTAGCGATCTCTTGAGCCGGGCTTGTCGCGGCGATCAGCAACACCACGAGCACAAAAAATATGTGACAGCGAACCAACGAGCGGAAACCGATCATGCTGTTCTCCGAATTCGACGGAAGTCTTTCGCTGAGCGACGATCTCGCGCCGGTTGTGCATTCGTCTTCAAGTGCTTCCCTTGTATGACGACCGAGCTGCGATCTTCAACAGACAAGGCTGAGTACCCCGTCGATCGGCCGCTCGATCCCGATGATATTTGTGCGACTCTGCTGCACCATCTGGGAATCGACTACACGCAAGAGTTGCCCGACAACGCCGGCCGCCCGCTGCCGTTGTGCTACGGCCGCCATCTGTTGGAATGGGCCTGATTGCCTACGACACACTGCCGAAACTTTGTTGCATCCGTGAATCATCCCGGCTCGTCGCGCAGGGCTGCTGATTAGGTTTCATTGTGCTTGAATCACCAACTCGGGGCGAGCGTTGCGAAGCTGTTCGATACCGGCGGGAGTGATGCCCTTGATACCGCTGAGCCACAGCTTCTTCAGTGACTTTGAGGCCGCCAACGACTGGAGACCAGCGTCGGTTACCTGAGCGCTGCCGAGCTTGAACTCTTCCAGCATTGGCATCTGAGCCACCAACGGCATCGAATCGTCGGTCACGGTCGGGGCATGCGAAACGTCGAGCCGCCGAAGCGTGGCGATCTTGGCTGCGTGGGCGAGACCGCTGGGTGTCGCCTGGTTGTCGAGTAAGGCGAGGTCTTCGAGTGGCAACTTCGTCAGCGCGGCGACGGCTTCTCCCGAACTCGCCTTGTCGGCACTGCCGATGCCACAGCGTTTCAGTTGTGTTTGGCTTTTCAGATGAGCGGCTCCCTCATCGGTGAACCGGGTATGTGCGAACCACAGTCGGTCAGAAATCGGAACCTGCGAGATGGCTTGCAGCCCGGCATCGTTGAGCGGCGTGAAATGGAAGTTGACGCTCTCCAACTTGCGAAGAGACTTCAGATGGGCGAATCCGGTGCCGGTACATTGCGTCGAGGCCAGCCCCAAGATCCGCAATTCGGTCAGGCCACCGAGATGCCTCAGTGCGTCATCGCTGACGGGAGTTAAGGTCAGGTTGAGTTCCCGCAGGCCGGCGAGCGCGGCGATGTGCTGCAAGCCTTCGCCCTGAATGGCGCAGTTCGCCAGATCGAGCCGCCGCAACGTCGTCAGCCCCGACAGGCGCTTCAGCCAGTCGTCGGTGACCCGTTCGTTTCTCCCCCCTTTGCCCTTGAGCGGATTGTTGCCGTTGTAGAGGTCAATCGCGGCCGGCACATCGAAGATCTCCGTGCCGCTGTCGCCGGTCGCCAGAGAAAGCCATTGCGGGCCGCTCGGCGTGCAGATCAGCTTGCCGCCGATCTCCTTGATCTCGGCTTCCAGCGTGAGAGTCCCGCGACGCACCTTTACCGCTCGTTCGATCTCCGGCAGCAGAGCGACGAGTTTGCTTTGCAGGTTCTTGTCGGACACCTTCGCGATGAGCGCCGAGCGATCAACCGTTTCCTCAATCGAGAGAATCTGAGCCAACAGCGCTCTGTCCGCGGGAGCCGTCGTCAGTTGTGCGAGGACGCCGTCCAGATATTGCTTCACATCGGGATCGAGCTTCTCGAACCCGGCGGCTGACGGCGCTTGCCCCAGTGCGCGCCGCATGGCGTTGTGCGCGAGATACTTGCCGTGGCTGTGAGTCAGATGAATGTTGTCGCGATACAGCTCGACAACATTCTTGAACGGCGCTCGGTTCGCGGCGATGTCATCGGCGATCGCTGCCAGCAGGTTCTGCACGTGCGTCTGACGCAGCTCTCGTCCCGGATGCAGCCGACGCAACTCGGCGACCAACGCGCGGAAGTAGCCCGGACTGTGCGTCATCTGCTCTGGCGGCGCGTAGCTCTCGAATTCGGCCGCGCGTTGAGCATGCCAGGCCCAGCCCGAATGAATGACGAACACCGCTTTGGGTTGCAACTTCATCCAAGCAGAAATCGTTTCGACATCCTGCGCCAAGGTCGAGCCATAGTGCGGCTGCACAGAGACAACATCGTATTGCCGATCCCGAAGAGCCGTCGGCCAGAGCGTGGATTCTTTCACACACGGCTTTTCGGGATTGGCGTGGATGAACGGCAGGTGGACTCCACAATCAACGTGCCACTGCACATCGCCAGACAACAGCGGCGGCACGGTATCCCAAGTCAGCGAGTTGCCGATCAGGTAACAGCGGGTTGCTGACGGTTCTTGGGTGAGTCCGTTGGCGCACGTTGCGAAAACAAGAATCGCACACGATCGCAAGATCCTCAGAAGATGCGTCATGGTGTTTCTCCCATTGTGAATCAGAGTCATGCCAATTCCTTGTTGGTTTTTCGCGGATTCGTTCCGCAATCAGGTCGTTTGCCGCCATCATCCCGACAGACGTCGCACGTCCGGCACTTTGACATCTGGGGCCGACGAAGTCACTCTGCGGGCGCGTTGAGTCGTGGGCTGAGAAACAGAAATGAGAACAAAATGCGTGACATTCAATTACAAGCCGCATCGTTTTCCGGTGCTCTGTGGCGCGCGGCCGTATTGCTTGGCCTGTGCCTTCTGTCGGCGCGCGACGTCGCTGCGCAGGCCAAGCCCGAAGCGTTGAAGGATTTTCGCATTGATGGGCTGGTGCGCTTTCATAACTCGGTCGAAGCCGAGGCGACCCGAGAGCGGTTGATCCGCGCGATCTGGCCCGATGGACTGCCGAAGACTCGTCCGGCCAAGCATGACGTGGCGAAAGACGCCCCCGAACTCGCCAGTCTCGATGCGGGTTTGTTGGCGTCGGCCAAGCGGCTCGATGTCGATGTGTCGGGCTTCGATTGGCACGCGAATGTCTATGTCGTCACACCCAAATCCGACAGTCCCGTGGGTTCCAAGCTGGCGATTGTCCACGGCGGTCACATGCCTGAAGGCCCAGCGAACTACTTGGCGTTCGGGCTGTGCGATACGGTGAATCAACTGCTCCGCGACGGCTACGTCGTGGCGATCATTCAGATGCCGCTGGTCGGGTGGAATCGCGATGCGGATGGTGTCATTGAGGGTAAAAAGTTCGAGATCCGTCAACGGAGCGTCGCCGGTCATGACGAACTGTTCTCCAAGGTCGAACCCACATTGAAAGCCGGAACGATGCGGTTCTTTCTCGAACCGATCACCCAGGCCCTGAACGAACTGCTGGCCGAACACCCCAGTCCCAAGCAGACGCTCATGATTGGACTCTCTGGCGGCGGATGGACGACCCATCTCTACGCGGCGGTTGATCCGCGGATCGATGTCTCGATCCCGGTCGCCGGTGCCCTCCCGATGTACGCGCGACCGTTTAGCCCAGGGAGTGCGGGTGACTCGGAACAGGAGTATGGCCTGATCTTCCGCGAGGAGGATTCGAACAAAGACGGCGTCCTCGATCGGGCGACCGGCATCGCCTCGTGGCTGGAAGTCTTCGCCCTCGGCGGGATCGCGCCGAAGGATGGCCGTCCTCGCAAGCAGATCCAGGTGCTGAATCAATTCGATTCGTGTTGCTTCAACGGAGACGTCTACAAAACTTACGCCGAACCGCTCAAGCAACTGACCAACGGCATCAACCACGGCGATTGGTCGATCTTCATCGACGACACTCACCGGAGCCATCTGATCTCGCCGCATGTCCTGAAGAACCTGCTGGCAAAGGTGGTCGCACCGTAGCACCTTGACTCGACGGCTTTGAAACGGCTGTCATCGCTCCGCGTGACGAGACGAACGCATTACCGACGCCGTTTGACCATTCGGCTCATCACGCGGAACGATGATCCGCCGCGGCGGACGTTGAAGCGAAGGAGGCTACGGCGTCAAAGTCTGACGCCGCCGCAGTTCGGAAATCAGGTTCGCCCACCGCCGTGCCTGTCGCGGATCGGACATCTGCGTGTGGGTCTGCTGTGCCTCTTGGATGTCGCTCGCAATTTCCTGCGGCAGTTTCGTGATGTTGCTGACAAGCTCGTAGTACCTTCGGGACAACTTCGGCCCGCCGTAGAGTGGTGCGAGTTCGCGATCAATCCACGTTTGATAATCGAGCTGTGGGTTCCAGCTAAACGCCTCCAGAGCCAGATAGTTCAGCTCATTCTGCGGACTTGCAGCACCGATTTGACCAATGATTTGCAGGCCCTCGGATTGGTCCGCGATTGCTCGGTGACAGGTCTGCTGGATCAAGTCGCTCACCAACGAGTAGGTGCCGCCGAAGGCCACGGCCGATTTGTCCGACTCGCCCCACCATTGGCGTTTCACATCCCAATGGCTCCCTTGATGCAAGAGGCCGACCGAATGATTCGTCCCGGTCGGCGGCCGGAGGCTGAGGGGCCACGAGCCGGCCGGATTCAAAATCGGATCAGCGATCATTTTGGTGTAAGTCCACTGAGTGATCGCACTCTTCGGATATTGGGCGAGAAACTTGGGAGGGTTGCTCAGCAGCGCGGCGCTGTACGCGTCGTAGCAGGCATACGAGAACCATAGATCGGGACTGATCTTTAAGCCGCGTTCAATCACAGGCACCTGCGTCGCCATCATGTCCCAGTGGTAGTTCTGATCGTTTTCCGGCAGCGATCTTTGCATCTTGCAGCGCGGGCAATGGCATTGGAAAAAATCGCCGTGCTCCAGATTCACGCCGCCGATGTCCTTGAGCGTTGTGAAGTACCACTCGGCCCCGTCGCGTAGCCACTGCTGAAAGACCAGATCACTGGGACACGGCGTGCCGGGCATGTCTTTGCCATCGGCCTGCACCATCAAGCGAACTTGCGGATGCTTGGCCAGAAAAGTGCTGATGTTGAAGGGATGATTGCCTCCGAAATAGAAGCCGCCATAACCCATCGTGCCGATGCCCGGCAGGATCTTGACCCCGTTGGCTTTCGCGTATTTGCTGACCGACTGAGCCGTCGCCAGTCCGCCATGTGCGTCGTTGATGAAGCCCCAGACAATCAGGCCATTGAGTTTATGATCCGCCTGGAAATCGACGACCTTTTGAAACGTGTCGACAAAACCGTTGGGCTGGACGAGGTAGGGTTCCAGCGTGCCGATGGCGTCCACATGCTTGGTCTGATGGACTCGGCTGAGATCGTCATCCCAATTCGTGCAGTGAGTCCAGTTCCAAAACATCCGCTTGGAAAAGGCGGGCGCTTTGACCAACCACAACGAGTTCTGCGGCACGATCCTCTTGCCGTCCAGCGAGCAGTGGTAATGCCATAGCTCGCCTACGCCGTATCTCAGGCCATCCGGATCGCCGCCGATCACCACGGCCTGAGTCGTTGTGGAATCGGTTGAGATCAGAAATCCTTGCGGCTTGAGGTCAGCACTCAAAGCAGCCGCGGGCAGCAAGTGCTTCAGCTCGGAGCGCGAGGCTTTCGTGCAGAACACAAACTGAAGGTCTCCGACGTCGTGCTTCTGATTCGGGCTGACGACGGCGAAGTTCAGCCCCGCGTCCTGAGCGATCAGCGTCTTGAACCGGTGCGCCGCGCTGGTCGCATCCGACGCGGCTACGATCACGCCCCGTTGGGTTGGACCGGCGGCAGTGTCCTTGCTCGGTGTTGGAATCGACTTCGACTGCGAAGGGTCGTCGGCAACCACCTCGACTGCGACCAGTCCGAACACAAGCAGGGCGATCGTTGGCTTCACGCGAGCGTCTCCTGTAATCGACATCGTATGACACGGCGAGTCCAACGAGTTCAAACGGCTGACAGAAAAATGGGGACAGAAAAAAGAGTCACGGGGCAACTCCTCGGAAGGTTGTTTCTGTGCCCATTTTTCTGTCAGCCATCGTGACAATCAGTTGTTCTCGCGAGCCTGAATTCGACCGATCGCCCTTCGTGCGAGTTTTTGATTTCCGCGGATCGCTCCCGGCAGAAATCCTTTGATCGACCAGTTCTCGCCCATCTGCTCACCGACGATGAGTGCGAAGGTGGCGAAGTCATCGAAGTCTCGAAACAGGTTCGACGCGATCCGGATTTTGGTCCCGTGCAAAGCATCGAGACAAGTGACTTCGTAGATATCGATGAATGAAATCTGGCCAGACCAAATGCTCGCCTTCAGGTCTTGCCAGCGAATGCGGACGATCTCGGCGGTGAAGCGACCTTTGGGGAGGAGCACCTCGTCCGCTGTGATGACAATGCTTTGCGGGTGGATGTGACGATAGCTGCCCAAGACAAGGACCAGGGCACACAGAAACCAGATCGCCGGGCAGACCCAATGAGCCAAGGTCTCTGGTGACAACTTGAACCCTTTTATGGCGATCCCATCGCCGAACCACACGGCATGAACGAACAAGGCTCCTGCCACGAGAAACAGAAACGGGATCATGCCGTAAAGCACGACTTTCGGAATGCCTCCATACGCCGACTGAAACAGGACACCACGATTCTCGTCGGTAGTTGAGTCAGCAGGTCGATCAGCCATTACGCGAAGCCCCTTGTCTCATGGGTTGGCAATGCTCGC
>QWQF01000169.1 GCA_003669125.1 Planctomycetota bacterium
GGAATCGTCAGCAGCAGCAAGTGGAGTTGCTTGCGGCGAGCCAGTACGAAGTAATTCAGCGGACCGATCACGACGGCGAAGATCGTAATCAACACCAGGAACATCACGACCGGCACGCCGCCGATGCCCGGAATGAGAAACAGAAAGAAATCGCTGGTCCCGATGCGAGCCGACTCGCCATGTCGCCTTCCCCAATCCCAGCGGGGCATGCCACCAACGGACTTCAGCAACCAGAACCAATCCTGAGCCGTGCCTGGAAACGGCTCGGCGCGAAACAGGACCAGCTTGCCAAATCCAACGTCGGTGACGCGAAACGGCATCGCCTCGCGCGACCATTCGCCGGGTGAAGTCGTCGGAGCAACAATGAGGGATGGTACGCTCACGCTGGCGTCCTGATGCACGATCTGCGCAACATTGCGGTCTTCGAGTTTTGGCTCGGTCCACGACCAAGCGCTGGCCGAGACCGAATCGTCGACGAGCAACTTGGCGGCCGTGCTGCTCGCGGTCTCCTGATCTCCGGCGGCCGTCACGAGCAACGTGCCGCCGCAACGAGTCCATTGAATCAGCGCCGCGCGAGTCCCCTTCGGGAGCTTGGTCAATTCATCGAGCGAGATCGAAACGATGTCGAGGCCGCTGTAGTCGATCCACGAACTGGGCAATGAACTGCGGGGCAACGCGACACAAGTCGAGCTTCGAGAGCTAGCTCCGCTGGCTCCTCCCCCAGTGTGCCGAAACGTCGTCGCTCCATCCTCGAACGCTTGCATGTCCACGACGCCAGGCGCCACGACGAGCAAACCCGGTCGGCCAATCTCCGCCACGTTGACTTCGGGGAGATTGATGGGGCGATTCATTTTCTCCAAGAGACTGCCGGACTGTTCGACACGAAACTCGGCCGTGGTCGAGGAGTTGACCATCGGCACCGGCAGCGTGACGCTCAACGCCGCATTCTGCGGAACTTCAATCGTCTGCCGCACGCCAGTGACTAGCTGGTACGACTTGGCGATGCGAAACGTCAATGTGCGCGTCGGCCCGCGATTCACCACGCGCACCCGCACCGGGCAATACCCGCCCTGTCCGCAGCCGGCCCACCGCGAATCGACATCCACCTGCAAATCATGACCGGTCAGCGAAAACGTCTCGCCCGAAGCCAGCGCCGGCAAGACCGAACAATGCGCAGCGGCCAAGAGCAGTCCAATGACCAACAACCAATTCTTGCGATTCGTCATGCTTTCACGTCCGCGGGAAACTGATGTGCGACTTCGGCGACTCGGCTGGTCAACAGTTCGACCATTTTGGGAGGAGTCCAACCTTCGAGACGGGCGGAATAATCCAGGATCAGCCGGTGTCCGAGCACGCAGGGAGCCACCTTCTGGACCTCGTGAAATCCCACGTTCGGCTTACCGGCCAACAGCGCGGCGGCGCGACTGGTGTTTGCCAGCGAGATCGCGGCACGCGGCGACGCTCCGTACTTCACGAACTTCTTGACTTCATTGGGCGAGTCCGGCTGCTGCGGATGCGTGGCCGTGACCAGCCGTGCGATGTAATTTGAAACCGCTTCGGGAAGATGAACTCGATCGACCAGATCGAATAGCCGAGTGAGTTCGATGGCCGACATGACTTCGGACAGTACCGGAGGTTGTCCGCGTTTCCGAGTGCTGATGATCTGCTGCAACGTCTCGCTGCTGACTCCATGCACGATGATCTTGAACGTGAAGCGATCGACTTGAGCTTCGGGCAGCGGATACGTCCCCTCCAACTCGATCGGATTCTGAGTCGCCAGCACGAAGAACGGCTGCGGCAGCGGGTGCGTTTCGCCCATCACCGTGACGCGGTGTTCCTGCATCGCTTCCAACAGCGCGGACTGAGTCTTCGGCGTCGCGCGATTGATTTCGTCGGCCAGCACCAAATTGGCGAAGATCGGGCCGAGGTGAAACACCAACTTGCGGCTGCCATTCCGATCTTCGAGGATCGGGGCTCCGATGATGTCGCTGGGCAACAAATCGGGAGTGAACTGCACGCGTCGCGACGACAGTCCCAACAGCGACGACAACGATTTGACCAACTCGGTCTTGCCCAGTCCCGGCAAGCCTTCGAGCAGCATGTGCCCGCGAGCCAACAGGCAGATGACGACCTGCTCGATCAATTCCGATTGTCCCAAGATCGCGGAATTGAGTCCGTCGATCAGCCGCTGCAACAGTTGTTGAGCCTCCGCCACTTCGGACGGCGTCAGAAGCGGGTCTTTAGCAGGCGCGTCCATGGGCAAGATGTGGCTTTCTGGAGGTCGAACGGGAGGTGCTACTTCTTCTCGGAAAAATAATTCTTCACGGCGTTGCGATGTCGCGGGCGGACGTTGCGGTTCCAGGCCTCGTTGCCCGAGACCGCTTCGTTTGGCCGAGCCGCATTTCGCGGAGCCGCGTCCACCGGCTTGACCTCCGGTGAGGCTGCCGTGATCGACAGGATTTCGTCACGCGGTTTGTCGAGATATCCCGGCGGCAAGATCGTCTCCTTGAACTTTGTTCCCTGCGAACTCGACATGTCGCCGAATTCGAGATCCGCGTGGCCCGGCCCCTCGGTCACTCCACCTTTTCCGACCCTGTGCATTTTCGCATCTCGACCGAGACGCTTGCCGGTGCTCAGTCAGGTGCCGCCTGGCTTCTTGCATTCCTCGCAATCGGGGTTGTTGCACTTCTCGCACTTGGCTCGCAGGTCGGCGAGCTTCAACGATTCCTTGTTGAGGAATTTTTGAAGTTCTTCCGCCAGTGCTTCACGTTCGGTGGCGTCCTGCGGCAGTTTGAACTGTCCCGACTTGGCCATCTCGCCGAGCTTGCCTTGCAGCGCCGGCGACAGCTTGCCGAGCGAGCCGCTCTTTGCCAACTCCTGCATTGCCTTCGCGACTTCTTTTTCCAACTGCTGCAACTGCTCGTCCGAGAGTTTTGTTTCGCCCGATTGACTGAGTTGATTCAACGCCTCGCTCAGCGCGGCCAACGAGTCCGCCGCCTGCGACATCAGATTCGACTGGTGTTCGAGCTTGGCCTTCAGCCGCTCTTGCAGCGCATCGACCGTTTCCCATTTCTCGTGAGTCAGCGGCCGTTCTTTAGTCTCGTTGCTCAGCTTCTGCATCTCCTCCTTGAGTTGCTCGCTCTCCTTTTCTTCCGGCTTGATAACCTCGGCCTCTTCAAGTTGCTGCATCAACTCTTCCAGCCGCTGCATCGTCTGCTGAGCGGCCGCACCCTCCACAACCGGCTCAGTGATGTCACGGAGCGGCACAAGGCATGTCGCCACCGCGAAAGTGACCGGCAGGATCAGCACCCTTGCGAATCGCACGGGACGCAACGTCGGCAACGCTCGCCGCCACAAAGATTCGAGCTGCGGCAACCTCACCTTCCACGCCGCGCCGGGGAGTTCGCTGAGCGTCATCAGCAATCCGCCCGCCGCCAGTTTTTGATCGAGCATCGCGACCGCATCCTGACGGCTCAATCGCCGCCGTCGCGACAGCCACCACGCCACGCCTGTCGCGGGGACACTCGCGGCCACCAGCCACAAGACATGCGGCCACAAATTCGGCCAGCGCAGCTTCACCGCCAGCACCGCGACACCGAACACGAAGCAGAATCCAGCCAGCCACTCGGCCGCATCGCGCAGGAATTCACCAACGCTGATCCGACGCACGTAGCGTTGCACCCAACGATCAAATTCCGGCATGACCGCCTCCGATCGAGATTTGACGGCGAGATTCTATCCGGCCAGCCCATCCGTGCGAGTGATTTCTTTGCAGGTCGCTATGCTACCGCGACGTGGCCAACGCGTCTCGCGTCGGTTCCACCGGTGACGGATGCAAGACGCATCCACCACAAACAAAGGACTCCCGATGCGTGAACGCACCGGCAAGAAAAAGACTCGGCTGGAGACGTGGCTGAAATCGGCGACGACGCCGGTATTTTTGGTCTCAGCGTCGCGCCGCGTGTTGTTCTTCAACGCTGGTTGCGAGCAACTGACCGGCTGGACCGCGGACGAAATCGTCGGCGAGATGGTCGAGTTCGCGTCCGATGCCGATCCACGCTCGATTCGCGAACTGGCCACCGCGTTGTGCCCCCCTCCCGACAGTCTGGCGGGAAAAGAACTCGATGTGCCGGTCTACGTCCCCAACAAATCTGGTCCGCCAATTGGGAAGCTCATCCGGTTCATTCCCGTGCATGAAGGCGGTGACCGAATCACCAGCGTTCTGGGAATCATCTCGCCGCTGCCAACTCCAGCAACGTCGCAACCGACATCGCTCGCGTTGCGGTATCACGCGGAACTGTCGACGTTGCGCTGGTCACTGCGACAACGGTTCGGCTTGAAAACTGTGATCGCCCGCAGTCCGGCGATGCGACGTGTGCTTGAGCAAGTCTGCATCGCGCGAGGCACGACCGCGCCGGTCCATTTCGTCGGGCCGCGAGGCGTCGGCAAAGAGCATCTCGCACGGGCCATCCACCAGGAAGTCGAAGTACAAGCCGGTTCGTTTGTGCCGCTCGACTGTCGCCAATCACCGTTCGCGCTTTTGCAAACTCTGAAGCGACTGTTGCACCCCGAGGCCGAGGACGGTCCCGTCGGAGCATTGCTGCCTCGAACGATGTTCCTGACCGATGTGGACACTTTGCCGCGCGATCTGCAGGAACGACTGCTGACGGAGTACGGAACCGAAGGTGTCAGCGCGACACGGCGAATGCCGTTACCGCGCTTGATGTCGTCGAGTACGGAACGGCTGCACGACGCCGTCGAGGACGAGCGGCTGATCCCGGAATTCTTCTTCCTGCTGACGACACTGACCATCGAAGTTCCCTCGCTGCGAGAACGGGGTGACGATTTGATTCCGTTGGCTCAAGCCTTCCTCGAATCGCAAAATCGCAATGCTGACCGACAAATCGGAGGCTTCGCCGATTCGGTTTGGCCACAAGTGCGAGAGTACGCCTGGCCGGGCAATCTCGACGAGTTGGCAATGGTCGTCCAGGAAGCTCGTCAGAACTGCACTGCGCCGTTGATCGGCGCGTCGGACTTGCCGCTTCGATTTCGCGCGGGCTTAGAAGCTCAATCGGTCGGCCCACCGCAACGATCACTCGACGAGCCACCGATCCCGCCGTTGGACGAACATCTCGCCACCATCGAACGGGATCTCATCCGCCGTGCGCTCATCAAAGCCAAGCGGAACAAGACGCTGGCCGCGAAGTTGCTCGGGATTCCTCGGCCGGTGTTGTATCGCCGCATGGAGTCGCTGGAGATCGGCGACGAGTAGGTCAGGCTTTCCATCTGCCCCAAACGCTTCACACCGCCTCGCCCCGAAATCGGTTCAGCCTGGAAAGGCTGGCCTATTCCAGCAACCCAATCAGCGGAACGATCAGTCGCTCAAACGCACGAGCTCGATGACTGAGGTGCTGCTTCACGGTCGAACTGAGTTCTCCGAACGTGAGGTGATACTCCGGGATCAAAAAGTACGGGTCGTAACCGAACCCGTTTGAACCGCGCGGCTCGCGAATGATCCGACCTCGGCAAGTCGCCTCGACGGTGAGTCGAATCGTGCCCGACGGATCAGCGATCGCCGCATGGCAGAGATACTGCGCACCGCGTCGCTCATCCGGGACGCTGACCAACTCGGCAATCAACTTGGCGTTGTTCTTTTCGTCGGTCGCTCCCTCACCGCTGAAGCGAGCCGAGTAGACCCCCGGCGCACCGTTGAGCGCATCGACCATCAGTCCGCTGTCCTCGCCGAGTACCCAACAGTTCAGGAATCTCGCCGTCTGCGTCGCCTTCTTCGCCGCATTGGCGGCGAACGTGTCGCCGTCCTCGACGACTTCCGGGACATCGGAAAAATCAGTGACACTCAGCACTGCGATGTGATACGGAGCAAGCAAGTCCTCAATCTCACGCCGCTTCTTCGCGTTGCGGCTGGCGACAACCAAACTTGGTTTTGTCATGGCTCACACCAACTCCGCAGCGACGAGGTCTTCGTAGGTTTCACGACGGCGGATGACTTTGACTTGGTCGCCATCGACAAGCAGTTCGGTGGCTCGCGGACGTGAGTTGTAGTTGCTGCTCATCGCCGTCCCGTAGGCCCCGGCGCTGAACGTGCAGAGCAACTCGCCGCGATTGACTGGCGGGAGGTAGCGGTCTTTCGCGAAGTAGTCGCCCGATTCACAGATCGGGCCGACGACGTCGGATTTCTCACAGCCAGCGATTTCACCTTCGACATTGTCAGGCATCGCGACTCGCGGGTTCACCGGCCAGATGCGGTGGAACGAGTCGTACATCGCGGGACGCACGAGGTCGTTCATGGCTCCGTCTTGAATCACGAAGAGTTTTCCCCCCTCGCGTTTCGTGTAGACGACCTTGCTGACCAGAACGCCGGAATTGCCGACGATGAACCGCCCCGGTTCGAGGGCCAGGCGGCATCCGGCTTCTTTGACGCCGGGGACGATCACGTCGGCATACGCCTTCGCGGGCGGACCCTCGTTTTGGCGATAGCTGATGCCGAAGCCGCCGCCGAGATTCATCCAGTTGATGTCGTGACCAGCGGCTCGGTAGCTGCGGACGACGTCGATCCCTTTCTTGACCGCCTCGGCATACGGCTCGGTCGTGAGGATCGGCGAGCCGATGTGCATGTGAATGCCCTTCATCGCCAAGCCGGGAGTTCGCAGCGTTTTCGCCGCGAGTTCGTCGGCTCGCTCGATGTCCATGCCGAACTTGTTTCCTTTCTTGCCGGTCGTGGTCTTCGCGTGCGTCTTCCCGTCGATGTCCGGGTTGAGCCGCAACGCGACCGGCGCGATGACTCCCATCTTCTGCGCGATCGCCGCGATGGCATCCAGTTCGGCTTCGCTTTCGACGTCGAACATCAGGATGTGTTCTTCGAGCGCCTGCCGAATCTCGTCGTCGGTCTTGCCGACTCCGGCGAAGACGACTTTCGTGGTGTCGGCTCCCGCCTTCTTGACGCGATACAGCTCGCCGCCGGAGACGACGTCAAAGCTGCTGCCGGCATCGTGCATCAACTTGAGGATGCTGAGATTCGAGTTCGCCTTGACCGAGTAACAAATCACCGGGTCCACGGCCGCGAACGCCGTCTGAATTTCTTTGAGGCGTCCGAGCAACGCCGCCTTGGAATAAATCCAACACGGCGTCCCAAACTCCTCGGCCAACTCGGCCACCCGCTGCTGCTCGCAGAACAATTCACCGTTGTCGTAATGGAAGTGGTTCATGGTAACTCTCGTAGGGTGGGTCGCGGCACGAGACCCACCAAATAGTGATGGAATTATTGGACGATGTTGGGTCTCGAGGACTCGGCCCACCCTACTTGTGCTTTGCGAGCAGCTCCGCGATCTGCACGGCGTTGGTGGCGGCTCCTTTTCGGAGGTTGTCGCTGACGCACCAGAAGGTGAGGCCGTTGGGGTGCGAGAGGTCTCGGCGGATGCGGCCGATGAAGACTTCGTCGCGGCCGGTGCAATTCATCGGCATCGGGTATTGGCCGTTCGCCAGGTCGTCCAGCACCACGATGCCGGGGAACGACTCGAACAGCTTGCGAGCTTCCTCCGGCGAGACCGGGCGTTCGGTCTCCACCCAGATGGTCTCGCTGTGGCAGTTGGCGACCGGGATGCGGATGCACGTCGCGGAAATTTGGATCGACTGGTCGCCGAGAATTTTCCGAGTCTCGTAAACCATCTTCATTTCTTCGCTGGTGTAGCCCTCTTCCTTCGGGCCGCCGATCTGCGGGATGGCGTTGAATGCGATCGCGTGCTTGAACGCCGAGTACGCATACTCGCCGCTGGCGAGGCTGGCCTTGGTTCCCTCGAACAGATCGACCGAGCCTTGCAAGCCGGCTCCGCTGACCGCTTGGTAGGTGCTGACGATGCAGCGTGTCACGCGCGCCGCATCGTGCAGCGGCTTGAGCGCGATGACCATCTGCGTCGTCGAGCAGTTCGGGCTGGCGATGATGCCGCGTCCGGCGGCCAATTGTTTCAGTGCGTCTTGCGGGTTGATTTCTGGAATGACGAGCGGCACCTCCGGATTCATCCGGAAGTAACCGGACTCGTCGATGACGAGACAACCGGCCTCGACCGCCGCCGGGAAGTAATCGCGAGCCGTCTCGTCCGGCGTGCTGCCGATGACGAGATCGTGTCCTTTGAACGACTCCTTCGTCAGTTCTTGAACCGTGTATTCTTGGCCTTGAAACGTCAGCTTCGTCCCGGCACTCCGCTTCGACGAGAGAAACGTAAAACTGCCGGCCCTGTAGTCGCGTTCTTCGAGCAACTGACACATGATCCGACCCACGGCCCCGGTGGCCCCGACAATCGCAAC
>QWQF01000163.1 GCA_003669125.1 Planctomycetota bacterium
ACACCTCCTGGTCTGGTTTCCTGCGCTCCAGTCCGCAGTCACACGACCAGCAAACTCACGCAGACGAATTCCAGGAGAGAGATATCAAACCAACAGCGATCGCGCCAGCTCGCCCACACTACCCAGCTATGCGCGCTGGCCGTGTCCCCGGCTGGTCGACTGCGCCGATATCTTCGACGTCCACACTCATGCTGCCATTGGCAATATCCACGTGGAATGTTCCTGTGATTGGATCGTTCTGCACGGATCTGCCCGTGTACGTTCCTTCGTATGAGCCATTAAAGTCGGCCAACACCACCGCCAGCAACGCGCGTGGTTCCAGTACCTCTGCCGCGTCGGACGAACGGCTCCAGAGGCCAGACTTCGCTTTGCGAATGCAACTACGGCGTGTGAGTTGTTTCGGAAAGTTGCTCAGCCAAGCCGTGAGTACCATGGAAGTGATCCTCTGTGGTCGATTGAAATCTTGGGGAAGGCTGCCGGAACATCCGGAACAACCCTAACAGAAACACCGCCAACAGAGTGTCAAGCAGATCGCCGAGCAAAAATGAATTCATCGTGTAACAGGCAAATTCTCCAGACCGTCCAACGACGCGCGATCAGAACCCAATCGCTTGATTTCAATTTGACCAGCGGGCCAAAATCCTGTGATTTTGCGGAGTTGCCGTGACTTCCCTGCCTTGCTTGCTCCGCCCGGAATGAGCGCATGAGATTTGTGCGCCGCAGGCTCCGAGATCGGGATTGCCTGCCAGTTGCTCCGCGTTGCTCACACCAATGGCCGAGCCGAATGTTACGGAAGTTGAATTCTTCGAAAGCGACGATCCGGCCGGTGCTCGTCAAACCTACTGCGAATGCCAATTTGGTGAATCGAAGTGTCTGAAAAACTCCATGTGCTTCGACCGTCGCGACACGGTGCTGCGCGTTGACGATTTGGAAACAAATGTCGTCGCGGTATCGACATCAACCACAAAAAACTCTCCAACGAGTACTTTGACCGAACTGACCGCCTGTCTGTCCGAGTCGTCCGAGACATTCTGGTGCAAACTTGCCGATTCAGGTGTGTCCCCATAGACTCCGCCCCCTCGCTTTTCGGCCGGGGTGGCCGAGCGGCTGTTTTTCCGTCATTTGTGAAGGTCTCAGGCGTCGCCATGAAAGAGGGCATCCATCCCAAGTACCAAGACGTCATGGTCCACTGTAGCTGTGGCACCGAGATCAAGACGCGCAGCACGTCGGTGAAGCTGCACGTCGATATTTGCTCGCAGTGCCATCCGTTCTTCACGGGCACGATGAAGTTCGTGGACAGCGCCGGGCGCGTCGAGAAGTTCGCCAAGAAGTACAACTGGAAGGTCAAGGGAGCGTAGCTGCCGTCAGACGCACCGGCAGGGCGTGTCTGGCAGCGACAAGAATTGGCTGGCACACATTCGAGAGGGTGAAGCTCCCGCTGAGCCGTTGCCGTGGTCACACGACAGCTCAGCGGGAGTCTCACCCTCTCGGTTTTTTGGTCTCGATTCCAAATCCAATTCTTGGGACGCTCACCGACATGTACCCCAGCCTGCAATCCAAACTGCAACGCTTCGAAGAAATCGAGCGGCAACTGCAAGACTCGGCCGTGCTCGCGGACGTGGAACGGATGCTCGCCTTGCAGCGCGAACACGGTGGCCTGCGCAAAGTGGCCCACCAAATCGCCGAGTTCAATCGGTTGGAACAAGAAGTCGCCGACATCAAGCAGTTGATCTACGAGGATTCCGACCACGAGGCTCGCGACTACGCGAAGGCTGAACTCGCCGAAGTCGAACCGAAGTTCGAAGCGCTCCGCGTCGAAATCGAAGACGTGCTGACGGCCGGCGACTCGATGACGCGCGGTTCGTGCATCGTCGAAGTCCGAGCGGGAACCGGCGGCGAAGAGGCGGCGCTGTTCGCTCGGAGTCTCCTCGAAATGTACACGCGGTTCATCGCGACTCGTGGCTGGAAGATGGAGTTACTGGACCTGACCGATGCCGAAATGGGAGGCATCAAAGAGGCCACGTTCTCGGTCAGCGGCGAAGGCTGCTTCCACCAGTTGCAGTTCGAGAGCGGCGGCCATCGAGTGCAGCGCGTGCCGGAGACGGAAGCTCAAGGCCGAGTCCACACGAGCGCGGCAACCGTCGCCGTGCTGCCGGAAGTCGAAGACGTCGAAGTCGAACTCCGTCCGGAAGACATCGAAATGGACACGATGCGCGCCGGCGGCCCCGGCGGCCAGAAGGTCAACAAGACTGAGAGCGCGGTGCGACTGACTCACACGCCAACCGGCATCGTGGTCAAATGCCAGGATGAAAAGAGCCAGCACAAAAATCGCGCGACGGCGATGCGGTTGCTCCGCAGCAAGATCTTCGAACAGCAACAGAAAAAAGCACACTCGGATCGCGCCAATCAGCGTCGCACGCTGATCGGCTCCGGTGATCGCAGCGAACGCATCCGGACATACAACTTCCCACAGAATCGCCTGACCGACCATCGCATCGGCCTGACGCTCTACAAGCTCGACAAGATCATGCAGGGTGAACTGGATGACCTCATCAGCCAGATGCTGGAGTTTGATCGCAACGAACGCCTGAAGGGCGTTGGCCCACAAGCGTAGGCTGGGACAGAGCCCTAACCGACAGATGACCAACCAAAGGCCCGCCGCATGTCCGACGCACCGCCGACTCCTGCTGGAGATGTCTGGACGGTGAAGCGGATTCTCGATTGGACGATCCCGCATCTGAAATCTCAGGGCAGCGAATCGCCGCGGCTTGATGCCGAGATTCTGTTGGCTCACGCGCGCGGCTGCCTGCGGATTCAGCTCTACACGAACTACGACCAGCCGCTGACCGATCCTCAACGCGTGACGATGCGCGATCTGGTCAAACGCCGTGCCGCCGCCGAGCCGGTTGCGTACCTCGTCGGACACCGCGAGTTCTTCGGGCTCGATTTCCGAGTCACGAAGGACGTTCTGATCCCACGGCCGGACACGGAGACTCTGGTCGTCGATGCGATTGAAATCCTGAAGCCGCAAGCCGCGCCGCGAGTGCTCGATGTCGGTACCGGCTCCGGCTGCATCGCGATTTCTTTGGCGGTGAACTGTCCGAACGCTGAGGTCACGGCGATTGATTTATCGCAGGCCGCGCTCAACATCGCGAGAGCGAACGCCGAGACGCACAGCGTCGCCGGTCGCATCCGTTGGTTGTGCGGCGATCTGTTCGCTCCGCTCACGACCGACACACAATTCGATCTGATCGCCAGCAATCCGCCATACATCGCGTCGGCCGAGATCGAAACGCTCGCGGCCGACGTGCGGTTGCACGAGCCTCGATCAGCTCTCGACGGAGGCCCGGATGGACTCGACGTCATTCGTCGATTGATTGCCGGTGCTCCGCAGTACCTGGTCCCACAAGGGAAACTGCTGATCGAAATCAGCGGCGAACAGGCCGACGCCGTCACGCAACTGCTGGCCGCGAATGGCCGCTACGACGACATCGCCGTGCTCAAGGATTTGGCCAAGCAACCTCGTGTTGTCCGAGCCGTCCGAAAGGGCTAAAAGCGGTACGAAAACTCCGTAGCCCGACTCTCCGAGTCGGGGCTTCTGTGAAAACAACTCCCGACTCAGAGAGTCGGCAACAGCAGAGGGTCCAAGGATGGACATGTTCGTGATTCGCGGTGGGAAGCCGCTGGCGGGACGAGTGCGGGTTGAGGGAGCGAAGAACTCGGCGTTGCCGATCATGGCGGCGGCGTTGCTCGCGGACGGCGAGACCGTGCTGCGCGATGTCCCCAATCTCGTGGACGTGACCACGTTGGCCGAGTTGCTCCGAACGCTCGGAATGAAAATCGAGCGCCGCGCGGATCGTTCGCTGTCGATGGAAGTTGTCGATCAGCGGCCGGTGATTGCCGACTACGAACTCGTGCGCAAGATGCGAGCCAGTTTTTGCGTCCTGGGACCGTTGCTCGCGCGTCGCGGCCGAGCGTGTGTGTCGTTGCCCGGCGGCTGCAACATCGGCGACCGGCCGATTGAGTTGCACCTCAAAGGACTGCGAGCGCTCGGTGCGGACATTCGCGTCGAGAAAGGCTATGTGCTTGCCGAGGTCAAGCGTTTGCATGGCAACCGAATTTATCTCGGTGGCCCGTTCGGCAGCACCGTGACCGGAACGTGCAACGTGCTCAGTGCGGCCGTGCTGGCCGAAGGCGAGACGATCATTGAGGCTGCCGCCTGCGAACCGGAAGTCATCGACCTCGGCAATCTGCTCAACGCGATGGGAGCCAAGATCGAAGGTCTCGGCACGCCGTTCCTCCGCATCGAGGGTGTTGATCGGCTGACGGGCATCGAACACCGAATCATTCCCGACCGCATCGAAGCGGCGACGCTGATGGTCGCCGCCGCGATCACCGGCGGCTGCGTCGAATTGGAAAACGTCAATCTGAATCACCTGACGGCCGTCGTTGAGAAGCTGCGAGAAATCGGCGTCCGCATCGACTTGGCAGATGCATCGCCGACACCACTCGATCGGCTGGACGCCATCGACGTACTCGTCGAATCGATGAAAAGTGACTCAACGGCGAAAGTGCTGCCACGCATTCAGGCTTCGAATGTCTCGATTGAGCACCCGGTCCTCCGCATCGATGCTCCGCCCGAACTGCGAGCCGTCGACGCGACCGCCCTGCCGTATCCCGGCCTGCCGACCGACGTGCAGGCGCAGTTCATGTCGCTGCTCTGTTTGGCGAGCGGCATCAGCGTCGTCACCGACAAGGTCTTCCCGGATCGCTTTCTGCACGCCGCTGAGCTGGCTCGGCTCGGAGCGACCATCCGTCGCGAAGGTCCGAGTGCGATCATCAGTGGAGTGCGACAACTCAGCGGAGCGTGCATCATGGCCTCGGACCTGCGAGCCAGTGCGGCGCTCGTCCTGGCGGGACTCGCGGCCGAAGGGGAGACCGTCGTCAAACGCATCTATCACCTCGACCGTGGCTACGAGTTTCTCGAACGGAAGCTGAACTATCTCGGCGCGGACATCTCGCGCGTCGAGGACAAGCCAGAGAACATGCCGCGCAGCCTGTGCCTGCTGGAAGCCACCGGCGAACCCCCCGCGTCCTTTGAGGCTCCGCACTTCTTGCGAACGCCCGCGCCGAAGAATGCCGCCACGCCGTCGGACGAGACGTGAAGTTGCTGAGGGAGATTGCAAGAATCGGATCGCGGGCTAGACTCCTGCGCACGTTTCTCCGCTCAGAAACTCATCTCTCGGAAGGCGATCATGTCTGAACCCGCTGAGTCCGCAGATGCTCCCGCGAACCCCGATCCGAACGAAATCGCCAGCCGCATCGGCGAGCTGTATGCGGCTTGCGTTCAAGCCGGTAACGCGGGTGCCAACTGGTTCTTCTGGATCGCGGCGTTGTCGTTGGTGAATACCGCGATGGCTCACGGCGGCGGCGATCGGCACTTCATCATCGGGCTGTCCATCACCGCGATCGTCGATGGGATCGCTCAGGAGATTGGGAAGCAGCAGCCCCAAGCCGCGTCGCTGGCAATGGGGATCGCGATCGGCTTCTCGATCTGCACGGCAGTGGTGGTCGTTCTGGTCGGTTGGCTGTCTCGCAAAAGACTGCTCTGGGTCTTCGGCATCGGCATGGGTTTGTACCTGCTCGACGGTTTGGCCTATTTGGCCTTCGGCGACTTTCTGAGCGCCGGCTTTCACGCCTACGCCCTGTTCTCGATGTCGCGAGGATTCAACGCGTACCGCCAGATGACGAAGCTGGAAACGGCCCTAGAAGCCGAACCTGCCTCGGTCGCCGCCGACGATGACGAGTGACCGATCGCCGAGAATCCCGTGAGCCGCTGGGGCGCGTCTGCCCAATTTGCGAAATTGCGAAGGCCGTGCGTCCTTGTAACCCGAAGGGGTGTGATTTATTGGAGCCGCGCCCGTTAGGAAGCGGTGTTTTCGAGGGCGGACAACCGCTTCCTAACGGGCGCGGCTCCAAGAACTCACAACCTCGAAGCGTCAGCGAGGGGGGGCGCAGCAAAATGCCAGGAATTCCGCGGCCGGTGAAACGCCCGCCCTCGCTGACGCGTCGGGTTCCAAGGCATGCCGAGTGGGGCGATTTTCAGTCGGCTGCTAAACTGAGCCGTTCAGCTTTCACACGTTTGATGAACTTCACCGACGAGGCGACTGACCATGCAAATTACTGACTCGCGTTCTCGCATTCTGGCGTTTGATTTTGGAACCGGCGGCTTGACCGTCGGGCTGTTCAATCCGCACGAGAACCGCATGGAAGGCTTCGGCGGCGCGAGCTACGGCAACCTCGCTGGTCTCGCCGATCCAAGCTGGAAAGAACAAGACCCGCGCGACTGGATCAAAGCCATTCCGACAGCGATGGTCGGACTGCGCAAGGCTACGACCGTTGATCCCGACTCGATCATCGGCATCGGCGTCGGCGGACACATGCACGCACTGGTTGTGCTCAATGAGCACAACCATCCGGTTGAGAAAGGCGAGATCGGCGAACTGCTCTCCGGCGCGATCATGTGGGACGACCCGCGCGGCGAAAAAGAAGGCCGCAAACTCTCCAAGGAACTTGGCGAGCCGATCGCCGCACGGATGACCGCGTCGCGCGTCCGCTGGTTCGCGGCGAATCATCCGGAGGCTTGGAAGAAAGCGGTCAAACGCGTCTGCGTACCGTCCACTTTCGTGGCCCTCGTGTTGACCGGAGAGTTCGGTGTCGGACCCGGCGAAGGGAGCGGCATGTTCGGCCAACTCGATCGCAAAGGGCAGTTCGGTCACAGCAAGCTCGACAAGATCGACCGCGAGCTTCGCAAGCGCGCTCCGAAGGTCGGCGCGGCAGGCGAAGTGCTCGGCAGATTGAATGCTCATGGAGCGGAACTGCTCGGACTCCCGGAAGGAATCCCGGTCGCGTACCCGGAAGGAGATCAGCCGATCGGCATGGTCGCTTCCGGCTGCGTCGATGGCCGAGCGTCGATCTCGCTGGGGAACTCAGTCGTGTTCAACGCCGTCGGCAGCAAGCCGGTGTTGGACAAGCGAGGTCTCGTCGATTCGTTCCGCACCGCTGACAACCGGCACCTGCTGATGACCTGCGTGACCAGCGGTTGCGTCGTGTACGACGAACTCGTCGATTGCTTCCTCGGCTGCGCGCAGTGGCTCGGCAAAAAGACCTCGAAGGAGGATCTCCGCAATTGGCTGACCAGCGAAGCGGCGAAAGTTCCTGTCGGCTGCGACGGTGTGTTGGCTCTGCCGTTCTACAAAGGTGAAGGAGTCTTCAAGCAGCCGACGGCGTTCGCGTCGTTCCTCGGCTTCCGCGATCGCAAGCGAACGGCCTCCGGCGAAGTGACCTCCGATGCCGCCGCGTTCAAAGCCGGCGTACTGGCCCGCGCGAGCCTCGAAGCGACGAGCCTGATGTTGCGTGTCGGCTTCTCCGAGATGGGCCTCAAGTCGCTCGACCAAATCGTCGTCAGCGGCGGCGGCTCGATCAACACGCTCTGGCTGCAGATCATCGCCGACGTTTTCGGTGTCTCCGTTGCGAAGCCACAAAACGCCGACGAGGCCGCGACGCGCGGAGCCGCGTACCTCGCGCTGCTGATGGCTCGCCGTGAAGCGGGCGACAAGATCGAACTCGCAGAGTTGCTGTCGCCGTACGTCGAACTCACCGATCGCGTCGAACCGAACGCCGAACACACCAAGCTCTACAAAAAGCTGCTGCCGAAGTTCGCGAAGTCGCTCGGCCGCCTGACGCCGTTGTATGCGTAGCCATCCGCCGCGGCGGACCAGAACGTGGGATTCGCGCCCGTTGGCCCACGTTCTGGCGAGCGTGGCTACGGGTGCAGGAGTGCTGCGCATGTCCGACGTCCGCACGATTCGCGTCTTCATCGCCTCGCCGGGTGATTTGGCGGTGGAGCGGGCGGCGTTCCAGCAGGTGCTGGAGGAACTCAACGCCGGCTTCGGCGACGCGCTGGACATCCAGTTCGAGCCGCTCGGCTGGGAGGACACGTTGGCCTCGACGGGGCGGCGGTCGCAGGAGGTGATCAATCGGGAGATTGACCGCTGCGACGTGTTCATTCTGGCGATGCACCGCCGGTGGGGGCAGGCGGCTCCGGACGCTCAGTCGTACTCGTCGTACACGGAAGAAGAGTTTCACCGCGCGTTCCACCGTTGGCAGAAGCAGCGGCGGGGGAAACCGCAGGCCCCGGAGATCTTCGTCTTCTTCAAGCACATTGATTCGGCGTCGATGGCCGACGCTGGCCCGCAGCTTCAGAAGGTGCTCGACTTCCGCAAGTCGCTCGAAGAGACGCGGCAGGTGCT
>QWQF01000144.1 GCA_003669125.1 Planctomycetota bacterium
GTGGACGATACAAGACTCGAACTTGTGACCTCCACGATGTCAACGTGGCGCTCTAACCAACTGAGCTAATCGTCCCGGATGAAGGGGGCGAAGGTTAAAAGTCGCTCAGTGCTTCGTCAAGCAGTGTTCGCTCAGGAAACGATGGGGCTGAGAAGACGCTGCCAGAGCCCGCGATGAATCGGCAGGCCCGATTGTCGGCGAGTTCGCTCGAAGCTGGTTTGGTAGTCCAGGCTGTTGGCGGCCGGGCGTTCCTGCGGAGTCGGAAGCTGCGAAAAGAGTGTGTGGTGCTTGAGCAACGCTTCGACGATCTCGAAGTAGTCGGCCACGTCGGTCCACATGTGGAGTAAGCCGCTGGGTTGCAACACGCGAGCGACTCGGTCGGCAAACAAGTCGGTGAAGAGCCGCCGGCGGCGATGCTTCCGCTTCCACCACGGGTCGGGAAAGTAAACGTGAACCGCAGCCAGCGATGCAGGCCGGATGTGGTCGAGCAGGTAATTCGCATCGCCACCAATCACGCGAGCGTTCGACTGTTGCCGCTTGAGGAGCCGCTTCGCACCGCGCCGGCCTTCCTTGAAGTCGAGCTCAACGCCGAGGAAGTTTCGCTCCGGTTGAGTCGTGCTGGCGTTGAACAGGAACATGCCTCGTCCGCAGCCGACGTCGAGTTCGACGGGGTTCGTGTTGCCAAACAACTTCGACCAATCGAACTGACCGTCGTCCGTGAGGAACGGCGTGAGATCGTCGAAACACAGAAAGCTCGGACGGAGATCGACAACTTCGGGCATCGGGAATCAGCTCGGCTCCCGGACTGCCGCATCCCGATCAATCGGGACGCCGATCATGTTGCCGCTGAAGACCATCTTGTCGTTGACGAAGCCTTGGAAGTCGTACTCGACCAACCGATTCGGCCGCAGCTTGGTCACATGCACGACCAGAACCAATCGGCAATTTGGGTAGACGGGTGCTCGGAAACGCGCTTCGTTGATGCCGCCGAAACCGAGGTAGTCGCCGCCGAGGATCTTGTATTTGCGAGCGTAAAACCCGCCGAGCTGCGCGGCGCTCTCGCACAAGATCACTCCCGGCATCAGCGCGTAGTCGGGCATGTGACCGCGAATCCAAAACTCGTGATCGGTGATGTCTTTGTAGCCCACGACGAGGTGATTCGCGGGATCGACATGCACGACCGCCGTGAGCTGTTCCATCTCGAAACGTTGCGGATTGACGGCCCGCACCGCTTCTTGATCGAACATCGGGCGATCGAAATCAAATTGGGAGTAGTCAGTGAGCGGCTGGGCCATGAGTGATCAAACGGCATTAGAAAGGGGTGAATTGTGACTCGCGAAATTAGGCTTCGAGCAGGTTGCGAATCTGTGTCAGTTCGGTCAATAGTCGGTCGGGACGCAGGTCAGAGATCAGGAGTTCTTCGGCGGGCGCTTGGACGCTGTTCTTGTCGCCGGCAAACAACGCGGTGCGGAATCCCGTTTGTTTGGCGACGGTCAAATCGTCCGGCCAGCGGCTGCTGACGTAGAGGACTTCCGCGGGGTCGAGTCCCTGTTGAGCGAACGCTTCGGCAGCGGTCGTGAACAGTGTGCGTGACGGCTTCTTGACTCCAACGTCGCACGACAGAACCACGCATCCCGCCGCGAACAACCGGTCGAACGGCGGCAATTTAGTGGTCGCCTGGAATGCTCGCAACAACTGCGTCCGCGTGAATGACTGACCGTCTGCCAGTAATCCCTGAACGAGTCCCGCTTCGGCCACGGCTTTCACGACCGCCGCCGCGTGATCCATCTCGGCGACCCCTTGCAGGCACGAATGAAAAAAGAACGCGACTTTCTCGGCGTACTCGTCGGGATCGCCGTAGAAATCGACGTCGTAGGCGTACTCCTTTTGCTCCAGCCGGGAGATCAGTTTGCGCCACAACTTGGTCGAGCTGACTTGTCCGACGTCCCCCTTTTTCGCAGTGACGGTCAACTGCATTTCTGCCACGAGATCCTTGTACTGCGTGAAGAGGTGCTCCCACGGAGCGCCCGATTTGCGGGTCATGCTCTGCCACATGTTGAATTCTTGGATCGTCTTTTCGAGCGCGACCTGCATCCGAATTTGTTGAGTCGGGAGCAGCAGCAACTCGCCGTCGGTGATCCGCAGCAATGTGCCGTAGACGTTCCAAATCACCGCCCGGATTCCCGGCAGCGGCTTGATGGACGGGATCGCCTTTCGCGGGACGCGCGGCGGCGCGGTCGGCCAAATCAATTCGTCTCGGTGGGCGAGCCACTCGGCATATTCCATCAACGTCTTGGGCATGGCGGGGCAGTATCGAGCGGCTCGCGAGGACGTCAACCCATGCGGACGTGCTGGGGTGAAATGCTAAGCCAGCAGCCCCTTCACAACGTTGCCCTCGACATCGGTCAGCCGGAAATCGCGGCCTTGGAAACGGAACGTGAGTTTCGTGTGGTCGATGCCCAGCAGGTGCAGGATCGTCGCGTTCCAGTCGTGAATCGGGACTGGATCGCGGACGATGTTGTAACAGTAGTCGTCGGTCTCACCGTAGGTGAGGCCGGGCTTCACTCCACCGCCGGCCAGCCACATCGTGAAGCAGCGGCCGTGATGGTCGCGACCGTAGTTGGTCGGCGTGAGTGCTCCCTGGCTGTAGACCGTGCGGCCGAACTCGCCACCCCAAATGACCAGCGTGTCTTCGAGCAGGCCACGCTCTTTGAGGTCTTTGACCAGCGCGGCGCTCGGCTGATCGATGTCTCGACATTGGCCGCGTATCTGGCCCGGCAGCGAACCGTGCTGGTCCCAACCGCGGTGCATGAGCTGTACGAAGCGGACGCCGCGCTCAACCATCCGTCGCGCGAGCAAACAGTTCCGCGCGAATCCACCGTCCACGCCGTCGTCTTTAATGCCGTAGCTGTCGAGCACATGCTTCGGTTCCGACGACAAGTCCGTCAACTCCGGGACGGACGACTGCATTCGAAACGCCATCTCGTACTGCGCGATGCGCGTGTTGATTTCCGGATCGCCAATGGATTCGGCAGTGATCTGATTCAGCTCTGCGAGACCGTCAAGCATTTGCCGGCGCGAACCGCCGTCGATGCCGGGTGGGTTCGACAGGTACAGCACCGGATCGTCGCCGCTGCGGAAGCGGACCCCCTGATGCTTCGACGGCAGAAAGCCGCTGCCCCACAACCGCGAGAAAATCGGCTGGTCGGTTTTGTTTCCGCTTCCCTGCGAGATCATCACGATGAACGCCGGCAGGTTCGAGCTTTCGGTGCCGATGCCATAGCTCAGCCACGCTCCAAGACTCGGTCGGCCCGGTTGCTGCGAGCCGGTTTGAATGAACGTGATCGCGGGATCGTGATTGACCGCCTCGGTGTTGAGCGTCTTCACGATCGCGATGTCGTCGGTGATCGTCGCGATGTGCGGCAGAAGTTCGCTGACGGAAGCTCCGCTGTCACCATGCTGAGCGAACTTAAAAATCGACGACGCGACCGGCAACGACTTTTGCCCCGACGTCATCCCGGTGATCCGCTGCCCCATGCGAATCGAGGCGGGCAGTTCCTGGCCGTGAAACTCTTTCAGTTTCGGCTTGTGATCGAACAAGTCGATGTGCGACGGCCCACCGGACATGAAGAGGTAGATGACGCGTTTGACCTTCGGCGAAATGTGCAGCGTCGGCAGCACTCCGGGGACGCCAACAGGCTTGGCCACGTCAGCCGCGAACATCTCTGGATTCAGCAACGACGCCAACGACACCGCTCCGATGCCCGTCGCCGTGCGGCCAAAGAGGTGCCGCCGAGTCAGCAATCGTTGGTAGTCAGACAGCAAATCCATAGTGCCCTTCCGGTTTTCTTTGTCGAGACCGCCGAAGCAAGCGCCCGTCACTTTAGCAGAATCGGACCTGTGGCAGGCCGTCAAGCGAGCCGATTCGCGAACCTCACTGACATCTGTCCGCAGACTTTCTTGCGGTCAAGGGCCTCTGTAGCATGTCCCGCTCTTGCCAAATCGCGGCGAATGTTTCACGGTAATTACGGGTTCGCAAGTCCGTCTTTCTTCGGCGACGGTCGCAAGGGATGTCGTGACCGCGATTCCTTGGATTTCAGTCTGACGATTTTTAACGAGGTCTACGTAATGATTGGCTCACCTGACCGCTCGAAGCGACTGGCTTGGACGGTGTTGTTGTGCACTTTGTTTGTCGGCTCACTGGAGACGCTGTGGCTGACACCCCCGGCGGCCGTGGCCCAGGAAGAGGTCGCCGAAGAAGAGGTGGCGGAAAAGCCAGCTGCTAAGAAGGCGAAAAAAGACGAGGGCGCACCAGCGACCGAAGGCCATTCTCAAGAGAATGTCGTCCTCTGGGTTCTCCGAATCTCGGGGGCCATCGGCATCTTCATCATCGGGCTGTCGTGTTACTTCATCCAATTGGTCAGCCGGTTGTTCATCGACATCCGTCCCATCGTGGCGATGCCGCCCGAATTGATGGAGGACCTCAAACAAAAGATGGACAAGCGGGACTACAAGGGGGTTTACCAGGGAATCAAAGAAAAAGATTGCCTGTTCAGCCGATACGCCTCGGCGGGGTTGGGAGAACTGTCGGCCGGTTTGGCGGAAGCTCGCGATGCGATGGAACGAACTGCCGAGGTGCAAGTCGTCGAGTTGGAGAAGAAGATCAGCATGTTGGCCGTCCTCGGGTCTCTGGGACCGATGATCGGTTTGCTCGGCACCCTGAAAGGGATGATCGCCAGCTTCATGGTCATCGCCCGATCCGATGCTGGCATCAAGGCCAACGAAGTGGCCGAAGCAATTTCAGAAGCTCTCGTCGTCACATTCATGGGAGTCGCACTCTCGGTCCCGGCGATTTTCCTCTTTTCAGTCTTCAAGAACCGTGTTGCATCCATCAGCGCGACGACCATGTTTGCCGCGGATGAATTCGTCCGGAAACTTGCCAATGCCGCCAAGGCCGCTGCGAAAGCACCAGTGGCAGCACCCGCTCCGGCGGCAGTACCGCCACCAAAACCAGCGTAAGTTTCCGGTCGTGGAGCGAGTGCGTGACGCCGCCGATTCGCCCGCGACTTGGATTTCAACCGGCTTGTGTGCCTGTGAGTGAGGCGTCTGGCGGTTGATGGATCCGCCACCTGGATCGTGTGATCGACGGAATTGAAACCTGAACTCTGAAATCTGAGCATCTATGTCCGGCTCAAGTGAAGGTGAATCTGATCTGACACCCATGCTCGACATGGTGTTTCAGTTGATCACGTTTTTCATGCTGGTGACCAGCTTCAAGGCAGCCTCGCTGGATTTGTCGCTGAAGCTGCCGGTGGTTGGCTCAGCACGCCCGGTCGAAACGGGAGGCGAGGAAAGCTTGCTGATCCTCAACGTCAACAAAGAGGGACAGTTGGTTGTCTACTCGTTGCCGCAAGACATTGTTCCCTACCTCAAAGCCGAAGCCAAAATGGCGCGTCTCGAGGCCAAGCGAAAGACGGGAAACTTCAAGGACACGGACGACCTTCCCACGACGGTCGTGGTGCGGGCTGATAAGGACACTCCGTTTGGTTTGCTCAATCTTGTGATCAAGACTTGCCAGGACAATGGCTTTCGGAAGTTCGCACTCAAGGCGACCGACAGGGCCGCTTTGTAAGCAGAATAACAGGGCAGGTGCGCTGTGAGTCGTCGAAAAAAGAAACACAATGGCGATGGCGTCGAGCTCAATCTGGCCGCGATGCTGGATATGGCGTTCCAATTGCTGGCGTTCTTCATCATGACGTTCAAGCCGGCTCCGATTGAAGGACAGATCAATCTGAAACTACCGCCGCCGAAGCCGGTCGCGGGAGTGCAGGGTGGCGAGAAGGCTGGCAACGACGACAACAATCGCAGCGCCGTCGAGGCCATCAGCACGCTCGTGATCTCGGCCTTTTCGACTCCCGGCGGCCGGATTCAAACTCTCGCCATTGGCGAAGGGAATATCGCGGGCGTCTCCGCTCTGGATGGCCAGTTGCGAGATATTCTCAAGAATCCCGATAGCCCCTTCGATCAGGTCATCATTCAAATCGGTTCCAAACTGCGCTACGAGGAACTGATGAAGATCGTCGATGTCTGCACAAAGCAGACATTGCCCAACGGCGAGAAGCTCACCAAGCTTAGTTTCGTTGAGCTTCCCGCGGACGCGCAGCCGTAGCCCATCATGTCCACTTTCTCCTCACGATCCCCGAATTCATTCCCTCGCCGCGACATGTCTCGGTTAGTGAGAATGGTGATGATGTTGTGGGTCGTCGGGATGCTCATTTATTGGGCGCGCGATCCGGCGATGTGGAAATGGATCGCTGACGATGTCCAAGATGGCGCTGCCGCAACCGCGAAGCCCAACGAGGGCTCGACACCGGTGGAAAAGGCGAATGACGAAACGCTCGTCAGCGGCCCGAATGATCAGCAGCCACTCGAGCACTCTCAGGCCGAGTACCTCTTCCAGGCCGTCACCGACAAAGAACCGCTCGCACGCGAAGAGATGCCGGCCTACTGGAAACTCATGCGTTGGAGCATGACCGAGTCGTTCGAGGATTTGTGGGAGCGGTCGCGCAAAGATCTTTACTTCACCCATCTGGCCGAAGCTCCGGAGAAATACCGGGGTGAGTTGATCGGACTGAAAGTCAGCCTGCGGCGAGCTCTCGCTCACGAGGCCGAAGAGAATTCGGCGGGAGCAAAAGAAGTCTTTGAGGCCTGGGGCGTCACCAACGAGTCCCGTACCGGGTTGTATTGCATGGTCTTCTATGACAAGCCACCCGAACTGGCGATCCAGCCCAGTATCCACGAAGAGGCCACGTTCGTCGGCTACTTCTTGAAGCAGTTCACCTACGAAGACGCGATGGGCAAGAAACGCTGGGCTCCGCTGCTCATCGGCCGGTTGCACTGGCGAGAAAATGTGGCGAGATCGGCGTTGCGCCGGCAACGAAATGACGGGTATCTCTGGCAGTGGCTCATCGTGGCCGGAGCGGTCGTCGTGTTCGGCATTGCCTGGAAACGGACTCGACCTTCTGTCAACCAAAGCCTGGATGCGACTGCACCGCCAGATCACGCCGCCATCGAACGCTGGCTGGAAAACGGAGCCCCGGAAGCGACTGCCGTTGCCCCGGGCACCCGCGAAACCCTTGCAGAATGGGAAGAATTGGCGGATTCAGACTCCGCCTCCCCGCCGGCAACACTCCCCAATCAACCAACAAATTCTCTGTTCGGGGATGCCTCAAACGGAAGTCGCGCGTAAGATGCCTCGGCTTGCCCGGAGCTCGGTGCCTACAGAATTCATCAACGGTTCTTGCTCGTAACGATCCCGCCTGACGGCTACGAATTCAATCATTGAGGTGTGTCATGCAGATTATTGAAGTCATGAAATCCGCGATTCCAACACCGGAAGAATTCAAAGCCAACGTCACCAACTGGTTCAAAGCGAACGGCAAATTTTGGGGCGTTAGCGTCGGCACGCACCTGCTTATTTTCGTGGTCCTGGGAGTCGCGATTGGCGCTCCGCAGGCTAAGAAGTTGTTGCAAGAGGTGGCCTTCTTCGACACCGAAGTCGATCAAGCCCTCGAAGAAACTCCGATCACGCATTTCGATGTCGGCGAAACGCCGATCGAGCCAACGGTTCTCAACACCGAATCGCTGACCGAACCGCCAGCCGCGACCATCGAGCAAGACGCGCAGTTCAACGACAACTCGGCGGACTTTGTGGAAGCCGGTGGTGGCACGGCGGCAACTGGTCCATCCTTCGGTGGTCTTGGTGGTTTCGATGTCTCGGCGATCGGCGCTGGTCCGGCTGTTCGAGGTCTCGGAGGAGTCGGTAGCGGAGTCGGCACCAGCGACAAGGGTGGCAGCGGTGGATCGGGTGAGGGCTTCGGTGGCCGCGGCTCGGGATCTCGACAGGCAATGCTGGCGAGCGGCGGCGGCACGGCGGATTCCGAACGAGCCGTCGCGGCTGCAACCAACTGGTTGGCTCGCCATCAGAATGCAGACGGAGGCTGGGGCTGCTCAGAGTTCACCAAGCAGTGCAAGGATCCGAGTTGCTCGGCGCATGCTCACAAGGCCGGAGCCGACTACCCAATGGCCGCCACGGCGTTCGGCCTCTTGCCGTTCTTTGCCGCTGGTCAAACTCACGAATCGAAAGGGCCGTACCAAGCGGTCATTCGCAAAGGCCTACTCTGGATGGCAACACACCAAGACCAAAAGACCGGTCGCTTGGGTAGCGGCA
>QWQF01000090.1 GCA_003669125.1 Planctomycetota bacterium
GCAATGCCCAGTGGCCGGCACTTCTCCGCCAGAGCGACGACCAACCTCCGAGCCAACACCTGCCCGAACCCTCGTCGGCCATCGGCAACCAGCACGGCCGGAGTTTCGGTCAGCACCTGCCATTCGACCCCGCTGCACAGCTCACCGGTTCGCAATCCATCGAGGTAGTCCCCCACGCGGAGTACCCCATGTGATTCATGACCCCGAAGGTTGGACTCGATCAGACTCGTCGCGACTTCGCTCGCTTCAGACTCCCCGACACCTGCGGCCCGAAACAGATCGCGGACAAATGTTGTGAGTTTTTCAGGGGAATACCGGACTTTTTCCATCGCCGTGGTCACTCTGTTTTTGATGTTAAAAAAGTAAAGACTGCGTCAATCTCGCGGAGCCAACGCCCCTGATTCGCGACCCCTTCATGGACTTCCAGGAGATTGCCATGAAACGCCTGGTCGCACTCGCCTTGATTCCCAGTTTGGCTCTCGGCACGACCGTCTATTCGGACGAGTACGGATTCCCCAGCTTGATCGTGCTGGAGACTCGGCAGACGCAGTCCGTCGAGTACCGCGACCAAGTCTGCGAACGCGGATCGAACAATTCGCCGTGCAGATGCCGGTTGTACGAACCGTTCCGCAGTCTGTCACCGCGCGAACGATGCCGACCGGGCGGTCACGGAACAAGTTCCCGTCACGATCTGCGAGTGATCGCTGATCGTAGGCCAGGCTTTCCAGCCTGACCCCGAACGCTTCAAACGACCACGATTCCACGTTGGGTCCGCCAGGAAAGGCTGACTCACAGGAAATTCGAGCGAACGCTGGAAATCGAACGTGTCGCCCCGGAAGATGCGTCTCTTTTTGAGGGACGTGCGAGGCGACAATGGCTCTGGGATTTCAGTTGGCGTTGTATTCCGGGCTGATCATGGCGGCGTCGATGGCCGGCGGGTTGGCTCCGGCAATGATGCGGTTCACGCACCGGCAGTTGCATCTGCTGATGAGCCTCGTGGCCGGATTGATGCTGGGAGTCGGTGTCTTTCACTTGCTGCCGCATGCGACGGAGAAACTCCACTTCGATGTTCACGCCGCAGCCGGCTGGTTGATGGCGGGGCTGCTGGGGATGTTCTTCCTGATCCGAGCGTTTCACTTCCACCAGCACGCATCGCTCGAACCGGACGACGCACAAGCTCCGGGCAGCAACGCCGAGAGCGAACATTCCGGCTGTCTGGTCCACGATCACGGCCATCATCACGACCACGATCACGACCACGATCACGATGCGACTCACGGCCATGCGAGTCACGGACACGAACCACCCACGGCACACAAACTGAGCTGGGTGGGGATCGGTTTCGGCCTGACCGTTCACACCTTGATCGACGGCATGGCGTTGGCCGCCAGTGTGCAGAGCGAAATGTCGTTTGGCGGGACGGCTTGGTTCGTGGGGGTCGCGACATTTCTGGCGATCGCGCTGCACAAGCCATTGGATGCGATGTCGATCACGACGCTGATGGCCTCGTCCGGTTGGTCGCGAAGGTCGAGGATGGCGGCGAACATGGCCTTCGCGGCGATGTGCCCGATCGGAGTGTTGTTGTTCTTCGCGGTCGAACACGCGCTCACTGCGAATGGCACGTTCCTCGGAGCCGCGTTGGCGATCTCGGCGGGGGTCTTCCTCTGCATTTCGCTGAGCGACTTGCTGCCGGAAATCCAATTTCATCATCATGACCGACTGCAATTGTCGCTCGCGCTGCTGGCGGGAGTTTTGATCGCTTGGGGGCTGCTGTTCATCGAGCCCAAACACTCGCACGAACCAAAGCCCGGCCATCAACCAAACTCACCGATGCAATTTTCTGAATGACTTTGTCAGGCTTCGGACAATCAAGGAGCAAAATAATGGCCACTCGTCGAACCAGTTTTTTCGTGCGCGGCATGACCGTGTTGTTGGCCGCCCTTGGACTTCTCGTCGTCACATCGTTGATGACTGCGGACGATCCGTGGCAGCATCCACTCAGTGCGAGTGACCGCGAAGAGATGCGCAAGCAGTGGGACGACGAAATTGCCAGCCTGTCGAAGGAGGTCGACGCCAATCCGGACATCGGGGCGCTGGTTTCCAAACGTGGTGACCAGCTCTTTTTTCGTGGCGAGTTCGCGAAATCCGTTCGCGACTACGAGCGAGTCAGCGAGCTGAAGCCGGAACTCGATGCGTCTCACTGGCGGCTCGGCATCGCGTACTTTTATGCCGGTCAGCCGGAGAAATCGGCCGCTCAATTCGAGAAGTTCTTCGTCAGCGACGACGTTGATCGCGAAGCGGGTCTGTGGAAATACATCGCTCAGGCTCCGACGCTGGGAACCGACAAAGCGCGAGACGGACTCCACAAGTACACGAAGGAAGACCGCGAGCCGATGCCGACGATTTATCGGCTGTTCGAGGAGAAGATCACGCCAGACAAACTGCTCAATTCGATCGATCCGAAACTGCCAAAAGGCCTCCGCGAACAGCGGCAGTTTTACATCGACCTGTATCTCGGCCTGTGGCACGACGCCCACAAGCGTCCGAAGGAGGCGCTGCCGTACTTCCGAGCGGCGACCGCCAACCGTTGGGGTCGCATCGCCAACTACGGCCCGAATTACATGTGGCATGTCGGCCGGTTGCACTTCGAACGACTGGCCGAACAGGAACGATTGGCCGAGAAGAAAAAGCCGTAGTCGGCGATTGGTTTTCATCCGCCAAGTGGCTCAGTATTATCCGGCCCTTCGATTTTCCATCGTCCTTCAAGAGACCGCTGCACCGCCATGTCTGCTCGATTTGAACAAGCCGAGTTGTTGAAGAACCAGTACACCGACAAGTACGTCGTCGTGAAATCCGGAGTGCCGGAGCTTCGCCGCTTCGACGGACTGACCGGAGTTGTGAAGACGGTCAACATGAGTTGCCGAGCACTCGTGCTGTTCGATGGCCCGGCGGATATCGCCTGGTACGACATTGATCCCGCGTACCTGACGCTGGTCGATGCTCCAGTTCCAAAGAAGAAGGCCGAAGAGAAACCCGCGAAGGAATCGCCAGCCGCCAAGTCTGCTCCAGCCTCGAAGCCCGCAGCCGCCTCCGAAAAGAAGGCCAGCCCTCTGGATTTGATCCGCCAACAGGGAGCGGCCGGCGCGAAGTCCGCAGCAGCACCTGCGGCCGGTGGCGCGAAGCTCAGCCCGCTCGACATGATTCGTCAGCAAGGCGCAGCCAAAGCGGGTGGAGCGACCAGCAAGCCGGCCGCCGCGCCAACTCCTGCGGCCAGTGGCGAAGGCAAAAAGTTGTCGCCGATCGAGATGATTCGTCAACAGCAAGCGACGAAGACGGAAGAGGCACCTCCAGCGGTTGCCGCGCCAGTGGCCGAAGCGCCGAAGCCGACGGCTCCCGCAGCGACGGATGGCAAGAAGCTGTCACCGCTCGAATTGATCCGCATGCAAGGTGCATTCAAGGGCAACAAGTAGCGGTTGAGTTTCCTCATCGCCGAACGAGCCTGCCGTGTCCAACTCCGTGCGGACGATTGTGGTGTTTGAATCTCGGCCTCGCTGGGAGCCTGAGCTGCAACGCCAGTTCCGAAATGAATCGGTGCGTGTGCGTGGCTGTCGGAGTTTGAGCGAACTTTTTTCGTTCGTGTTTCCACCGATCGTTGATGCCCTGGTGATCGACTTGCCGGAGGACATCACGGAATGCCTGCAATGGCTGAGTAAGCTCGTCGCGTCTCCGAAAGTTCCCTCGGTGATCGTGCTGTGTCCGACGGAGACGGCTGGTCTGGAATGGACTTTGCGAGACGTCGGGGTCCGCGAAGTCTTGGTCGGCGATTTGTCCGGCGAGCAACTTGCGCGAACTTGCCGGCGGATGATCTCCAGTTCGGAGTGAAGAACGGTGCTCGTTGTTCGTCGTCGGCGAGGCCGCTACAACTCAAAGTCAACGAATCAATCCTCGATCTTTGCCAGCAAAGAGACCATGACAGACGCTGAAATCCGCTCGAAACTCGGACAACTGACCGATCCCGAACTGGGAATCTCGTTCGATCGACTGGGCCTGATCCGGTCCGTGTTGACGACGTCCGATGCGATCAAGATTGATGTGCAACTCCCAACCCCGGCGTACCCGAGGCGCGAGCGCATTGGTGACTTGATCGCCAGCACGCTCGGCAGTTCCGCGGGGAGTCGCAAGATCGACGTCGTGTACTCGTGGCAGGTGCTCGGCCGCGAAACCGGCGGCAAGATCGGCCTGCGAATCAAGAACGTTGTCGCGGTCGGCAGCGGCAAGGGAGGCGTCGGCAAAAGCACGACGGCCGCGTCGCTGGCCTACGGCCTGAAGCATTTCGGAGCGAAGGTCGGGTTGCTCGACGCCGACGTCTACGGGCCGAGCATTCCGTTGCTCACCGGCGCGAAGGGGACGCCGATCGTTCGCGAGGTCGAACTTCCCAACGGCCAGAAAATTCAGCGACTGGAACCGATCGACGCGGACGGCATGAAAGTCCTCTCGATCGGATTCCTGATTCGCGAGAACCAAGCGGTCATCTGGCGCGGCCCGATGCTGCACAAGCTGTTGACGCAGTTCCTGCAAGAAACCGATTGGGGAGAACTCGACTACCTGATCATCGATCTGCCGCCCGGAACGGGAGACGTGTCGTTGACGCTCTCGCAACTGCTCGGCTTGGCCGGAGCCGTCGTCGTCTGCACGCCGCAGAAAGTCGCGCTGCTCGATGCGATCAAAGCCATCAGCATGTTTGATCAAGTCAAGATTCCGGTGCTGGGCATCGTCGAGAACATGTCGGGCGAAATCTTCGGACGAGGCGGCGCGAAGGCGAAGGCGGCGGAACTCGGGCTGCCGTTCCTCGGAGAAATTCCGATCGACGCGACGATTCGAGTACGCGGCGACGACGGCCTGATCGGCTCGCTGTTCGAGGACGACAATCCCGTCAAGCCGCACTTTCTTCGCATGACCGAGAACATCGCGATGCAAATCGCGAAACGTGTGATTCTCGATGCGCCAATGCCGTCGCTGGAGATCCTGTAGGCCAGCCCTTCTAGGCTGACCCGATCCGAGACCGACGTCCATGAAGCGCTCGGATCAGGCTGAAAATCCTGACCTACGAAGGATGCCTTCCCACGGCTGGATGTACGTCAGAAACGGCAGGCCATCGACGGTGGCTTCGCGGCGGCCGGTGACGCCATCCACCGCCGGGCCGTTCTCGACGAGATGCTCTAGCCAGTCGCGATGTCTCTCGCGAGTCCACGGCTGCAAGACATCGAGCCGGTTTCGCAGCAGACAAACTGCGGCAGCGAGCGCCATCGCTCCCCAATTGCTGGTGCCGGCGACAATGTTGAAGTCACACGCGATGCGACACGGGACTCGCCCCCCCTGTTCGCCGACAAGACGGTGACGCAACTCAGCCCAGGGGATCGCCCCCATGCCGATCTCGTTCCCACCGTCACCAACGCCGATCGTTCGAGCGGTCGGGTGCAACGTCGGCAGCCGCTCGAACAACAAATGCAACGGAGCCGTGTGCGCATCAATGCAGTTGCCACGCATGTTGTGGCAGTGATTGTGATGTTCGGGAGCAACGTCGGCGAGGAATGCGAGGAGTTGCGAGTTGTGAGTGGCGAGCGGTGAGTTTTCGAGAACTTTGTCTTTCTCGCAACTCGCCACTAACAATTCATCACTCTTCCCCACTGACTCCGGCGTGTGGCTCGGCCCGACCCGTTCGATGGCGACCAGATGCGTCAATCCACGAGCGAACTCGGACTGCAAGAATTCGTCGCACCAAGCGTCCGCCATGAGCGGGGCGACGAAGAGTCGGTCGGCGGGGAAGCCAATTCCGTCGGCCGCCGCTCGCACGGCCGGAGCACACGGGCCATCGGTGACGATCGCCGCATCGACTCCGAGCTCTCGCAAGCAGTGAGCCAGGAAGAGGCTGCCGGGAGGACCGTCCGTCTCAGCACACGGCGGCTGCGCGTGTGGAATGAAAAATCCGGTGACGATGGCGACTCGCTGCGCGTTTTGGGCGAGATTCGCAGCGGCGGCGGCCAGTTGCCCAGCTCCAAGTCGCCGTGGCGCGGCTTGCCCGGAGTCGTCCAGTTCGCTCGCGCACAGGCCGCGACGAGCCGGATCGCGGTGGATGAATCGCTCGAACTCATCGATGAGTTCGGCGTGTTCCGTCGACATCGCAGGCTCGACTTGCGGGCGTGTTCGACGGGAATCGAATTGGTTTGGCTCGTCGCTCATCGCTTCCGCCATCCGAGTTCCCATGCCTGGGAACGTCATTTTTTGCTCGGTCCTGAGTTTGGGAAATCCGACGTCATCGAGATTCCCAAGTGTTGCCGGCGCGCGAGCCGGTCGCCAGAATCCGCCCCCTCTTAGCCTCGCCCCTCGACCGCGCCCAGTGTGCGCGATCCGTTTTCAGCGTGTGAAGAGTCATGTCTGAACCAAAACCGTCAACGGCCGACATTCTGGCCAAGATTCGAGCTGCGAAACCCAGCGTCGGTAGCGATGCGCCTGCACCGGCTACTGAAACGCCGACGGCAGAAGCGGCTGCACCAAAAGTGGCCCCGGCCGCGAAGCCAGGCTCGACCGGCGACATTCTCGCCGCGATTCGTGCCCAGGGCGCAAAGAGTGGAGCTCCTGCGGCTCCGGCAACCGAAGCACCCAAGACAACTGCGGCTCCGAAGCCAGCGGCTCCGAAGCTTGGTTCAACGGCGGATATTTTGGCAGCGATCCGAGCTGCCAAAGGTGGAGCGGCGGCCGGACCTGCGAGCGATGCTCCGACTGCGAAAGCTGCTCCCGCTGCTAAATCGGCGAGCGTGCCCGCAAGCAGCGGAGCAAAGTTGTCGGTCGAAGAAATGCTCAAAGCGGTGCGCGGTGAAAAGTCAGCTGAGACCACCGCGATTGTGTCGCCGACGACTCCCGTGAAGCCGGCATTGCCGCCGATTCCGGTCAAGCCTCCTTCGGCAAAAGACAAGAAGGCGGGGACCGATCGGCGGAGCTTTGTGGCGATCTGCTTCACGCCATTGTTTTTTGCGTTTGCACTGATGGCGGCAACATCGTTGAATTGGTTGCTGGCGCTCGCGCGATTCATGTTCCCGAACGTGCTGGTGGAACCGCCGACGAAATTCAAGATTGGTCCGGCGAGCGATTATCCGCTGGGCGGAGTCAGCACGAAGTGGCTGGCGGCTCGCGGCGTCTGGATCGTGCATACCGATCAGTACAAAGGTCAGAATTTGATTTACGCCTTGGCCTCGGTCTGCACGCATCTTGGCTGCACACCCAACTGGCTCGAAGGGGAGCAGAAATACAAATGCCCGTGCCACGGTTCGGGCTTTTACATCAACGGCGTCAACTTCGAAGGTCCGGCTCCTCGCCCTCTGGAGCGAGTGGGCATCAAGCTGGCGTCGGACGGTCAATTGGAAGTGGACAAGAGCGTCAAGTTCCAGGAAGAGATGGGTCAGTGGGCGGACTCGAATTCGTTCGTCGATGGGACCCTGGCGTAGTTCGAGAGTTCGTAGTGCCGCCCTCAGGCGGAAGGTTTGGAAGTCGCCACTCGGTTCCGTCTCAGGGCGGGACTACGAACGAGAAGGTCAGCATTCATGTCGGTCGGTGATTACATTCGCGATTCACAAATCTGGAAGAGCATCTTCCGGCATCCGGCTCCGTACGATCGCCGCAACCGCGTGGTCGTCATGCTCACCAACTTCTTTCTGCACCTGCATCCGGTGTCGATCAAGCAGCAAGGTATCGCGCTGTCCTACACCTGGTGCATGGGCGGCATCACGTTCTTTTTGTTTTTGGTCGAGACCATTACCGGCGTGCTGTTGATGTTCTACTACCGGCCAACGCTGGAGTGGGCCTTCAACGACATCCTGGCTCTGCGCGACGTGACAACGCTGGGCATCATGCGTGAGATTCATCGCTGGGGCGCTCACGCGATGGTCATCACCGTCTGGTTGCACATGTACCGAGTCTTTTTGACTGGCAGCTACAAACCGCCGCGCGAGTTCAATTGGGTGGTCGGCGTGATCTTGTTGAAGCTGACGTTGCTGCTGTCGTTCACTGGCTACTTGCTGCCGTGGGATCAGCTCGCCATCTGGGCCATTACCGTCGGATCAAACATGGCTCGCGCGACGCCGGTGCTCGGACACGAAGGCCCCGGTTTCCAGTTTTTGAATCTCGGTGGCTACGACCTCATCACCAACGCCAGCGATGCTCGTTTTTTGTTGCTGGGCAGTCGCTTTGTTGGTGAGGAGACCTTGAATCGGTTTTACATCCTGCACTGCGTCGCGATTCCGTTGGCGGTGTCTGGCTTGATCGCCATTCACTTCTGGCGAGTTCGCAAAGACGGTGGGATCAGTCAGCCGCTGTAGGAATTCGGAACACGGAAATCTCGATGAACGCTCTGTCGCTGATGACTTCCTGCTTGACCCTGGGATCGACTGACCCGCATCCCAATGTCACGCCCAGCGTCTTGTACGGCCTGGGATGGCTGTATCTGATTCTGTTCGCCATGAACTCGGTGTGGACGTGGCGGTCGTTTCACAGAGGTCGTCATTTCCGTCTTCCTAAGTTCATGGGCGGCATGGAGATGCCGAATGCCGTTGTCTGGGCGATGTATTCGATGGCGTTGCTGCTCGTCTCGGTGACTCACTTGACCTGCGCGAGCGTTCCTGAGGCGTTGCGGTGGTTCGTGATGCCCGACGGCGCCAAAGCGGCGATCGACTTTGCCGTGGCGGATGCTCGCCGATATTTCGCAGTGACGACCTTCGGCTTCATTGGCATGCTGCTGCTGCGGAATTGGCTGGCGAAGCCGAGCGTCGGTTGGGTGTTGCTCAATCTGTCACTGCTGTTCTTGTGCGTCAGCTTGACGGACTGGGACTTCCGGCAGATCGTCGGCAAGCCGGACAACGTGCCGATTGTCGCCATGCTGTTCATCGTCGGCTTCTTCACTTGGCTGTTCTTCTATCGAGCCAATGAGAACGACCGCCGGGCCGCATTGGGCAAGGGGCCGATCGAAGCCGAGAACAACGAAAAAGTGCTGACGTGGCCGGATCTCGTCTACACCGAAATGATCTGCATGATCGCGGTGACGGCCCTACTCATCCTGTGGGGTATTGCGTTACAGGCTCCGCTGGAAGAGCCGGCTTCGGCCGTGAAGACGCCGAACCCGTCGAAGGCTCCGTGGTACTTCCTGGGCTTGCAGGAAATGCTGGTCTACTACGATCCGTGGCTGGCGGGCGTCGTGTTTCCCAGTGTCATTCTCGGCGGCATGATGGCCATCCCGTACATCGACTTCAACAAGCTCGGCAACGGCTACTACACGTTCAACGAGCGGAAATTCGCGATCACCACCTTCATGTTTGGCTTTCTGCCACTCTGGGTCGGGATGATCATTTTGGGGACGTTCTTGCGCGGCCCGAATTGGAATGTCTTCGGCATCTATGAATTCTGGGACGTCCACAAGCTGGAAGCTCTAAACAACGTCAACTTGTCCGAGTACTTCTGGTACGGACTCGGCCAACCACTGCCGATGGCTCCCGCAGGTTCGGATTTTTGGACGCAGGCTCCGTACATCCTGCTGCGCGAGTTCGTCGGGTTCGTCGCTATCGGTGTTTATTTGGGTGTGCTGCCGATGGTGATGGCGATGACGGTCTTCAAGAAGTTTTTCCTCCGCATGGGTTTTTTGAGGTTCATGGTATTCTCGAATTTGGTACTGATGATGGCGGCTCTGCCTCTGAAGATGGTGCTCCGCTGGGCCGTCAATCTGAAGTACTTCGTCGCGATACCGGAGTGGTTCTTTAACGTGTGACCTTTTCTGATGGATGGGGGTGATTGTCTTATTCTCGGCGTTGATCGTCGGGATTTCCGGTTCGTGAAAGTCCGTGTTCCAAAGCCGAAACTTGTGGTTCCGACAGAATCTCGGCAGGTGGAAAATCTCCCTGCGGGAACGAGCAGTTAGGAACGATTTTCCCCCAATCTCCGTCTAACCCGCGTAAGTTTTCGCAACGGGCCGAGAATAGGACGGGCACTCCTGCCCTTCGCTCGTCGGGCAAGAGTGCCCAACCTACAGCCCCAGGACGATTCGCCAACATGCCAGCGACTGAAGATTATCTACGTTCGCTTCCCAAGATGCACCGGTGGTTCGCCGTCAGCATGATCGTGCTGTTTGTGTCGACGCTGCTGATGATGTACTTCGATCACCATGACGAGTGGCGAGCGTATCAGCATCAATTCTTCCAACTGGAAGCCGACAGGATTGTCGCCGAAGAAAACGCCAAGAAAGCGGAACTCACCGGCGTGGCAATCGGCACCGGAGCCAAGTCCGCCGCGAAGCTGGAGAAGTCATTCAAGGCCAACCGAGAGAAATTGACGAAGAGCCTGACCGACCAGAAGACGCAGCTTGACCAAGCGGTCAAAGATCTCGCTGATCGTGAAGCAACCATCAAGCAACTCGACAACGAATATTTGATGCAGATGCGGAAGGTGCGCGAGAACCGGGCCTTTCGCGACGTTGCTCGTGCCGACTTCGATCTCGGCATTCGCGATCAGGTCTCTGAGGACGGTCAGGTCACAAAGGCCTCTCGGGAAAAGTCGGCGGCCTTGCTGGAGAACTTCCAAAAGAAGCAAGAAGTTGTCCGTGAACTCGAGGCGGGGCTCGACCTTCGCGACGCCAACCGCAACACAGCCGTCGCCGAACTGAAAGACAAGACGAAAGACCGCGATGCAGCGGCCGCCGCGATCAAAGCGTTCGAGGCAGACATCGTGCGGTTAGAGACTGCCAAGGATCGCATCGAACCCGATGGTTTCGGAAAGTCCTTCAAACGCTGGCTCATGGAGCAGCCAATCGTCGACGGCTTCAACTCGCACATCAAGATCCAGCAGGATTGGCTGCCGGACATGAAGATCACGCTGGGCATGGCCAAGACGGCGCGATTCGATCGTTGCCGCACCTGCCATCTGGCGATTGATCGCGTCGGCGACGGGGACGTCCCGGACTTCCCGCATGGCGACGGTAAGAACGGAACTTACTCGCATCCGTTCTCGACGCATCCGCGACCAGACGTTTATTTGACGGCCGCTAGCCCGCATCCGCTCAATGAGTTCGGCTGCACCTCGTGCCACGACGGGCAAGGCTCGGCGACCAGTTTTGCGAATGCGTCGCACACGCCGAACGATCCGCATCAGGCTCACGAATGGGAGCACGACTTCAAGTGGTTCAACAATCACTTCTGGGAATACCCGATGCAACCGGCGCGGATGCGTGAGTCGGCCTGCTTGAAGTGTCACCACTCGGTTGTCGAACTCGGACAGAACACGAAGTTCGGAGCCACCGCGCCCAAGGCTTACGAAGGCTGGCAGCTCATCAAGAAATACGGCTGCTTCGGCTGCCACGAGATCAACGGCTTCGATGCCGGCAAACCGGTCGGTCCCGATCTGCGGCTCGAACCGCAAACGCTCGCCGAAGCCAAGAAGATCGCTGACGATCCGAAGGCCGTCGCCGGTGTCGAACGCAAAGTGGGTCCGAGCCTGCGGCACATCGCCAGCAAGACAACGCCCGCGTGGTTGATGCATTGGACCGAAGATCCGAAACGTTTTCGACCCAAGACCAACATGCCGCAGTTCTTCAACTTGTCGAACAACAGCGACGACCATGGCAAGGCGTACTCGAACGCGGAACTTGCGGCGATCTCGCACTACCTGTTCGACAAGTCGACTGAGATCGCTCAGGACGAACAGAAGAGATTGAAACTGGACTCGTCGGGATTGAAGTTTGACGAGTCGGGCAAGATTGCCGAGACCGACGAGGATCGTGCCGTTCGAATCAAGCGTGGCGAAACATTCTTCGCTCAGAAGGGTTGCCTTGCGTGTCACAGCCACGACGCGGAGCGGTTCAAAGCTTCCAAAGCGGAGTTCGGTCCGAACCTGTCGAAGGTCGCGGCGAAGATCAAGCCTGGTGAGGATGGCTTCAACTGGCTCTACACCTGGATTCGCGAGCCCGAACGGCATCACCCGCGCACGAAGATGCCGGACCTGTTTCTTGATCCGGTGACGCAACTCGACGGCAAGTTGATCGATCCGGCGGCGGACATTGCGGCGTATCTGCTGAGCGGCGAAACGGCGAAGTACGATGCCATCGAAATCAGCGATGCGGAACTTGATAAGCTCGTTGAAATGTTGCTGTGGCGTCGCAAGACCGTGACGCCGGCTCAGGCCACGGAAGTCATGTCCTCTCGCAAATATCCGTACGCTCGCGAGACCGTGAAGGGAGACGAACTCGAACTCGTGCCGGAACAGGCTGACGCGAAACTCTCCGACGACGAGTGGCGGAAGCGGAAGATGAACTATCTCGGCCGAGTGACGATCTCGCGGTACGGTTGCTACGGCTGCCACGACATTCCGAACTTCGACACCGCTCGGCCGATCGGCACCGCGTTGCAGGACTGGGGTTTGAAAGATCCGTCCCGGCTCGCGCCGGAGCACATCGAAGAATACCTGCACCATCACGGTGAGCCGGACGGCAGTTCGACCAAGACTCGCGTCGAGAACGCAATCAGAAATGCTGCAGCGGGTGACTTTGACAATCACGAACAGCAAGAGAAGGAACTCGGTGCGGCCTTCTTTTATGAGAGCTTGCTGCATCACGGTCGCCCTGGATTCATCTGGCAAAAGCTCCGTGATCCCCGCAGCTACGACTACGAAAAGACCGAGACCAAGTTCTACGACGAGCGGCTGCGGATGCCGAAGTTCCCGCTCAACGAACAAGAGATCGAAGCGATCTCGACGTTCGTGCTGGGTCTTGTCGCGCGGCCGCCCGCCGAGAAGTACCTGTACCGGCCGAAGGGGGCGGAGCTTGCGAAAGTCGAAGGGGAGAAGCTGCTGCAGAAATTCAATTGCACTGGTTGCCATATCATCGACCTGCCGGAGATTTCCTACGCGACGAAATTGGAAGAAGTCGCCGCCTCGGAACTGGGCGTCGAAGATCACCCAGAGGGCTTCGAACTGTTGATGAAGCTCAAGCCGCCGCGCAAAGCGCTCACCGGCAAGTCGCACGCCGTCAAGAAGAGCGACGGCACCGAGACTCTGCCCGTCGTGATGTTCAAGGGACTCCCGTCGTCCCGGCCAAAACCGGAGGACGAACCGGAAGAGCGCGAGTACGGCTACGACCTCTGGGAGACGATCGACGTCGGCGGCAAGGTCCAGTGGGCACCCGCGCGAATCATCGTTCCCGAACCGCAGCTCGTTTCCGAAAAGCCGGCTCGTGGTGGAGCGTTCGCCGAATGGCTGGTCGGGGACATCAAGCGACGTGATGCCGACTCGAATGCTTGGCAGATGTCGCCGCCCGCGCTGTATCAGGAAGGGATCAAGGTGCAGACCCCTTGGCTGTATTCCTTCTTGAAGAATCCGCAGCAACTGCGACACGCGACCGTGCTGCGAATGCCGAAGTTCAACATGACCGACGCGGAAGCCCAAACATTGGCGAACTATTTCGCGGCGTATGACGGTGTGCCTTATCCGTATCAGAACGTGCCGCAGCGGAATCCAGACTATTTGTCGGCGGCGAATGCTGCGTTTCAGAAGAATCACCCGGATCGCGCGAAGACCGGCGACTACCTGCTGGAATCGTGGCGTGTACTCAATGCTCCGATTTGCATGAAGTGTCACTCGGTGGCCGGTCACGAATACAAGAAGACTGCGGATCCGAAGGACATTCGTGGGCCAAACCTGGAACACGTTGCCGACCGCTTGCGGCCGGATTGGTTGATGCTGTGGCTTCACAAGCCGATGTGGATCACGCCGTACACGTCGATGCCGCCGGTGTTCCGCAAGGACCAAAAACAATTCCGGCCGCTGATGGACACCGATCCGCTTGACCAAGTGGTCGGGGTGCGCGACGCGCTCATGAACTATGTGCGACTGCTGGAAAAAGAAGGCAAGTTGCCGCTCGTAGCGGCTCCTGCTCCCACCGATGCGGCTCCGGCCAAAGATGGTGCAAAGGAAGGAGGCAACTGATGAAAACGGTTAGCTCAAAAATTTGTTGGATGATGACAGGGTGCGCGGGACTACTGGCGCTCGTGGTCGGTTGCGGCAAACTCGATTCCGGAGCTCACTCCGAACCGTCGGTGCGAGTGAAGCCGGCTGAACTCGCGAAAGTCGATGGCGGCAAGCCCGTGACTCCAGCAGACGGGGCGGTCTCGCCCGGTGCTGGCGGCGTCGGAACATTGGTCGGTCGAATCGCCTTTGAAGGAACACGTCCGACGCCGGGTGTGATCTACAAGATGGGGGCTGCCGACAAAGATCCCAGCGTGTGCTCGAAAGACGGCGACATCCCGAAGGACGACTTGGTTGTCAGCGAAAGCAAAGGCGTGGCGAATGTGTTCGTGTTTCTCGACAAAGCTCCGGCGGGATTCAAAGCCACACCGCCCACCGAAGACATCCTCTTCGATCAGAAGAATTGCCGCTTCTTGACGCACGCGCTGTTCTGCCAAGTCGGACAGACCATCCGACTGACGAACTCTGACGGCGTGTTGCACAATACTCGCTGCATCGGCACTCGCAACGGGAACGTGAACAACGCCATCTCGGCCAATGACAGCATGGGGATCAAGCTGATTTACAAACAAGCAGAACGAGAGCCCTTCCCGGTCAAGTGCGACTTGCACGCCTGGATGAGTGCGTATCACTTGGTTTTGAATCACCCATTCGCGGCGGTCTCGGACACAGAGGGGAATTTCAAAATCGAAAACCTGCCAGCCGGGAACTATCAGTTCAAGGTCTGGCACGAACGGGGCGACTCCGGGAAGCCGGGGCTGTTGGAATCGAAATACCAGGTCGTCATCAAGAGTGGCGACAACCCGGCCGTCGAGATCAAGGCGGACGCGAAGAAGTTCGGACTGTAGGTCAGCCTTTCTTGGCTGACCCGTTGAAAATGCGACGTGATTGCCGTGACACAGTCAGGCTGAAAAGCCTGACCGACAACGGTGGAGGATCTTTTTGTGAGCGCGAGAGTGTGGCGATTATTGGTCGTGGTGCTGGCCGGTGCCGTGGCCGGGTGTGCTGAGGACGCATCGCAGATGCGGTTCGCTCAGAATGCCGACATCGCGAAGCCGGTTCACCGCAAGGCGCGAGCGGTTGTCGAAAAGACATTGGAAGAGCACTTCGGCACGCCGCTGGACAGTGTCGCGTGGCTGAAACTGCCAGTGAATTACGGCAAGACCGAAGGCAAAGTGAAGTCGGTTGACGGCCAGTCGCTGGTCGTCGATTTCAATGCAGAGACCAGCGATCTTGAGAGCTTGAAGTCTCCGGAACTCAACCGCTCCGGCTTGCTGTTCACCTCGGGAGCCAACCAAGGGAAATCGTTTTTGCTGGCCGACTACGATGCCAGCGAGCAATCGCTCGAGACGTTGACCGCCCTTGAGTCCGTGCCAGCCGAGGGTGATCAGTTCGTTGTTGCGGGGCAAAACCTGCGGCACGGCCGCAAGCTGTATGCTCGGCATTGCCAACATTGCCACGGGATCAACGGAGACGGAGACGGGACGACCGCGAAGTATTTGAATCCACGCCCGCGTGACTATCGGCTGGGCATCTTCAAGTTCACCTCGACCAACAAAGACACGAAAGCGTCTCGTGATGACCTGAAGAGGATCCTCAGCCAAGGTATTCCCGGTACCTACATGCCGGCGTTTGTGCCGATGCTCAAGGAGAACGAGCTGACCGTGCTGATCGAATACGTCCGTTGGCTGGCAATGCGCGGTGAACTGGAAGTGCAGTTGCTCAAGGATTTGAAGAACGACTACGCCGCCGATCGCGTTAAGAAGGAAGCTCAGGAATCCAAAGCCAGTACCAGCGAAATCGAAAAGCAAATCGCCAAGCAGCTTGAGGAATACGTGGCGAACCCGACGGAAGGTTTGGCGGCGTTTATCGAGACCGTGACTGGCGATATGGTCTTGGCTTGGGAAGGGGCGGAAACGGCAGGCACGGTCATCATGCCACCGGTGCCGCGCGTGCCGGACACGGCGGAATCTCGTGAGCGCGGCAAGGCGCTGTTCGTGAAAACGGATGGCGGCAAGTGCATCAACTGTCACGGCCCGACGGGACGTGGCAATGGATTTCAAACGGAAGATTTCCAAAAGAACGATGCCACGGGTGGTTTTTTTGAGAAGCGTGGCCTTCACGACTCTTGGGGCGAGCAGATCAAGCCGCGCGATTTGACGCGTGGCATTTATCGCGGCGGACGGCGGCCCATCGACATCTATCGCCGCATCTCGCAAGGGATCAAAGGGACTCCGATGCCGCCGGTGGCCGCGACTGTGAAACCGGAGCAAATCTGGGACTTGGTGAATTATGTGCTGTCGGTTCCATTTGAGTCGGCGTCTCCCAAGGCGGCGAAGACGAACAGCGTGGCGGGGCAGCCGAGCGAACATGGGAATGCGAATTAGCGGGAATGTCGGGCGGTCTTCACGGCCGTTCGACCGGCCGGTTTGAGAGATCGGTCTTACGGGAGTTTTACCGTGCGTAAGTTTTGGTGTGCGTTTTTTGTCTTCTGGCCGATCGTGGCGATCATCTATTCGTTGATCTCGTCATTGGTCCCATCGCTCGGTTGGTGGTTTCCCGGTGCATCCGTCACCGAACTGGGCCAGCGGATCGACAACTTGTTCTATTTGATTCTGTACATCGTCACGACGGTCTTCGTCGGTACGCAGATCGCGATGGGTTACGTCCTGTGGCGCGCATCGCACAGCAAAGACGAGCGAGCCTGGTTCAGTCACGGCAGCCACAGCCTGGAAGTGATTTGGTCAGTCGTCCCCTCGGTGATTCTGCTGTTTCTCGCCCTGTACCAAATGGATGTTTGGGCGTTGTTCCGCGTGCAGGCGTACTTCCCAAAGGAAGCTCGTGAGGCTCCGGTGGCGGAAGTGACCGCTCGGCAATTCGAGTGGCGGATTCGGTATCCGGCTCCTGGCAAGAAGCTGCAACTCAAGCCGCAACCGGATGACTTGTACGACGTCAACGATCTGCACGTTCCGATCAATCGACCGGTGATGATTCAGCTTCGCAGCGGAGACGTGCAGCACTCTTTCTTCCTGCCGCATCTGCGAGTCAAACAGGACGCCATCCCCGGCCAGATCATCCCCATCTGGTTCAAGGCCGAAAAGCTGGGGATCTTCGACCTGACCTGCGCCGAACTGTGCGGCTGGGGACACTACAAAATGCGAGCTCAACTGAGCGCGGAACGCGAAGTCGAGTACGAGGCTTACCTGAAGAAGCTGCAAGCCGACCAGAACTACGACGGCCACGCGATCCCCAGCGCCGTCGCGAAGAAGGACGAATAACATGAGTGCCGCGGGAATCGCCCACGAACATGGGCACGAACAAGAACACGCTCATGGTGCCCACGGGCATCACGAGCTGTCGTTCTTTCACAAATATGTGTGGTCGAAGGACCACAAAATCATCGGCATGCAGTTCTTGTTTACCACGCTGCTGATGCTGATGGTCGGCGGCGGTTTGGCCTTAGGAGTCCGCTGGCAGTTGGCGTTCCCCTGGACGTCGATGCCGCTCTTTGGCCCTCTGTTCGCCAGCGCTGGCGGGCAAATCTCGCCTGAGTTCTACACCATGCTCTTCACGATGCATGCCACCGTGATGATCTTCCTGGTGATCATTCCGATTCTCGCGGGTGCGTTCGGCAACTTCCTGATCCCGCTGATGATCGGCGCGGACGATATGGCGTTCCCGACGCTCAACGCCTTGAGCTACTGGTTCATGATTCCAGCGATCTTCAGCTTCGGCATGAGCTTCTATTTCGGTGGAGCGGCGGCGGGCTGGACCTCGTACCCGTTGCTGTCGGAATTGCGAGTCGCCGCACCGGGATCTGGGCCAGCTCAAACGTGGTGGCTGCTGGGAGTCACGCTCGTCGGCGTGTCGTCGATGATGGGCTCGGTCAATTACATGACCACGATCATCAATATGCGTGCTCCGGGCATGACGTTGTTCCGCATGCCGCTGACGATTTGGGCCATGTTCATCACGGCAATCCTGCAAGCGTTTGCGTTGCCGGTCCTCACGGCCGCAGGGTTCATGCTGCTGTTCGACCGGCTGGCATTTGGCGGCTGGCTGGAGGGAGTCCACACCGTCTTCTTCACTCCGGCTGGCCTCGTGGTCAACAACGCTGAACCAACTGTCGGCGGCGGACAGCCGTTGCTTTGGCAGCATCTGTTTTGGTTCTACTCGCACCCGGCGGTTTACATCATGCTGCTGCCGGCAATGGGCATGGTCAGCGACATGCTGGCCTGCATGTGTCGCAAGCCGATCTTTGGCTACAAGCCGATGGTCTACTCGATGTCCGCGATCGCCGGACTGGGCTTCATCGTGTGGGGCCACCACATGTTTACCAGCGGCATGAATCCGGCGTTGGGCATGACCTTCATGGTCTCAACGGTCATGATCGCTTTGCCGTCCGCCGTGAAAGTCTTCAACTGGATCGGCACGATTTGGGGTGGCCGCTTGCAGTTCAACACGGTGACGCTGCACTGCATCGCGTTCGTCTCGATGTTCATCGTCGGCGGCTTGAGCGGCATCTTCATGGCCGCCGTGCCGGTCGACATCTACATCCACGACACTTACATCATCGTCGCCCACTTCCACTATGTCGTGTTCGGTACCACGATGTTCGGCGTCTTCGGCGCGATCCAGTTTTGGTTCCCGAAGATGTTCGGCCGAAAGATGAATGAGACCGTCGGCAAGTGGCACTTCCTCCTCACCTACATCGGTTTCAACGGGGCCTTCTTCCCGATGCACATGCTGGGCATCGCCGGGTTTCCTCGCCGTTACGCGGACCCGTACATCCACCCATACCTTGAGCATCTGCTGCCGCTGAATCAGTTCATCACCATCTCTGCGATGATCATGGGCTTCGCGCAGTTCCTGCTGTTGGGAAACTTTGTCATCAGCATCTTCAACGGCCAGAAGGCGGGGAGAAATCCGTGGAATGCCAACGGCTTGGAATGGGCTGCTCCGTCGCCCCCAGGTCACGGCAACTTCGACGTTCCGCCTGTCTGCTACCGCGGCCCGTATGAGTACTCAAATCCCAACCGCGCCGATCAAGATTTCTGGATGCAGACGGACCCCACTCGAAGCCCGAAAAAGCCTCCTGAAGAGACCGCACACGGACATTCTTAGTTTGACCATCAGCTTCCCATGACGACCGCATCCTCAGATCGTTGCCTCTCGCGATACGCCGTTCTCACGGCGGTGATCGCGTTGTTGCCGATCGGGATGGGAGCGCTCGTGACGACGCTCGATGCGGGAATGGCGTTTCTGGATTGGCCGACCTCTGACGGGCAGAACATGTTTCTGTACCCGTGGCTGCAAGACTTTCACGCGAGCCGTGAGAAGTTCCTTGAACACGGACATCGCTTGGCCGGGAGTCTCATCGGAATATTTTCGATCGGACTGGTGGCTCTCACTCTGCGGCGTGAGTCGCGTGGATGGGTACGAGTCATCGCGGTCGGCATCCTGACTGCGGTGGTCTTACAGGGACTGCTCGGTGGTTTTCGAGTCATCGCTGATGCACGTTTGGCCGCGCTGGTGCATGGTTCGTTCGCCTCGCTGATCTTTGCGACGATCACGGTGTTCGCTCTGGTGACCGGATCGAAGTGGACAAACGGTGGTTGCACCTCGAAGTCGATGACGAGGATTTCGAACCGTCTGAAGGTTCTCGCTGTCGTGACTCCGCTCGTCGTGTTTGGACAGTCGTTGATCGGCGGATTGGTCCGGCATTTGGGACTGGCTCTGCACGAGCACTTGGCCGGAGCAATCCTGGCGACGGTGCTGGCCGTGTCGCTGGTCGTCGCAAGCTGGCGATCAGGCCAAGCGTGGCTCCGTTCGGCGGCGGTCGGATTGTTGGTCGTCTTGCTCGTCCAGTTGGTGCTTGGAGCCGGTGCGTGGGTGACTCGGTTTGGATTTCCTCCGGCGGGCTATGTTGCGGTGCAACAGGCTCCGGCGCAAATTCTGTTTCGGACGGCTCACGCGGTGGCGGCCATGTTCGTGTTGATGATGTCGGTCCAAATCACGTCGCGTGTGTCGCGACTGCATTGGCTCTGCGGGGCACGCTTCCAACCTTCCGAATCACTGGCAACTCTCTCGGGTTCGTTGGCGGGAGGGCCCGTGCAATGAGCGTCCTCCTGGACCCACAAGGCACGATAGAACTCAGCGCGACGCTGTCGGTGCGAACGGATGTCATCCCGCGTTGGCGCGAGTACCTCGTGCTCATCAAGCCGCGCATCGCGGTGATGGGTTTGGTTACGGTCGCACTGGGATTTCTACTGGCCACCACCGGCGAATGGTCGGCGATCACGCTGGGACATTCGCTGCTGGGGGTCGGCTTGATCGCGGCCAGTTGCAGCGCGCTCAATCAGTGGTTGGAACGGGACTCGGATCGCTTGATGGCTCGCACGGCGAATCGTCCGTTGCCGAGCGGTCGAATGTCGCCGCACGAAGTCTTGGCGTTTGGCCTCGGACTGTGGCTGGCCGGCACGATCGAGTTGATTCTCTTCGTGAATGGACTGACGGCGGTGTTGGCTTCGGCGACGTTACTGTTGTACGTCGCGGTCTACACACCGCTGAAGCGTCGCACTTCGTTTTGCACTGCGATCGGAGCGATCCCCGGCGCGATGCCGCCGGTGCTCGGCTGGGTGGCGGCCGGGGGTGAGTTGGACGCCGGTGCGTTCGCGCTCTTCGCGACGTTGTTTGTCTGGCAATTCCCGCACTTCCTGGCGATCGCTTGGCTGTATCGCGAGCAATACGCGGCGGCCGGATTACGGATGCTGCCGCAGACGCGGCCGGCTCCGCGAATCACCGGCTGGTTGTGTGTCGGCTATGCCTTGGCGTTGATTCCGGTCAGTTTGTTGCTCAAGGACGCGGCGCTGGCGGGGGATGTGTTTGCTTTGATCGCGGTCGTACTCGGCTTCGGTTACGTCGCGTTTTCCGTTCGCTTTCTACTGGCCGAGTCGGTGCAAACCGCTCGCCAGTTGTTGTGGTTTTCGTTGGTGTATCTGCCGGCACTGTTGCTGGCGCTGACTTGGGATCATTGGAGATTGTTGAGCTAGCTCGACACGAGGCCCACGACTCACACTGCCGTGGCACGAAGAATTCGGAAAGAGATATGTCGCACTCACCTTCGCAAGGTCACGCGGTTCCGCCCATCAAGATGGGGTTGGCGATTCCCAACTCCAAGCTGTGCATGTGGCTGTTCCTCGGCACCGAGATCATGTTCTTCACGGCGTTCATCGGCACCTACATCGTGCTGCGAATGGGGTCGAAAGGCTGGCCGACGGACCCCGACGTGACACACATCCGTGTCGCGGCCGGAGGAATCAACACGTTCGTACTAATTTTGTCGAGCTACTTCGTGGTGGTCGCGCACGAGGCGATGGGCGCACGCAATTTCGGCAGAGCTCGCAAGTTCTTGCAGTGGACGTTCGCCTTGGCATTTGTGTTTCTCGGCATCAAGGGATTCGAGTACTACGGCAAGATCGACCACGACATCCTGCCGGGGCACATCGCCGAAAATGATCAACAAGCCAAGGCAAAGGTGCTTCGCGAATCGGAAACAGCGGTTTCAAACCGTCTGGAACGTCTGGCCGCTCAGGCGGTCAGTTCCAAAGCGGCCGAGAAGTTGCCGGAACCGAAAGACGACGCGACAAAGTTGAAGGCGTTGCTGGCGGAAGCGGCCAGCAAGGCGGAAGGTAAAGCAGGTGAGGAGTTCCGCGCGTTCGGCGCGATGTTCAAGCAATTCGATCTGATGAAGCAAGGCATCCTGCGTGAAGACCTGTCGCTGCACGAAGTCGAAACGCAACTGACCGCTCTGAAGTCGAATGAGCAATGGGGCCATGTTTTCAAGTCAGTCCACGAACCGCATCCGATTCTGTACGGCAACATCTTCGCGTCGTGCTACTTCCTGATGACCGGCTTCCACGCGCTGCATGTGATCATCGGCATGCTCCTGTTTTGGATCTTGCTGAAACAGTCCTCCCTTGAAGGCTGGCATGATTTCTTGGAGAACAGCGGCCTGTATTGGCACTTCGTCGATTTGGTGTGGATCTTTCTGTTCCCGCTGCTCTACATCGTTTGAGGCAACCAAGCATTTCCCCATCGGGCTTGCCCCGTTGGATTTAGGCCTTTGCACAACTCAACTTGCCTCTCGGCAGGAGTCGTGCAAAAGCCCGCGAGCCACCGCGGCAAGCCCGGTGGGGTTTGAAGGACATCATTCATGCACGACGAGCATTCCCAGCACGAACATCCCAAGTACGCGGTCATCTTCGGCGCGCTGTGCGTCTTCACGCTGATCTCAATCCTGGCGGACGTGGTGGACCTGTCGTGGGGCGTCAAAGTGGTCGCCGTACTCTCGGTGGCGACGTGCAAAGCGTTGTGTGTGATGGCGTGGTTCATGCACTTGAAGTTCGAGCGGGGTTGGAAATATGTCTTGCTCGCGCCGACGACGATCCTCGCGTTGGGACTGCCACTGGCTCTGACGCCCGATATCGGCGAGCACTACTACACACAGGATGTGCCGCAGTCCGACGATTACGCGGAGCACCAGACCCGCGCGGCGGCGCATCACGGATCGGCCGCCGCCGAGCACTAAGATCGGTCGCTGTTCCGCACCATGATCGCCATTCGTGTCGATGACTTGTCTCATGCCTATGGCGAACGGCCGGCGCTCAATCGAGTGACGTTCGAAATTCGACGCGGTGAGATCTTCGGACTGCTCGGACCGAATGGCGGCGGCAAGACGACGCTGTTTCGAGTGCTCTCGACGTTGCTGCCTGTTCAGTCGGGGCATGTGAGTGTGCTGGATCATGACGTCGCGACAAACTCGGCAGCGATTCGGCAGCGGATTGGTGTCACGTTTCAAGCACCTAGCCTGGATCGACGATTGACGGTGCGGGAAAACCTCGTCCACCAGGGGCATCTTTACGGACTGCGTGGTCGAGAACTGGCGGCGCGGATCGACGATCGGCTGGCTCGGCTAGGTTTGACCGATCGCATGCACACTTCGGTCAATTCGTTGTCCGGTGGCCTGCAACGTCGAGCGGAGATCGCGAAAGGAATGCTACACGATCCAGAATTGCTGCTGCTCGATGAGCCGAGCACGGGCCTCGATCCCGGAGCGCGGCATGATTTGTGGCGTTACTTGCAGCAACTCCGCAACGAGAGTGGCGTGACGATCGTGGTGACGACGCATTTGATGGAGGAGGCCGAGAAGTGCGACCGACTGGGCCTGCTGGATCGCGGCCAGTTGGTCGCGTTGGGAACTCCTGCCGAGTTGCGAGCCGAGATCGGCGGTGATTGTCTGACGATCACGGCGGAAGAACCGGCGAGGTTATCGCAGCGGATCGCGGAGCGGTTTGGGATCGAACCCAAGTTGCTCGGCCAGTCGCTGCGAATCGAGCGTGCTCACGGACACGAACTGTTGCGAGAACTTGTCGAAGCGTTTCCTGAGGAGATCACCGCGGTGTCGCTCGGCAAGCCGTCGCTGGAAGATGTCTTCATCGCGAAGACGGGACATCGATTTTGGGAAGAAACGGAAAACAGGAACGGAGTCACGGAGAATGCGGAATTGAGAGTGACGTGAGCTGCACTTCGGTCCTCATTCTCGGTGACCCCGTTCTGAATCTTTGAGGGAAATTGTGACATCGCTTGGCCAACAACCTCCGGCCTTCTGGCTGCCGATCTGGACACTGACGTGGCGCGAGTTGCTGCGGTTCTTTCGACAGCGGAGTCGCGTCGTCGGGGCGTTGGGGCAGCCGTTGATTTTCTGGGTGTTGTTCGGAGCGGGACTGCGTGGTTCGTTTCAGGCTCCGGAATGGGCCCCCAGCGGCATGAGCTATCAAGAGTATTTCTTCCCCGGCGTGACGGTGATGATCGTGTTGTTCACGGCGATCTTCTCGACGATCTCGATCATCGAGGATCGTCGCGAGGGATTTTTGCAGGGAGTGCTCGTCGCGCCGGTTTCGCGATTGGCCTTGGTCTTGGGGAAACTATCGGGCGGGACATTGCTCGCACTCATTCAGGCAGCATTGTTTCTGGTGATTGGACCGCTGTTGCATTTTGTCGGATTGGGGCCGAGCCTGGGTTGGCATCTGTCGCCGGCCGGTTGGTTGGCGCTGGTCGGTTTCTTGGGATTGGTGGCGTTTGCATTGACGGCGCTGGGATACTCGATGGCGTGGTCGCTCGATTCCACGCAGGGGTTTCATGCGTTGATGAGCGTGTTTCTGATGCCGATGTGGTTGTTGTCCGGATCGTTTTTTCCGGTGCCTGAGTCGGGCTGGCTGTCGTGGGTGATGCGGTTGAATCCGCTGACTTACGGGGTCGCTGGCCTGCGGCGGTTGATGTCGCCGACACTGGCGGAGGTTGCGGCGAGCAGTTCGTTTCCGAGTTTGTGGGTCTGCCTCGCGGCGACGTGTGGATTCTGTGTGTTGACGGTGACGCTGGCCTGCTGGCTGACTCACCGCAGGAGCGTGATCAATGTCCGATAGTTCTTCGTCTGACGAGCCAACGCTGGCGAACGAAACCCCGGCACAATCGAGCGGCCCGCCCAGCGTGCTGCGTTCGTTCTTCGTGATCAACGGATTGTTTTGCTTCGTGTTGATCGGGGCTTGGGTCGCGTTTGGAATGCGCGGTCGCGGAGACTCTGACAACGCCGGTTTGAATCCGTTCGCTCGTGGAAAAGGCACAATCGAGGAGGAAGATCCCGGGGATGGCCGACCGAAAGTCTTGAAGATCAAGATGAACTGGAGCGACGCGGGCATCGCCGATTTTGAACTCACGGAGCGAAGCGGGCGAGTGGTTCACAAGTCGGACCTCGAAGGGCATCCGTGGGTCGTGAGTTTCATCTTCACGAACTGCGCGGGACCGTGTGCGAAGGTCTCGGCGGCGATGCAGCGGTTGCAGAAGGAGTTCTTCGCGGACACCGACCTGCGGCTGGTGACGATCACCGTCGATCCCGAACGAGATCAGCCGGAGCAGCTTTCCAAATACGCCGCTGGGTACGAAGCGGACTCAGAACGCTGGCTGTTTCTGACCGATCCGACCGGCAAGAAGGACAAGATTTATCCGCTGATTAACGGCAGCTTTTTGATGCCGGTACAGGAGGCCGAGGGCGAATTGCGGGCTCCGGGTTTCGAATTCATCCACACGAACAATGTCCTGCTGGTCGATGAGCGCGGAGTCGTGCAGGGGAAGTGGCTCTCGACCGACGAGGCCGAGTTCTCGCAGTTGCGGCGCGAGCTGAAGAAGCGGTTGAAGAAAACGTCGAAGGACGAAACACCCAATGACGAAGGAAGGTCGAAGCCCGAATGACGAAGCCTGACGTTCCTGACTGGGTGCTGTGGTTGCCGCCGCTGAATGCGTCGCTGAATGGACTGGCGACGGTGTTGTTGCTGCTTGGCTGGTGGATGATCCAGCGCGGACAACGGGACGCTCACAAGCGGACGATGTTGGCGGCGTTCGCCGTGTCGGCGGTGTTTCTGGCGTGCTATCTCGTGTACCACGGAGTGCTCAAGAGCTACACGGGGAGCGGCTCAAAAGCCTTCGTGGGGGTTGGATGGATTCGGCCGGTGTATTACTCGATTCTGTTTAGCCATGTGTTCTTGGCGTTCTTCGTGGCGGTGCTCGCTCCGCTGACCATTTGGAAGGGGCTGGCGGCCGACAAGGCCGAGCGGCTCGGACAGCCGGCGAATTGGGCGGGGCATCGGCGGATCGCGAAGGTGACGTTTCCGATTTGGGTGTATGTGTCGGTGACGGGCGTTGTGATTTACTTCTTGGCGTATCACTGGCCGAGTTCGTAAACTTCGTACCGCTCCAAGAGGAACAGAGGGACTCAAGATGACTCGCAAAATGTTGTTGCTGGCCGCGTTGGTGTTGGGGATCGGGATGTTCGGCCCGGTGACTCAGCCAGTTCAGGCGTGTCCGATGTGCAAGATCGCCAACGAACAGGATTCGTTGCTGCCGAAGGCTTACATGTATTCGATCCTCTTCATGATGGGGATGATCTTCAGCCTGGCGGGGGGCGTCGCGTTCTGCGTGTACTCATTGAGCCGCCGGGAGAACGCGGCTCTCGAAGCCTTGGGGCAGTACGGTGGGTTCACCGCAGACGCGAACTCGCTGAATCTGTTGCCCGACGGTGCGCAACCGGCGACCGCGTGATGGTTCCGCCTTGCGAGGGGATCGAGTCGTCTTCACTCACCGCCGTCATCGGACTCGAAGTCGGTGGGATCGCAGAGGCAGTCGAAGGCCAGCCACAATGCTCGGGCGTAGCGGAACCAGAACAACGGCCAGAGCACGCAGTACGCCGCCAACGGCAGGACGATCCAATCCTTCGGAACGTCGTAACCGAAGTGCAAAATCAAGTACGCGGCCGCCATCGTCACCGTGGTTTGGCCATAGTTGAAGTACGTCGAGCCGAGGAAATAGCCGGGGGCTCGTTGGTACTTCAGATGACACGCGGAACAACGCTCGTGCATGTCGAACCAGCCGGAGAAGAGCGGGCCTTCGCCGCAGCGCGGGCAGCGAAGCCGCATCGCTCGTGTCCAAAGTGTGGCGGGAGTGCGTTCGGGCATGACGGGGATTTGAGATTTCCGATTTGAGATTGCCGATCAGCAGAACTTCACCGGATCGTACTCGTTCCGACTGGCTTGAACGACCAGTTCGGCGAATCGCGCGTGCAGCACGTTTGCGAGTTGCTCCATCGCGGGGCGTTCGGTGGCGAAGTGGCCGGGGAGAATGAGGGCGATGTTTGCGGCTTCGGCTTCGAGGCACGAGTGGAAGCGGGCTTCGCCGGTGAGCAGCGCCTCGCAGCCGA
>QWQF01000053.1 GCA_003669125.1 Planctomycetota bacterium
GACATCGCTCTGGGTGGCGACGGCAACGACAATGTCGATGGCGGCGCGACGAGCGGTGACACAGTCTCCGGCGGTGCCGGCAGAAACATCGTGAGTGGTCTACGATCTGAGATCATCGAAACATTCACATTCTCAGCCGCCTGGCTGGATCTGCTGGACGCGTAACGGCGACGAGGTTTTCCACCGACGGCAAACAGGTGGCGGTTGAATCATCCGCCCCCTTCTTGCCTCTTCAGAGGCCTGACTTCACAGCGCAATGGCTGTACGTCGCCGGATCGGACCGCCAGAATGCGGCCCGCTTTTGATGGGCTTCACTCTTTCCAAAGAACAGTTTCAAGGATCCGACGGATGGCTGACAACACGAATTCGCATCTCGCTCACATGGTTTACTTCACACTGAAGGATGCCTCTCCCGCCGCTCAGCAGGCGTTGATCGAGGCTTGCCACAAGTACCTCAAGGGGCATCCGGGCGAAGTTTATTTCTCGGCCGGCACGCTGGTGCCAGACCTCGCTCGGCCGGTCAACGACCGAGCGTTTCATGTCTGCTTGAACGTCGTCTTTGAGAGCCGGAAGGCTCAGGATGACTACCAAGTCGCCCCGCGTCACATCCAGTTCATCGAAGAGAACAAGCCTAACTGGGCTCAAGTCCGCGTGTTCGATTCGTACGTCGGCTGATCGCCGGAATCTAGCCCGACGCGCCAGCGAGGGGTGATCGGGAAACCCCTCGCTGGCGCGTCGGGCTAGTTTTGAAACTCGTCAGCCCTTCGTGACGACCTCATCGAGGTTCAGAATCACATTGGCGACTGCCGTCCAAGCCGCGAGTTCGTGAGCCGGAAGTTGTTCGTTGCGCGGTGACTCGCCGACGGACAACAATTTCGTGGCCGCCGCCGGATCGGCAACGAAGCGGGCGTGCTGCTGCTCGAAGACGTGATGCAGCACAGCCAGTTCGCGCTGCGTCGGTCGGCGAGCGGTCGTCAGCCGAAAGGCGAACGTGATGCGTTCCTCAGTCGTCGTGCCTCCTTCGAGCAGGATTCGCTCGGCCAGTTTGCGCGCGGCTTCGACGTAGGTCGGATCGTTCATCAGCACGAGCGCTTGCAGTGGCGTGTTCGTGCGAGCGCGGCGGACGGTGCAGGTCTCGCGGTCGGGTGCGTCGAAGGTCGCGAGTTGCGCGGGCGGACACGTTCGCTTCCAGAACGTGTACATCGTGCGGCGATACAGGTCAGCTCCGTGACTCTGCGAGTATTCCTGAGCCGTCCAATTCTTGCCGTCCGCGCGAGCCATCAGTTCCTCCCAAAGTCCCGGCGGTTGATACGGCGAGACGCTCGGTCCGCCGATCTTGTGCTGCAACAGCCCGCTGACCGACAGAGCCAGATCGCGAATCCCCTCGGCCGGCAACCGATGTCGCGGCCCGCGAGCCAGCAGCCGATCCTCTGGGTCTCGCGCGATCAGCGCCGGCGTTGCTCGACTTACCTGCCGGTATGTTGCCGATGTGACGAGCAAACGTTGCAGGTGCTTGACGTCCCATGTAGTCGCCGCCGATTCGCTCGTCATGAACTCCGCCGCCAGCCAATCAAGCAATTCGGGATGCGTTGGCAATTCGCCTTGCGAACCAAAATCCTCGGACGTCTTCACGAGACCAGTGCCGAAGTACGATTGCCAGTAGCGATTGACGGTGACTCGCGAAGTCAGCGGATGCGACGGATGCGTCAACCACTTCGCGAGCCCCAACCGATTGCGCGGCGTCCCTTCGGGGAGACGCGGCAGTGCGGCAGGGACATCGGCTTCGACTTTGTCTCCCGGCTTGTCGTACTGGCCGCGAATCAGCACAAACGTCTCGCGCGGCTGTTCCAGTTCGCGCATCACCATCGACGTCGGGATGAGCTGTTCGAGTTCCGTTTGGACTTTGCGCAGCCGATCGAGATCGGCCTTGAGCATCTTGGCGTCTTCGTCCTTCGCGGTTTTCAAGCGAGCGTTCAGCTTGGCGATGTTGTCGGTCAACTCGGCAAGCTGCTTCTGCTGTTCTTCTGTCGGAAGTTTCAGCAGCGGTTCGGCGTTCCCTTTGCGGCCGTCGAGTCCGTTCTCGGCGACGTTATGGAAGAACGCGTAGAGTTGGTAGAACTCGCGCTGCGTGAGCGGGTCATACTTGTGGTCGTGGCATTGCGAGCACGCGACCGTCAGGCCGAGCCACACGGTCGCCGTCGTGTTGACCCGATCAACGATATAGGCGTTGTGATATTCCTTCGGGAAGGCACCTCCCTCGAAGTTGATCATGTGGTTGCGATGGAATCCGCTGGCCAGTTTCTGCTCGAACGAGGCGGTGGGATCGGTCGGCTCCGGCAGCAGATCGCCGGCCAACTGCTGGATCGTGAATTGATCAAACGGCAGGTTGCGATTGAAGGCGTCGATGACCCACTTGCGCCAGCGCGTCATGTCGCGGCCGTTGTCGATGTGATAGCCGTTCGTATCGGCAAAGCGTGACGCATCGAGCCAATCGAGCGCCATCCGCTCGCCGTAGTGCGGCGACTTGAGCAGCCGGTCGACGACTTTTTCGTAGGCGTTCGCAGCGCGGTCGTTCAGAAAGGCGTCGATCTCGGCGATTGTCGGCGGCAGGCCAGTCAAGTCGAGCGTGACTCGGCGGATCAGCGTCTCGCGTTCGGCTTCGGGAGACGGCGACAGTCCCTCTGCCTCCAGCCGCACGAGAATGAACTGGTCGATCGCGGTTTTCGGCCAAGCTTTGTTTTTCACAGCCGGCAGCGACGGTCGCGTAACCGAGCGGAACGACCAGTGTTGCTCGAAGGTCGCCCCCTGTTCGATCCAGCGTTTGAGGGTTTCCTTCTGAGCCGCACTGAGCGACTTGTTCTCTGAGGCCGGCGGCATCTGTTCGTCGGAATCGGCTGACAGAATCCGCCGCAGCAGTTCGCTGTCGGCCGACTTGTTCGGAACAACGGCGGTCTTTCCCGATTCGGCCGGCTTCGTCGCCGAATCGAGCTGATCGAGCCGCAAGCCGGCTTTGCGCTCTTTCGCATCCGGGCCGTGACACTTCCAACAATGATTGGACAGAATCGGCCGGACATCGCGGTCGTACGAAATCTTTCCCGCAGACGGCTGATCCGCAGCACCGGCCGGGACACAGTGGCCGGCAACGATCAACCCGAACAGAGCTGCCAGCAGCAACCGCCCGACCGACCGGCATGTCAACGTCATGAAGCGGAACGAGCGAGTCATTGCATCAGGCCTTTCTAGCGGCTAGGGAGGCTGGGCAGCATATCGCGGCCGATCGTGGTCGCGAACTCAACCGCCACCGGCCATTCGTTCACGTTGCTGGACTTCAGCCAACGCGACCAGTAATTTCTTGCGTATTCGCGGCGGCTTGGAAGTCGGACGTGACAAGCCGACAGCCAGCCGAATCAATTTTGGCAGCGGCGGAGCTTCGGAGTTTCGGCCGCTGCTGGTGTTTGTGGTCAAAGCTGGGCCGACGACGAACGTCGAGCGGTTCAGACAACGAGGATCGGGTTGATGGGTACAAACTCGGACAATAACGGCCATCCTGAAATGATGATTGAGGCTCGCGGCCTCAGTAAATTCTATGGCCCGTTCGCGGCGGCTCGGGATGTCACCTTCTCGGTCCCCAAGGGTGAGGTCACGGCCTTCCTGGGACCGAACGGGGCAGGCAAATCCACCACGATGAAAATGCTGACCGGCTTCCTGACTCCGACGGAAGGGTCCGCTCGAATTGGCGGTTTTGACGTCGCAGAGCACCGACTCGAAGCGGTTAAGCTGATCGGCTATCTGCCGGAAAACGGGCCGCTGTACCACGAGATGACCCCCAAATCGTTGCTGGAATATCTCGGCCAGGCGCGCGGCATGTCGGGGCCGTACCTGCAAAGCCGACTGGAATTCGTCGCCGAAAAGTGCTCGCTGCGAGCGGTCTGGAACAAGACGATCGGCAAGTTGTCACGCGGCTACAAGCAGCGTGTCGGAATGGCTCAGGCACTGCTGCACGATCCCGAAGTGCTGATTCTCGACGAACCGACGAGTGGCCTGGATCCCAACCAAGTCCACGAGGTTCGGGCTCTGATTCACAGCCTCGCGAAGAACAAGACGATCCTGCTGTCAACGCACATCCTCCGGGAAGTCGCGGCCTGTTGCAGCCGAGTCGTGTTGATCAACGCGGGGCAGATCGTGTTCGATGGCTCGGTCGAGCAGATGGAAGGCCAGGGCCATGACATGGAGACCCGCTTCCGCGAACTGACCAAGGCTCGGATGACGTAGGCGATTTGAGATTGGAACTCTGAGATTCGGAATTTCTCCCAACGGGATGCACCATGCGAAGTCATGTGATCAAGGCTGTCTTCTGGCGGAATCTGGCCAGTTATTTTTCGGGGGTCATCGGCTACCTCTTCATCGTGGTGTTCGTCGTGGCTTGTGCGGCGGCAGCGTTTAGCCCACGGTTCTTCACGAACAATCTCGCGACGCTCGATCAGCTCAGCGAATATTTTCCGCTGCTGCTGCTGTTCATCGTCCCGGCCGTGACGATGACCTCCTGGGCCGAGGAGAAGCGGCAAGGCACCGACGAGTTGCTGTTCACTTTGCCGGCGAACGACTTCGAGGTGTTGCTCGGAAAGTATCTGGCGGTGTTGGCGGTCTACACGATCGCGCTGGCGTTTTCCGGCTTCAACTTGTTCGTCTTGGAATGGTACGCCGAACCAGATTGGGGGCTGCTGTTCACGACCTACTTCGGCTATTGGCTGGCGGGCGGAGCGTTGCTGGCGGCGGGCATGTTCGCGTCCGTGCTGACCAACAGTGTGACGGTCGCATTCGTGTTGGGCATGGCGATCGGGGCGATTCCGGTCTTCGTCGGCAAGCTGTCAGTCGCGCACCCGATTTTCGCGTCGCTGAGCCTGCCCGAACAAATGAAGGAATACAGCCTCGGTCTGATTCCGCTGACCAGTCTGACTTACTTCGTGTCGCTGACGGCGTTCCTGCTGTATCTCAACGTGGTCTTCATCAGCAAGCGGCATTGGAGCGGCGGCAAAGAAGGCCCGAAGATGTGGATCCAGTACGTCGTGCGATCGGTCTCGGTGGCGGTGGCGCTCATCAGCGTCAACGTCCTGGTGGTCAAGATGAGCGAAGCCTTCCCGCTCAACCTGGACCTGACGACCGAGAAGCTCTTCACGCTGTCCCGCAGCACGCGCGAACTGATCGGCAAGATCACCAGCGAGCGACCAGTGACGATTCAAGCCTTCATCTCAGCCGACGTGCCGCGCGAGCAAGTGGCGATTCAAAGACGACTGAAAGGTCTGCTGCGGCAGTACGACCGCGAAGGTGGTGCTCGACTGGATGTGCGATTCGTGGACGTCGCGCCGTTCACGCCCGAGGCCGAGGAAGCTCGACTGCTGGGAGTACAGTCGATGCAGGTTGCCACGGACGAAGATGGACGTCGCGGCGTCCAGGAAGTCTTCATGGGTGTCGTGGTCAGCAGTCCTGTGGATGAGGTTGTGGTTCCAGTCTTCGAAGCGGGCACGTCGATTGAATACGAACTGACCCGCTCAATCCGCACCGTCGCGAATGAAAAGCGGCTGACGGTCGGCATCCTCACGACGGATGCTCGCGTGGCTGGCGGCTTCGACATGTCGAACTTCCGGCAGTTGCCCGAATGGCGCATCCAGACGGAACTCAAGAAGCAATACAAGGTCGAGCAAGTCCCGGCCGATTCGCCCATCGACGAGAAGAAGTACGACGTCCTCGTGGCGGTGATGCCCTCGTCGCTGTCGCCGATGCAGTTGCCCAACCTCGTTGATTACGTCAAAAAAGGCCGGCCCACGCTGATCTTCGACGATCCAATGCCGGTCTTCGAGGGACCGGCAACGCACGCTCCGCGAACGCCCAAACCGCGTCCCGGTGGAATGGGCGGTATGTTTGGTGGTGGCCAGCAGCAACCGGAACCCAAGGCCGAGGACGGCAAACTGACCTCGTTGCTCAAGGTTTTGGAAATCGCGTGGGACAACGGCGAAGTCGTCTTCGACATCGCAGGCAAAAGCCTGCATCCGGAATTTGGTGAGGTCATCAGTCCCGAACTCGTCTTCGTCACCACCAAATCGGGAAACAAGGGCGCGATTCATCCCACCAGTCCCGCCACCTCCGGACTGCAAGAAATTCTCACGTTCTTCCCCGGCAACATTCGGCAGCGACAAGGGAGCGAATTGAAATTCGATGCACTGCTGCGATCCAGCACCAAAGCAGGCGTGCACGCCTGGGAGGACATTACCAGACAGAGCGGCAATCCGTTTGGCGGAGGTGGCATCGATATCAATCCCAATCCTCCGCGACAACTGACCAACGAAGCCTACACGCTCGCAGCACACATCACTGGCAAGGAGTCGAAGGGCCACAAAGGCTTGAACGTGATCTTCGTCTCCGACGCGGACCTCATCAGCAACCAACTTTTCGCCTTGGAAGCCTCGCAGCAGTTGCCGAATTTACGGATCGACAACGTCAAGTTCGTGCTCAACTGCGTGGACGTGCTGGCCGGCGAATCGTCCTACATCGACCTCCGCAAACGCCGCGCTCAATTGCGCACATTGACCTCGCTGCAAGCCGAGTCCGACGATTTGCGCAAGGCTCAGACCGAAGAACGCGGCAAAGCCGAAGGCGAGGCCAAGGAACAACTTTCCAAAGCCCAAGAGCGGCTCACAAAAACCGTTGAGGAAATCGAGAAGGACACAACTCTCGCTCCGCAGCAGAAGGCTCAAAAAATCGGCATCGCGCGGGAAACCGAACAACGCAAGCTCGACGTCATGCGGGCCAACATCGAACGCGAGAAGGCCAAGAAGATCGAAGGCATCGAAGCCAAGACCAAGCAACAGATTCGCGCCAAAGAGGACTGGATTCGCTGGTGGTGCATCCTGCTGCCGCCGCTACCGGCGATCGTGTTGGGCGTGATTGTGTTGTCCTCCCGCATCAACGCCGAGTACCGCAACGTCGAAGCCGATCGGCTCGTGAAACGCTAGTCTTCCACAAACCCCACCGGGACAAGCCCGGTGAGGTTTTGAAACAATGACGGCCGTCCCCGACGGAGAATCTTGCCATGAAACAATCAATGACTCGCACACTCGCCTTCGTGGCGACAGCGCTGATTTCGACCGCGCTGGCCTTCACTTCGAATCAACTCACCAAGCCAGCGAGGCTCCCCGACGGGGACGAGTTCGGCAAGGAGTTCAATCCGGACTTCACCGATGCCGGAAAAGCTCGGTCGATGCGAGTCGTCTCGTTCGACGAGGCGACCGCCGCTTCGAAGATGTTCACCGTCCAATACGCCGGGGGCTGGAAGATTCCCTCGTACCACAACTATCCGGCCGACGGCAAAGACCAGCTCTCAAAGGCGGCGGCCTCGGTCATCGGACTGAAACGCGGTTCGCTGGCGACGCGTCGCAAAACCGACCACGAACGCTTCGGCGTGATTGATCCGCTCGACGAAGAGAACCCCGCCACCAAAGGCCGCGGACTGCGAATCACGATCTCGGAAAAAGAGACCGCACTTGCCGACTTCATCGTGGGCAACAAAGTCGAAGGGGACGAAGACAAACGCTACGTTCGCAAATTCGGCGAGGACAAAGTCTACAAAGTCAGCGCACGGTTCGACGTCTCGACGAAGTTCTCTGACTGGGCCGAGACCGACCTGCTGAAGGTCACCGGCTTCGATATCACCCGCCTGCGCGGCAGCCGGCCGAAGATCAACGACGCGGACGAATACGAAGGGGACGATGTCGTTGAACTCACCAAAGACAAATCCAGCGACCCCTGGAAATTGGCCGGGCTCGACGAAGCCGCCGAAGAACTGAAAGCGGACGACATCAACACGATGGTCACGACGCTCGACGACCTGCGACTGGTCGGCGTCCGTCCGCGACCGGCGTTTGACGGCCGCCCGATTCTCAACGCCGATCTGAAAGTGGAATTGCCGAAAGAACTGCTGTCGAACCCACAAGTCCGCAGCGAAATTGTCAAAGTCCTGCGTGCAGACCTGGGCGAGAAAGGTTTCCGCGTCGGCCAAGACGAAGAGGGTCAAACGCAAATCGTCTCGCGCGAAGGGGAACTCACCGCCGGGACCAAAGACGGAGTCGTCTACAAGCTCACGTTCGGCAGCGTCTTCACCGGCACCGAACAGGAAATCGAAACCGGTGCCACCGAGGAACCGAAAGCCGACA
>QWQF01000123.1 GCA_003669125.1 Planctomycetota bacterium
ATTGCCAGCCGGCCTTCCAAACATCGACGCAGCGTTCCGACACGATCAGCTTCGGTCTCGGTGACCTGCGACGTCCGACCATCAGCCGGCCGTAGGCGTTCGCCGCGAACAACCAAGTGTGAACGATGTCGGGCTGCTCGGCCTTGATCAGCTTTCGCAAACGCCACATCGCCATCGGATCGAACTTCCAACGCTTGCCGATCACCGTCAATCGCACGCCGTGCTGAACCAACTCGTCCGCGAACGTTCCGCCACGAGTCAGCGCGACGACATGCACGTCGAACTCGTCTCGCGGCAGTCGGCACGCGAGCAGCGTCAATTGTTTCTCGGCCCCCGACTGGTCGAGCGTCGGCACCAGCAGCATCAGTTTCGTGCGTCGCGCGGCGAGAGACATGAAATCTCAGTCTTGGTACGTCAGAGGATCGACCAGTCCCGCCTCGGTGAAGCCCTTCACTCGCAGTTGGCAGGAGTCGCAATGTCCGCATGGTCGTCCCGTCGCGTCCGGGTCGTAGCAACTGGTCGTGAGACCGTAATCGACTCCCAGCGAGATGCCTCGGCGGATGATGTCGGACTTGCTCAGCGAGATCAGCGGCGAGTGAACCACGAAGCGTCCCGTCCGCTCGACTCCCGCCTTCGTGCCCAGCCGAGCCAACTCGGCGAACTGTTTGATGAACTCCGGCCGGCAGTCGGGGTAGCCGCTGTAGTCCACCGCGTTGACTCCGATGAACAGATCGAACGCGCCGAGGACCTCGGCCCAGCCGAGTGCCAGCGACAAAAAAATCGTGTTGCGAGCCGGGACATAGGTAATCGGGATGCCGCCGTTGAGTTCCGATTCGCTGCGATCCTTCGGCACGTCGATGTTGTCCGTCAGCGCGGAGCCGCCGAACTGCCGCAGGTCGATTTGAAAAATGCGATGCTGCTTCACGCCCAGAGACTCGCAGACTCGCCGCGACGCCTCCAGTTCAAGCCGATGCCGCTGGCCGTAGTCGATCGACAGCGCGAACAGCTCAAAGCCCTGCTGCCGCGCGATCGCCAACACGGTGGCGGAGTCGAGTCCGCCGCTGACCAGTACGACGGCTTTCGGGGGATTGGAATTCATGGTCGGCATTCTGGTGGCCAGCGTGCTCGGACGAAAGCGATCGCTCGTGGCCGCTCGCCGGATTTGATCGAGTCCTTTAGCATCCGCACGTCATGCCAACACCGTTTCCGTGGATGTCCGCCGAACTTGCCGCACTCGAATCGGCCGGGCTGCGTCGCGCGCGGCGAGTTGTTCGGCCGCTCGCTGGTGGAGCTTGCAAGATCGACGGGCGGCGGCTGTGGAACTTCGCGGGCAACGACTACCTCGGCTTGGCTGGCGACCCACAAGTGGTGGCCGCCGCTCAAACTGCACTCTCTGAATCAGGTGTTGGTGCAAGAGCCAGTGCGCTGGTCGCGGGACGAACCGAATGGCATGCTCGACTGGAGCAAGCTTTGGCGAGGTTCGAGGGACAAGAGGCGGCGGTCCTTTTTCCAACGGGGTACGCCGCAAACGTTGGCACGATCGCCGCACTGGTCGATGAGAACGACGTCGTTGTTTGTGACCGGCTCAACCACGCCAGTTTAATCGACGGTTGCCGTTTGAGCGGCGCGAAGCTGCGTGTGTTTCGACATTCGGAGTTGGACACGCTCGAACGCGTGTTGCACAAAGCCGCCGAGTTCCGACGACGGCTGATTGTCACGGACGCGGTCTTCAGCATGGACGGCGACGTGGCTCCGCTGCGTGAACTGTGCGATCTGGCCGAGCGGTTCGATGCTGACGTGCTGGTGGATGAGGCTCACGGCACGGGCGTGTTTGGCGAGCATGGGCGTGGTGTCTGCGAGCATCTCGGTGTCGAGGACCGCATCGCCGTCCGAATCGGCACGCTCAGTAAGTCCATCGGCACGCTGGGTGGATTCGTTGCGGGATCGCAGTCGCTCGTCGATTGGTTGTGGAACAAGGCTCGGCCGCAGGTGTTCTCGACCGCGTTGCCACCCGCAATTTGCGCGGCGGCTGTTGCCGCGATCGAAATCATTCGCAGCGAACCGGAACGACGAACGACGCTGTGGCAGAACTGCGAATTTGTGCGACGCGAGTTGGCTCAATTGAAGATCGATGTGTCTCCCAGTTCGGTCGGCCCGATTATTCCAATCCTGTTGGGCAATCCAGACGCTGCGGTTGCCGCACAACAGAAACTGGAAGAGCATGGTTGCCTCGTGGCTGCGATTCGGCCACCGACGGTGCCGCACGGGACGTCTCGATTGCGCATCTCGCTGTCGGCCGCTCACGATGAGTCGGCGTTGAAAACTTTGGTTGCTGCGTTGCAGGAGGCGGTGTCGGTTCCATGACGAGTTCCCTTCCGAGTCGCGACGGTTTCGCCGACGAATATCCGTTTGAATCTCATTGGCTCGACCTCAACGGCGTGCGGATGCACTTCGTGGACGAGGGGCCGCGCGACGGCGAGCCGATCCTGTGCGTGCATGGCAATCCGACTTGGAGCTTCATCTGGCGGCGGCTGATTCGTGAGCTGTCACCGAGTCGCCGAATCATCGCCGTCGATCACATCGGCTGCGGATTCTCGGACAAGCCGCAGGATTATCCGTATCGGTTGGACCAGCACGTCACGAATCTGCGAAAGCTGATCGAGTCGCTCGACCTGCGAAACGTCACGCTGGTCGGCCACGACTGGGGCGGCTGCATCGGCATGGGTGCCGCGACCGAGATGCCCGATCGATTCAGCCGTTTCGTGCTGATGAACACCGGAGCGTTTCGGTCAACGCAGATTCCGCTGCGGATCGCCGTCTGTCGCATCCCGGTGCTGGGACCGATTGCGCTGCGTGGCTTCAATGCGTTCAGCCGAGCGGCACTCACAATGGCGGTCGCTCGGAATCCGTTGTCGGCGGCGGCCAAGCGTGGACTGCTCGCGCCGTACGACTCGTGGGCGAATCGCGTCGCGGTGTCGAGCTTCGTGCAGGACATCCCGCTACGGCCATCGCATCCGAGCTACGCGAAGCTGGCCGCGATCGACGAAGGACTGACGCAGTTTCGCGACCGCCCGATGTTGCTGGTGTGGGGCGCGAAGGACTGGTGCTTCACGCTCGACTTTCATCGCGAATTTCAGCGGCGATTTCCGCACGCCGAATCGCACGTCATTGCAAATGCGGGGCACTACGTCTTTGAAGACGCTCCGGAAGAAGTCGCACGCACCGTACATGACTTCTTGGATCGCGCCTCCGCCGAGTCAGCCAAGAAAGGCTGACCTACGGAAGACTGCGGGAGGGGGGACTCGAACCCCCACGCCTTGCGGCACTGGATCCTAAATCCAGCGCGTCTGCCAATTCCGCCACTCCCGCGAGGTCTTGTTGAGGGCCGGATGATAAGAACTGCGAGCGATCGGCTCCAATGCGGACGGTTCAATCTTTTTTGAGCAGGATGAACTCGTCGTCGCCGCCATCGGTATCCATGCCGACCGCTTTGCCGGACGGAGGCGGAACAGAAAAGCCATCGTCGTCGTCGCCGATCGGCACCGGGAACTCCATGCTCAGTTCCGACTGAGGCGGCGCGACCAAAGCTTTTTTGCGAGCCGGTGCGTCCGCAAGCTGAGCCTTGAAGGGCGTTTTTCCGCCGGCGGTCTTCAGCTTGCTGGCTGCGGCTTTGTCGGCTTCGAGCAGGAAGCACACGTCGCCGATCATCAACTCGTCGCCGAAATTGACGGGGGCTTGATTCTCGACTCGCGTGCCGTTGACCCAGACTCCGTTCATGCTGCCCAGATCGCGGACCACGAAGTGGTTGTTGACCAGCGCGACCGCACAATGCTTGCGCGAAATCTTGCGGCTGTTGAGAATGACCGCGTCGCAATCGGGATGCCGGCCGACCAACACGATCGGCTTATCCAGCACGATCGGCTTGCCTTGCTCGATGGGCATCAAGACTGCGGGCATGTCAGACGGCTCCCGAAACTGGCGAACTTTCGCCACGAAACACGAGGTGAGCATAACCCACGGTTTCGCGTGAAGCGACCGATTGCCGAATTCCGGTGGTAAGAATCGGACGCGGTCTACCGGTCATGCAGATTGCGTCGAGCAGACATGGCCACTTTTGAGAGACCAACGTCGAAAGCCGCTGTTTCTCGGCCAGTTCAGGCCTGTCGCCTGGACAAACCTCACTGACGTTCCGGACTGTCCCCGGCCGCGAAGCGCGACTGAGACTCCCACGAGCGATGCACCGTTCGGACCGGCTTGAATCGAATGCCACCGGAGTTCGAACTGGCTGCGATGGAGTTCCCAGAATCACTCGTCTTACCGGTCTTGGAACCAACGGTCATCCAGGTGTCCCGCGCCGCACCGGGGCTATCGAGAAACTTGGGATCCGGCACCGGTATCGAATTCGAGGCAACTGAAGCCGGCGACGAAGTTGGCGGCAGTATCGTCACCGGATTGGCGACGATCGGAACCGCGATCACCGTCGTACCGATCACAGTGATGGGAGCCACCTGTGTCGTCTGATACGAGTACGGCTGATTCCGCACGATCTGTCGCGGGACCATCTGCGTCGAAACCTGCGGAACCTGGCGTGTCACCTGAAACGGCACACTGCGATACGCGATCTGTTGCTGATAAGTCACTTGAGGAATCCGCTTGGTGACTTGCTTGGGAACATAGACCGTTTGGTAGCTGCCTTCATCGACCACGACATCTCGATACGTCGTGACCGGCACGTTTTGAGCGACCGCCTCTTGGCGATACTGAGTGACGACTTCGTTGCGATAGGTCGTCACCTGTTGCGGGACCATCTGAGTCTCAACCACCGGCTGATGCGATTGGCAATTGCAGTGATTGACCGGCCGCTGGCAATTTTTGCAGCCGCGCGAAAAAAGCTGAGCCGAAGCCGGCGTCGCCGAAAATCCGACGGGAATCAGACCCAACACCGCCAGCAGCACTGCACCGCGAACGTGCTTCGACATGCCCAAACTCCTTGGCGATCGGCCTCTGCCCCAGAAAGTCGCGTCGCTCGAACCGATGTCCTTCTCGCAAATTCACGCGGGACGCCCCGCGCAACGCTCCCTCATTCGTATCGGCGAGCGGCACGAGCAACTTGAACGATTGGGAAGAGTTTGACGGCTCGCGCATGACGCATTCACCTTCGCTTCACGAGTCCAAAACACGCCAAATTCGAGCCGTGATCTGATCGCTCCGAAGATTGGCTGTTGGTTATTGGAGATTTGTCCTGAGCAAATGGCCGATCACAAATCGCCAATCCCTCGCCGGCCCGACTTTTGCAAACGTCCCAATGTTTGGCTAACGTGCGACCGCTGATTCACCACTATCCGCATTGTCGTACGCGAATCGGAATCTCAATCCCACCAGGAGAACTCGTCATGAGCGAAACTTCGTCCATCGTCGTGTCACGTCGTGAGCTGCTGAAAACCTCCGGCCAAGTCGCTGCCGCCTCAATCTTGGCCGCCTCGGCATTGCCGGGAGCTCACGCTGCCGAAAACAACACGATTCAGATCGTTTTGATCGGCTGCGGTGGACGAGGCGGCGGAGCGATCGCCAACGCCCTCTCAACCAAGCAAGGGCCGACGAAGCTGATCGCGATGGTGGATGTCTTTCCGGAGAAGCTCAACACCGCCTACCAAAACACCAAGACGAGATTCCCCGATCAAGTCGATGTTCCCGAAGACCACAAGTTCATCGGCTTCGACGGCTACAAGAAGGCGATGGACCTGCTCAAGCCGGGCGATGTGGTGATCCTCACGACGCCGGTCGTGTTCCGCTGGGTGCATTTCGGCTACGCGATCTCGAAGGGTCTGAACGTCTTCATGGAGAAGCCGACGACCGTCGATGGACCGACCAGCCGCAAGATGCTGGAACTCTCGGCCGAATCCGTGAAGAAGAATCTCAAGGTCGGCGTCGGCCTGATGTGCCGGCACTGCAAGTCGCGCGGCGAGTTGGCTCAGCGAATCAAGGACGGACAGATCGGCGACCTGACGCTGCTGCGAGCCTACCGCATCGCCGGCCCAACCGGCTCGGCCGCAGTCGGACCGAAGCCGGAAGGGATCAGCGAACTGGCGTACCAGATCAAAAACTTCCACGGCTTCCTGTGGCTGAGCGGCGGCGGCTTCAGCGACTTTTTGATCCACAACATCGACGAGTGCTGCTGGATGAAGGACGCCTTCCCAGTCGAGGCCAAGGGACACGGCGGCCGACATTATCGTGGTGACCAAGTCGATCAGAACTTCGACACCTACAACATCGAGTACACGTTCGCCGACGGCACGAAGATGTTCATGGCCGGCCGCACGATGCCCGGCTGCCATCAGGAATTCGCGACCTTCGTGCATGGCACGAAAGGTTCCGCGGTCGTTTCTCAGGCCGGACACCATCCGTCGAAGGCTCGCATGTACAAGAGCCATCGCATGGTCAAGGAAGACTTGATCTGGGAATGCGCCAAGCCCGAGGCCGATCCGTACCAACTCGAATGGGATGACCTGATGACGGCGATCCGCAACGACAAGCCGTACAACGAAGGGGAACGCGGCGCGAAGTCGAGCCTCGTCACCGCGATGGGCCGCATGGCCTGCCACACCGGCCAAGTCGTGACCTACGAAGACATGCTCAACTGCGAGCACGAATTCGCTCCGAACGCGGACAAGCTGACGCTCGATGGTCCCTCGCCGCTGATGGCCGACGCCAACGGCAAGTACCCGGTTCCGAATCCAGGTATCAACGCACGTCGCGAGTACTAAAAGTTTGCCAGTGAGCGACTGCCGAATCACTCGTCTCCTTCGTGTCTTTGTACCGTTGTGGTTAAAAACTCAAAACCACGAAGACACAAAGGCACGAAGGTTTTTTAGTCATGCTGCAACGACGACTGGTCTTCCAAGCTCTGGATGCCTCTTGGACCAGTCTGGCGGTGTTGGTTTTGGTGGTGGCTGCGGCCGTGCTGGTCGCCTTGCTGTCGAAGTACGAGCGAAAGCTCGTGCCACCTCACGTCGGCTACGGGCTGCTGGTTTTGCGGCTGGCGGTGATCGCGGTCATTTGGCTCGCGCTGTTGCAGCCAGTGCTGACCTGGAACATCGACCGCGAACGAACTGGCCGCATCGTCGTCGCACTCGACTTGTCCGAGAGCATGACCACCTCCGATCGGATCGCGACCAAGGCCGAGAAGCTGCGAACCGCGATCGGTCTCGGCATGATCGGCAATGAACAGAATCGCGACCGCTGGCTGCGAGTGCTCGCCGACTTTGAGGCCGAGCGCGAGCCGAAATGGGTGGATGACGACGAGGGTGCGAACGCCGAACAGCGAGTGACGCTGGCGAAGACCCGCAAGGAACTCGTCAACGAGACGTTTCAGAAGCTCGACAAACTGCCGCGCGCCGAGATCGCTCAGAAACTCATCGGCGACAAAGACAAGCCGGATGGTTGGCTGGCCGAGTTGCAGAAATCGTTCAACGTTGAACTGCGTGTCTTCGGCGGCAAGTCCGTGCCGAGAGAATGGGAAACGCTCGCCGCCGCGGTGCAAAGGCCGCCGGATGCGCTCGCCAAGTCGATGACCAATTTGGTCTCGGCTCTGGAAACCTCATCGGCCGAACAATCGCCGATCAAAGCCTTCGTCGTTCTCTCGGATGGCCGCGAGACATCGGGCAGCGATCCAGTTTCGGTCTCGCGGCGCTGGCGGGATTTGAATGCCGCGGTGTATCCGGTCCTGATCGGCTCTGAACGGCGTCCGAAGGACATCGTGCTCGACTCGCTCGACGTCCCGCCGGTCGCGTACCTCAACGACAAACCGATCGCGCGAGTCACGCTGCAAGCAGCGGGCTTCGAGGGGGAGACGCTCAACGTCGTCCTCGAACAGAAGGACGGTGAGACACAAACCCGCACGCTCGTCGTGCCGAAGTCCGACTCTGGCTTGCCGCCGGTCGTCATGGCCGAGTACTTGCTCGACGCGACGAAGATCGGCCGGCAGCGGTTCACCGTTCGCACCGATGTGCTCCCCGGCGAGACGCGCGACGACAACAACTCGCGCGACTTCTCGCTGCTGGTTGTCGACGACAAAGCAAAAGTGTTGCTCGTCGAAGGGGAAGCCCGCTGGGAGTTTCGCTTCCTCGAAGCCGCGCTCGCACGCGACGAGCGAATCCGACTCGAACGAGTCTTGTTCCAGCAACCGCATCTCGGCGTGTTGCCGGAGACGTTCTTCCCTCGCCGTCTCGATTGGCCCGGCCCAGAGACGCCCATCGAGCAATCGCCACTGGCCGAGTTTGACCTCGTCGTGATCGGCGACGTCGCACCGCTGGACTTGCCGGAACCGTTGCTCGCGCAGTTGGAAAAATTCGTGTCGGACATCGGCGGCACGGTCGTCTTCACGGCGGGCAAACGGCACATGCCGATGCAGTACCGTTCGCCGACGCTCGACAAGCTGCTGCCGGTGACAAAACTTCGCCCGGCCAATTCGCTCGATACGCCGACAACAGCACCGCATCTCCGCGGCTTTCATCTGCGACTGACTCCCGATGGCGAGCGTGACGGGGGCCTGCAACTCGGCGGCGATGCCGAGGCAAATCGCGCGACGTGGAAGTCTCTGCCCGGTCATCCGTGGGCGTTGATCGGTGATCTCAAGCCCGGAGCGACGGTGCTTGCGACTGCGGACGACGGGCAGCCATTGCCACCGGAAATGGAACGTTCGCGAGCGTTGATCGTCGAACAGTACTACGGACTCGGCCAAGTTTTCTGGCTGGGATTCGACAGCACTTGGCGCTGGCGGCATCGAGTCGGCGATCAGCACCACCATCGGTTCTGGGGTCAGATGGCTCGCACGGCCGCGCAGAACAAAGCGTCGGCCGGCAACGAGTTCGTGAAGTTCGGGCTCGAATCCACCGACGTGCAAACCGGCCAAGACGTCGTCTTCCGTGCGCGATGGACTCCGCCGTTGCTGGTGCGTCGTCCTGACGTGAAGGCCAAAGTCGCCATCTTCCCGCGACACGATGCCAAGCTCGATCAACCGCTCGCGACGGTTGATCTCACGCCCGACCAAGCTCGCCCATCGGTGCATCAAGGCCGCTGGCTCGCACCGACGGCCGGTGAGTACCGCGCGGTCCTCAAGATCGACGGCCCACCGCTCGGCGGCCCCGGCGACAAAGAAATTGCCGCCGACTTCCTCGTGCGCGGACCGCTCACCAAAGAATTGGCCGACGTCACTGCCTCACGCACGTTGTTGGAGCAGATGGCTCAAGTCTCGCGCGGCAAATTTCTGCTGCCGCATCAACTCATTGAACTCCCGAAACTTATCCAACCCGAAGACCTCGCCATCCGCGAGACGCACGAGTACACCCTCTGGGACCACTGGCTGCTGCTGACCGTGCTGTGCGGACTGCTGACCGCCGAGTGGATTTTGCGAAAGTGGAACGGGCTCCCGTGAGCCGACGGGATCGAGACATCCACGAGACTGATTCATGCCACCACAAGTTCAAACTGTGTCCGAGTTGACCGGCGAAATCAAAGACCTGATCGAAGGCAACTTGCCGGAGGTCTGGGTACGCGGAGAAGTCTCGAACTGCCTGAAGGCCAACTCCGGACACGTTTACTTCACGCTCAAGGATGAGGGAGCACAGATCGCGGCGGTGATGTGGCGGAACACGGCGGCGCGGTTTCGTTTCGACATGCACGACGGCCTGCAGGTGGTCGTCAACGGTTCGATCGAGGTCTACAAGCCGCGTGGCTCGTACCAAGTCATCGTGCGGCAACTCATCCCGCAGGGAGTTGGCGCACTCGAACTCGCGTTTCGGCAGATGCACGCAAAGTTGGAAGCCGAGGGACTGTTTAGCCCGGCTCGCAAACGGCCGATTCCGCGATTCCCAAAACGGATCGCACTGGTGACCAGTCCGTCCGGAGCGGCCGTTCGCGACATGATCCAGGTCATCACCCGCCGCTGGCAGACAGCCAACATCGTCATCGTGCCGGTCAAAGTCCAAGGCGAAGGAGCCGCGCAAGAGATCGCGGCCGCACTGCGAAACGTACATCGCCTGCCGGAGGTCGATGTCGTGATCTGCGGCCGCGGGGGTGGCAGTCTCGAAGACCTGTGGGCGTTCAACGAGGAAGTCGTTGCTCGCGCGATCGCCGCGTGTCAACTGCCGGTCATCAGCGCGGTCGGTCACGAGATCGACGTCACGATCGCCGATCTCGTGGCCGACGTCCGAGCACTCACCCCCAGTGAAGCGGGCGAGCGAGTTGTCCCCGATCGAGCAGAGGTGTCTCGTGCGCTCGACAATCTGCAACAGCGATTGGTGAGCGGATTGCAGAACCGAGCCGGCAAAGCTCGATTGCAACTGGATGGCCTCGCGTCACGACGAGTTTTCACTCGGCCGTTCCAGCGTGTGCATGATGAAATGACACGACTCGACGAACTCGACGTTCGATTGCGGCGCGCGATTCGGCAGCGAGCGGTCGCGTCCAAACAGCAGCTCGATCTTGCGGCTGCGACGCTCGATGCCCTCAGCCCGCTCAAAGTGCTCGGACGAGGTTATTCGATCACCCGCCGTGCCGAGACCGGCGAACTCGTGACCGCATCGGGCCAACTGGCAATCGGCGATCGAATCACGACAATCGTCGCCGCCGGCCAACTCACTAGCCGCGTTGAGTCCACTGAGTCCCATTGAGTCTTCCGATGCCCGCACCTTCTGACACAGAACAACCAACGTTTGAGTCCGCGCTCGCCGAACTGCAGCGGATCGTCGCCGACCTCGAAAACGGCAGCGTCGGGCTCGAAGAATCGCTGGCTCGCTTCGAGCGCGGCGTCACGCTGCTCAAGACGTGCTACGCGACGCTCGAACAAGCCGAGCAACGGATCGAACTGCTGGTCGGCACACGCTCCGACGGGACACCCGTCACGCAGCCGTTCGATGCAACCGCCACCGCCGATGCAGAAACTCCGACCGCGGGCCGACGTCGGCCTCGAAAAGCGAAGCCCGAAACAACGCCGGAGCCGGAGAAGGCCGAGGACGACTCCGACACGGGGTTCCTGTTCTAACTCTGCGTCAATCTGCGAAATCTGCGTTTCAAAAAACCAAACGCAGATTTCGCAGATGACCGCAGAGGAATCACCGGGCCAGCCAGCCGCCGTCGATGACCACCACGCTGCCATGCATGTAGTTGCTGGCGTCGGACGCGAGATACACCGCCAAGCCGGCAATTTCATCCGGGCGTCCCCAGCGTCCGCACGGGATGCGATCAAGAATTTGCGGCGCTCGCACGGGATCAGTTCTCAGCGGGCTCGCCATGTCGGTTTCAAAATAACCGGGGGCGATGCAGTTCACGTTGATCCCTTGAGCCGACCAGGAAACTGCCAGCGATTTCGTCAAACCCGCGATCGCGTGCTTCGCGGCGGCGTAGGCCGGGATGTTGAGACCCGCTTCGAACGACATGATGCTGCCGATGTTGATGATCTTGCCGCGGCCCTTCTGCAGCATGTGCGGCGCGACTTGCTGGCTGAGATCGAACATCGCCGTGACATGCAGTTCGAGTTGCTGACGCCAAGCCTCTTCCGGAAAGATTTCGGGACGCTGACGCACTCCATCGCCAGCGTTGTTGACGAGGATCTCGACATGCCCGGCGAGGCCGATCGCTTTGTCGATCAATCCACGCCGTTGCTCCGGTTCGGCAAGGTCGCATTGGATATCGAAAAAACGCCGCCCGGCCGATTCGACCAAACGCCGAGCTTCGTCCGCTTGGCCGTGCTTCGAGACGCAGACGATGTCCGCACCCGCCTCGGCGAGTCCCCAAGCCATCGACTGCCCCAACCCGCGGCGGCCGCCAGTCACGACGGCGACTCGCCCATCCAATTTGAAGAGATCAAGAATCATGGTGCGGCGATGATGGCGACGCCTTCGCCGATCGGCAACATTCAGCGACGTCCGAATCGTGTCACGTCGCGGTAGCGGTACGTCCCGCCGTTGTCGCGGGCGAGCTTTTTCAAAAAATTGTCGGCCGAGATTTCGGGGCCTTTTCCGAATTCGACGCAGTGAATGGCCGTGCGTCCGTTGTTGGCCGTTTTGATCTCGTTCAATTCGCGAGCGGACAGGATTGGCTGATCGGCGTCGGTCAGGAAGAAGAGATTCTCCGGCTGATACCGCAGAGCCTTCTTCAGTGCCGGCATGTGATCGGTGCCGCCGTCCGGTTGCACGCTGGAGATGAACTGGCGAGCGAGCGTGCGATTGATGTCGGTGGCCCACTGCATCTGCGGTCGATCGCTGTTGCCAGTCAGCTCCAGCAAGCCTTGGTTGTAGAAGAGCACCTGAAACTGTTGCGTCTGTTCGAGTGCCGCGAGACTGACGACGAGTTCCTCTTTCGCGACTCGAATCGCGCCGTGGTCGTACATGCTGCCGGAGCGGTCGAGCACGTAAACGAAGCGAGCCCCCTTGGCCTCGATGTCGAAGAATGTCGTTTCGCCAAAGCCTTCACCATCGCCCGGACCACCGGGGCCGGTCCCGCGACCGGCTTTGCTGCCGCGACCGGTACCGGTTCCACCGCCGGAACCAGCGGACTTGAGAAGTTCGCCGGCGCTGTACGGCGTGCGTGATCCCGGCGTGGGTGAGACTCTTGGGCCAGGACCAAGCAGAGGAAGACTCGATTCTGTCGGACGGCTGAGCAAATTGTTGATGGCGTTTTCGTCGCCCAACAACGGCTGAGCGTTGGGTTGAAACGGCACTTGATCCGCAGCCTGGACGTCTTTAGGCAAGGCTTCGGCCAGATCGGCGTTGCCGCCTCCGTCTCCTCCACCATCGCCGCCGTCGGGTGGATTGCCCGGATGCAAGCCGATTTCGCGAAAGCCACTGTCACCCGCCTTCGGACCAACGCTGCCGGAAGCCGCTCCGCAGCCTTTCAACACGATCGCCATGATGAAAAACATCACGACGTGCATCGCGATCGACACCAGCCAACTCGGCACGAGGACTTCCAGACGAACGCGGCCGTCGTCGCTGTCGGTGCCAATTTTCAGTTCAGTCGCGGGCTGCATGGCATCACTTGCTGCTCCCGCGAGCCTGTCCGCGTTGCTTGATTTGATCCAAGAAATGCGGCGTCAGGTCTTCGGGGAACACGCCGTCGGGTGGGACGAATTTGAACTTCGCAGCGGGGATCGCGGTGTCCGTTTCAATTTCCGAGAAGTCGAGGCTGACCTTTGGCCGCAAAATATTCTCCGCGTTGCGCCCGAGGTACAGGATGCGTCGCGGAAAGAGTGACTCACCGTCGAGATACACACGGATGCGCGACGGCACATAATCCGGCAACGGTTCATCGGGCCTCTTGCCCTGCCAAATTTTCAGCATGTTGGGCTTCCAGCCTCCCTCGATCACGATCAGCTTGCGGCCGTCGGCGGTGTCCTCTTTGTACTGATCGAACTGCATCGACTTTTCGATGGACGCGAACAAGCCGGGCAGTCCACCGAAGCCGAGCTCGACCGTGATGAGGTTGTCCGGCAGACCGTTGTCGGCGGCGGCTTGCAGGATTTGCCGAACGTCGCGGCGCGAGATACGAACGTCGTTGCCGACCTGATGCCGAGTCCACAAGACTTGCCCATCGCAGACTTCCAGAATCGAGCCTTCCGTGTCGCCGAGCTTCACCTGAAACTCCAGCCGCAACCTCAAGTCCCCTCCGCCACCTTGCAGGTAGCTGCCATTGATCGTGAAGCGGCGATTGGCCAGAGCGACGGTTTCCACCAGCTTGGCTTTGATCGAGGGGTACGACAGCAATCGCTGTCGAGCTTGATCGAGCGCCGCTTTGGCTTCGGCCGACTCGGGGCCGGGGGCATCCGCCATTTTGGGAGTCGGAGGCTTCGAGACGGAATTCTTGTCTGCCTTCGGGTCGTTGCCGGGAGCTTTTTGGCCACGGACTTCGGGCAAATTCAGCCACAAACCGACGAGCGCCACCGCAACAACGGCCGATGTGAATTTGGGAAGACTTTTCATATCGCCTCGAAGATGCCGGATTTGCCAAAGATTCGGATCAGGCAGAACCGAAATTATCCATGTGTCGCAAAAGAGAGTGCCATCACGGCATTCGAGTTCAGCGTGCAGCGTCCCGTCGGCAAGAACTGCCGGCAGAACTCGGCCACGACGAACGAAACGCGACGGGGAGTTTAGTTCCAGCTTGTCAGCAGGGCGACCCCAAGGTTGGGGAGCATGACCGTCTCAGGTCGAAGGGACTCGTGATGAGATACTACTTTCTGGCTCTCGGCACATTGGTTGTGGTCTGCTTTGGCTGCCACCTCGACGGTCAGCAGTTGATCGACAAAGGGGAGTACGTTGCTCCGCCCGCGGCGATGATGCAACGCCCTGGCCCGATGGTTGATTTGCCTCATCCGGCGATCTTCCCGTCAATGGGGCCAGCGCAGCCACGCAGCTTCCAGTCGGCAACGACGCAGATCCGCTTTGTCGGCCCGATCGGCTTGAGCATCGGCTGGAAAATTGGTCCGGGCTACGCCAACAACCAGTTGGTGACTCCGAGCCGTTGGGAGTTCTCGCAAGGAGCGACCTATCGCCTGAAGTTCTCCAACATCACGGGCCGCGAGGCGTTGACGTTGTACCCGACGTTGCAGGTCTATCCCGGTCATCCGACGACCGACGGCTACCTCGGCCACAACAGCGTGCCCATCGAGTTGACCGACGAAGATCTCGATCAGATCGAATCGAACAACTACGTCACGAAGGTGATCTACCTGCCGGACGCGAAGTTCCAGGAACTGGCGATCGCTGGCGTCGAGACGTTGTCTTCAACGCGGCTCGATCCGGGTGTTGATCCGGTCTCCGAAGCCGATCGTCGCGGCACGATCATGGTCGTCTTGCGAGTCGGCAACAAGAATCTCGAACAACAAGGTGCTGGCGATCCGACTGCCGAGTTTGACAACGGCCTGCAACAAATCAGCTACGACGCCGACGGTGAGAAGGGTGAGATTGTCCCGCCCATGCCCGTCGAAATGGAAGGGGGCATCTACGCCGGTGTCCCTGGCCCGATGATCGTCGGTGGTCACGGTGGACCGCACGGCCCCGTCGCTGGAATGAACGGCACTCCGATGTGGGGTATGCCAGTCACCTCGACGCCGATCGGTCTGCCCGGTCCGCCGCACCTGCCCTTTGGCGGTCCGGCAAGTCTCAAGTCGCACACGGTTCGCAACCTGACCAAGACCGAGCTGCCCGATCCGGTGGAGCACATGCTGATGGACGTGAAGCACGAACCCGGCATGCGTTTGCCGAAGCCCGTCAAACACGTCGAGTACACCGAGAAGCATCCGATCTACGGCCCCGGCCAAGTGTCGCAGCCGAACTGGAATCTGGGACGGTAAGAGTTGTGAGTGGCGAGTTGAAAGACATCGCAACTCGCCACTCACGATTTTTCCGCAGCTCAAAACTCATAACTCGCCACTAACAACTCGCCACTCCCCATGTGCGCATCCCTCCTTCCCGAACTGCTGTGTCTGCGCCGGCTCGGTTTGATCACCGATCTGTGGTCCGCGTTGAAGCGCTGCCGGCTCGTTGGAATGCTGATGAGCGTCGCACTGGTGTGCGGCTTGTCCCACAGCACCGCTCAAGCACAGACCCGCGAGGACACGCCCCCGTATCCGTTGATGGACCATCGCGTCCCTCCCGGCATCTGGGGCCAATGGGTGCAAAATGCCGGTCGAGTCAACGGCTTGGAATTCCAATCCGTCAGCGTCGAACTCCCCACAACCGGCCAAGTCACTTGGTTTGTTGGCTCGCGAGACGAAGTGAAAACCACAGCCAACGCGAGGCTCGCCGTTGGTCAGTCGTACCGGCTCAAGCTCAGCGAGATGCCGGAATTTCCGGGCATCGAGTTGTATCCGTCGATTGAATTGATCGACCGCCTGCATCCGCCTGTTGGTCACGCCGACAAATTCTCGATGCCGTTGTCGTTCACGATCGATGAACTCGACGCGGCGATCGCGGGCCAGATGATCACGAAGGTTGTGTACCTCGAGCAACCGCAACTCGCGTTGCCGTTTGAGCTGAGCGGCGACACCGCAGTCCGCACCGTTCAGCCACGAGGCAATCTCATCGAAGAGGCCGACAAAGCGGGACGTCCGCTGGCGATCATCCGCTTGGGTGGTCGATTGCCGGCACCGAACGAAACTCGTGGAACCTTCTTTGGCAACGGTGCTCCGGTGCTGACGAGTGCCGCAAAGAAATCGTCAACCGATGCGGTTCAGCAAGCGGTCTCGTTTTCCGCCGCCGAACCGCGAGTGCAACTCGCGTCCCACAACGATGTCCCAAATGTGCCGGGCTTCAAACAGAACCGTTCCGGTTTGATCGCTGCCAGCCCAGCGCTCGCCGAACAATTCCCGGACGAGTACCTCTTCGACGGCGGCGACCGCGCGTATCCCGTGCATTACGACGGCGACCTCATGGTCGGTGTCGAAACCGAAGACACTGTCGCCGAATTCCGCGATCACAAGGGAGACCGCAAGGTCAAAGCCTCGAATCGCGTCGCGGTTTACTCGCCGCGCTTCGCCGCCGTGCGAACCTTCACGGGGATCAGCGAAGGGACCAACATTCAGCGACCCATCAGCAATGTGGACCAAGTTCAAGGTGCCGCCTTGCGTCAAAAAGTCGGCGGCAAAACCGGTGTGCAACGCGATCGAGTCCAAGCTGTGCGAATGCGTTCGCGAGCCAGCGGTATCTTCAGCCAGTCAACTCGCCGAGATGTTTCGGCGGCGAAAGCAATTTCTCAGCACGTCAAGCTGATGAACGTGTTCGAAGACGCTCAGTTCCTGCACGACGGAAAGATCCTACAGTCCGAGATGGCTCAACTACATCGCGGCATGAACTCGGCGGCAACGTGGACGCGAAACCTGAACCCGGTCATCGTCGCGAGCCTGACGGCGACTCAAGAGGTCTATGCCAACTTCAAAGTCGCCGAGTTGGTCGGCATCGACGAAGGACGCAAGAAGCCGGGCCACTTGCGACTCGTGAAACTCGCCGACAAAGAATTCGCGAAACCGGGCGAGGTGATCACGTTTACGATTCGCTTCGACAACCTCGGTGACCGCGAACTGCGAAACGTGCGGTTGATCGACAACCTGACGCCACGACTCGAATACGTGGACGACAGCGTGACCAGCGACCTGCCTGGCTCGATCAATGTCGATGACAACGGCGAAGGCAGCCACATCCTGCGATTGGAACTCGACAACCCACTGGCCGGACACACCGGCGGCGTGATCACCTTTCAGGCCAAGCTTCGATAAATTCAACAACTCAATTTTGCGGCATCGCGAGTGAGGGAGAGAGAACCGGAAACTTCCGGTCCCAGGCTTGTGCCACCGCCATCGGCCCGCCGAATTTCGGCGGGCCTTTTTCATTTTGCTACCGTGGCCGCGATCCGATCCAGCGTCACAATCTCGGCTCGATCACCCGCAGCCCGCACCAATTCGCAGATCAACCGGACGATTCGGAAGTCGGGATCCTCGACCACCAAACAGGACGGATGCACGAGCAAATCGAACACGGCACGATTCTCAATCGCCCATTCGACGGCCAATCGGATCGCCTTCAAATACGCATCGAGCGACCAGCGCGTCGAGCGAAACGCCCCGACGTCGCTGATGGGACTCATCGGGACTTCAATCAACCCGCTGGGATACACGAAAGGCTGAGCGTCCGCTTGGGCCTTCACGATGCTCTCGAAAATATCCGCCGTCGGCGTCTCGCCGACCTTGCCGTAAAGATGCGCCGGATACTTCGAACTGACCCAGGTAAAGCCTTGATCGAGCAACATCTGTTGCACATCAGGCCTGTCGGTCAGCCCGTTGTGGAAACCGCCGGGCGTGCGGAACCCGTTGACCTCGATGCCGGCCCGTGCCTTCAGCGCCTTCGTCGTGACGCGAATGTTTCGGTCGATGATCTCGCGAGCGGTCAGCCCCTCGATCAGCCACGGAGCACGCTGAAACCGGAATTGCGTCTCTTCCGGCTTCGTGGCCTTCACAAAGACGTGGTCGTAGGTGTGATTGCCGACCGCGTGACCGTCGGCCGCGATCTGTTTGAGCCAATCGACACTCGGATGTTCGAGCACTCGGCCAACGCAGAAGAAGTGAATGACTCCGCCAAGTTCCTTCACGAGTTTCGCAGCCTCGACGGAGTACCGCTTGGTCGCGTCGTCGAGGTTTCCCTTCTCGTAGTTCCACTCGGTCTGCTCTCGCTTCGGGTACTGCGCGCTCATCTCCAGGTCGAGCGTGATCGCGATGCGAGCCTTGTTCGGTTTCGGCGGCGCGGCGAAGAGCTTCGGGCCGATCAAGGCGAGCGAACCAACTACCGCTGAGCGCAACCACTCGCGGCGAGAGAGCGACGGACAAATCGAAGCCTGTGGCATGACAACCTCACTCACGGTTTGAGCAACTCGGCAATTTCCTGCTCGGCCTTCGCGACGAGTGGATCGAACTGCGCAATCTCCACGGCGTTGTTCCCTTGCTCGTGCTTGCGGAAGCCGGTCAGGTAGGTGATGTTCTGCGGCCGCCACCGATGAAAGAAGAGCTTGTTCTTCTCGACGATCTTCAGCCGCAATTGTCCGGCGCGTGTCAGCGGAGTTTTCGAAGTGAGGCTCGCCCCCGTTTGGAAGTCGCGAACCAAACCGACCAATCCACGATCCGGATGGCGCGGTGCTGGCAATTCCAAGTCATTCGCCAAGAGTCTGGCAAGATCCAAGTAGCCTGCAGGCGTGAAGGTGACTCCATCTGCGGTGTATGGAGTCCGCGGAGGTCTCGGCGGATTGCTCTCAACGATCTCGTCTTGAACCGCGACATGAGCAAACAAATCGACGATTCGTCCGGTTCGTCGTTGAGCAAGTTCGCGCACTGCGGTCGCGTACTTCGCCAAGTTGACGTTGTGCTGGCTGACATCCGGCAGCGGCGGTTCAGGCCGCTCGAACGGCGGCGGCGTGACGAAGACCATTCGAGCGTTCGTCGGCTTCACGTCGTCGCAAAGTTTCTCGTACTGGTTGACGAACGGCGAGAGGCCCGGCTCACCCGCGAAGGATTCGTTCGCACCGTAGGCCAGAAAGATCACCGTCGGCTTCAATTCGGTGATGAGTGCGATCATCAGTTTGTAGCCTTCGGCCGGCAGATCGAAGATGCCACGCGAGTCCGCCCACACGGTGTCGCCGCTCCAGCCGAGGTTGCGGAAGACAATCATTCGATCCGGCCAAGCCATCGTCAGCGCGGTCTCGATGTAGCCGTGATTCCCTTCCCGCTCGATGAACGTCCCGCCGAGCATCACGACACGATCACCGTCTTTCAGCTCAAACGGTTCGGCAGCGAAAGCCGACAGCGCAGCGGTCAGTGAGCAGAGAGCAACCAGGACGGAAAAGAATCGTTTCACGAGTCAGATCTCCGCAAGCAGAAGCCAATCGGGCGAGGATGATGCGGGCGGTGCATCGACATTGCAAACGTCAACGCAGCCGCCTCGTTCACGCGCTCGAAGCTATTGCGGCACCGCGACGGACAGAAACTCGCTGATCGCCTTGGCAATGTCCGGCTCCGAAGTCTCCATCACGTCGTTGTGATCCGCATTCGGCAGTTCCACGAATTGCTTGGCGACTCCGGAGGCGGACTTTTCAGGAGCGGCATCGAACAGTTTTTGACCGAGTCGTCGCGGGACGATCGTGTCTCGGCGGCCGTGGAATTGCAGCAGCGGGCAGGTCACGTCTCGAATGCGTTGCTCGCTGGGAAAGCGGTCGATCAGCAGCCAGCGGACCGGCAGCCACGGAAAGTGATACGCACCGGCATCGGTCAGCGAACTGAACGTCGAACGTAAAATCAATCCGGCTGGCGGAGTTTTCTTCCGCGACAACTCGCTGGCTAAGCCGATCGCGACACCACCGCCGAGTGACTCGCCGAAGAGCACGATGCGGCGCGGTTCGATCTTTTTCGTCTCGGTCGCGAATTGCCATGCGGCTCGCGCGTCGCGTGCGAGTCCCTCTTCGGTCGGCTCGCCGAGATTGTCGCCATAACCCCGGTAGTCAAAGATCAACACGTCGGCTCCGGCATTCGCCAGCACGCCAACCTCCAGCGTCCGATAGCTGCGATTCGCGGCGTTGCCTCCGAAGTACAAAACGACCGGCCGACTCTCAGCCAGTTTCGCATCGATTTCATTGTCTGTTCCGGCGACGTGTCCCTTCGCGAGAATCAGCCAGCCGCACAGATCAAGACCGTCTTCCGTTCTCGTCGTGACATCATGTGCTCGGCCGGTCGGCAGCGCGGCGAGTTTGGCCGGCAGCGACTTCTCGACAAACGGTTGATAAATCAGCGAGCGCTGGGACGCGACGAACATCACAAGCACTCCGACCGTCGGCATCGTCACAATCAACATCCAACGCTTCCACGGGCTCAACAACAATGGTCTGCGAGGTGACGACGAGGACAGCGGTGCGAGGACGCGACTCATTGGTAACCCTTGAAGACATGACGATCGACGATTGAATCGTGGACCCTGCGGATTGGAAAGATCGCGAGGCCGCGCGTCGAATGGCAATCGCCGCCGAGGCTCAGAGTTTCACCTGACGACTTGATAGAAAAATCCCGCTGTCCGGCACAATGCGGAGCCGCATGGCGTGTGACAACGGTCGTGACGATTCCGCCAGCAATTTCTGAAGTGGCCAATTTGCATCATCCAAAAAGTAGCCTAAAGTCATCACAACGTCACCGACTGAGGCGATGCGGCAACGCTCGCGAGACGGTGACACCACAGACCAACATTGATTGACACCTGAGTTTTGGTGTGGCGTCGTGAGGCAGCCGTTCGGCTGGTTCGAGGGCGCGGAGGTTGGGTTTGGGACATGGACCTGTCCAGTGTGGTTGGCAGTCGGCGTGAGTCGGCTGCGACAGGTTTCGTGTCATCCAGCTTCGGGGGAGAGGGCATGGCGCTCGGACTGTTTCGCCAGCGGATTTGGCTGGCTCTGTGTTTGACGTGCGTGCTGTGCGTGGCGTGGGGCGAGGCACTCGCGGCTCCCAAGCTGAAAGCCAACGTCACTGACGCTCGACAAGCGTTGCAAGCGGGCGAGGACTTTGAACGGACTCGCCGCTGGATCGATGCCATCGAGCACTACGAAGCCTCGATCAAGAAGTGGCCGGACGACCGCGACCTGAGCTACGGCTTGCGACGCTCGAAGATTCACTTCGGCATCGAGCGGCGCTACTCCGACAGCAGCTTCCGCACGAACATGCTGACGATTTCGCGACACGAGGCACTCAGTTTGTTCGACGAAGTCATCAACAAGATCAAGTCACACTTCGTCGATCCGCTCAGTTCGACGTCGTTCGTAGCTCACGGAACCGAGAACCTCTACATCGCTCTGGCCAACGAGAAATTCCTGGAGCACCACCTGCCCGGCCGCCGCATGGCAATCCAAAGCAACATCGCGAAGTTTCGCGAAACACTCCGCACGCAGTATTGGAACAAGTCGCTGAACAGCGGATCTTCAGCGTACCAGACCGTCTCTGAAGTCGCGGGCTTGGCCGAAGCTCAGTTCGGTCTGAACAGCACGGCCGTTGTGATGGAGTACGTCTTCGGAGGCTGTCACGCACTCGACGACTACAGCAACTGTCTGACGCCTGACCGGCTCAGTGATCTGTACGACAACATCGACGGCGAGTTCGTCGGCCTGGGTATCGAGATGAAAGCCGAAGCCGGTCGCGGCATGTCTCTGGCCAACGTGTTGCCGGAAAGTCCGGCGGCTGAAGCGGGCTTGATCGCCGGCGATTACATCGTCGGTATCGACGGGCACGACTGCCGCAACATGTCCACGGACGAAGCCGCCGGCCGCCTGAAGGGCACGCCGGGTTCGCGAGTGCGGCTGGACGTTGCCGGTCTGACGGCGGCCGACCGCCGCACTGTCACCGTCGCTCGACGAGCGGTGCAGGTGAAAAGCATTCCGATCGCAAAGATCGTCGATGAGTCTCGAGGCATCGGCTACATTCAGATGACCGGCTTCCAGAAAAGCTCGCCCGCCGAACTCGACGAAGCGTTGCAAAAGCTGAATCGCCAGGGAATGCGCGTCCTGATTTGGGATCTGCGAGGCAATCCCGGCGGACTGCTGACGGCGGCCGTCGAAGTGCTCGACCGCTTCATCGACAACGGCGTGCTGGTCTCGACGAAAGGTCGCATCGGAGATCAGAACATGTCGTACTCGGCCCATCGCCAGCAGAAGTGGAACATCCCGCTCGTGCTGCTGACCGACGAAAACAGTGCCAGCGCCAGCGAGATCGTCGCCGGTGCGGTGAAGGATCATCAACGCGGCGTGATCGTCGGTCGCAAGACCTACGGCAAGTGGTCCGTGCAAAGCATCTTCCCGATTCAACGCAGCGTTGGCTTACGGCTGACGACCGCGAAGTTTTACTCGCCGGCTGGCAAGACACTCGGCAAGATTGGCGTGAAGCCCGATGTCGAAGTCGAACTGCCCGACCACGTCGTGCTGCACCGCGGCCAGATGGCCAACTCGCTCGAAGATGATCCGGACGTCCGTAAGGCTCTGGACGTCGCCCGCGAACAAGCCGCCGGACGCCCGATGTTCTCGAACCGATAATCGTCGGTCAGGACTTTCAGCCTGACCCGAATTGGCAAATCGAGTCGGTGGCACATTGAGGCTGACCTACTTCGGAAACGTCGCGATCGCCGCCTTGCCGCGATCCAACAAAAGCTGCCCGATCAAGCGGCCGTCTTTGACCGAGATCACCGCCGCTCCGTGATGTGCGGGGCCGAGGCCCGTCGCGCTGCGAACTTCCCAAACGCCGTTGCGAGCTTGCAGGCTGCTGGCAGCGATCGGAATCGGTGGCGACTGCGAATCGGTCACCGCCAGACAATCTTCGGGATCGCTGAGTTCACTCCGCATGTTGGCCGTCTTCCAAGCGGTCACGGTGTCCACTTTGAAATCCGCCGGGCGAAAGGTTGCCAGCGATCCGAGCCGCTGCGTGCGATCGGTCGTCAGTACCAATTCTTGTCCGGCGATCTCCAGCAGGATCGGACCAATCGCGCTCTCGGTCGGCAGCAGCACGTCGGCCGGGCCGAGCAATTGGCCGTTGCTCAACAGCAGCAGCCATCCGGCTCGTTCGCGGTCGCGTCGGAATCCGAACGAGCGTTCCTCCCAACGAGCGACCGCGCGCTGCGGCACCGGAAGCTGAGCATCGTTCGGCAGCGCGGCGTCCGTCGCGGCGATGCGCGGTTGCCAGGTGAGCCATTCTTCCTGCGGAGACTTCGCGTACAGAAAACGCTGGCCGGTGTTCGCAGCTGGTCCCGGTTCGGCCGGCGTGGCAAATGCAACTCCCCCTTGAGCGATCGAGGCCAGCGTATCGGCCGTGAATTGAAAGCCGCTGAACCCGACGCTGACATCGACACCGCTGGCACTCCAGAAAACACTGTTCTGCCGCACGAGCGACCGATATCGCGACTCGATGAACGCACGAGCTTCGAGATTCGTGGCGTCCGACGACAGGCCGACCGACAGGACTTGGCCGACTCGCAGACCGCGAAACGTGACCGGCACGCCGCGATCGACGCCCCAACGCTGCGGTGCGTGCAGCACGATTTCCAACGCTCCAACAGGCACCTCGGCGACGGGAGCCACGTCCAGTCCCTCGAATTCCGTGCGCGACTTCGCGTCGTCGGGACCGGGCGACACGGCGAGGTATCGGCCACCGACAAGCGTGTCCAAACCGCGCACCTCGGCGACGCTCACGCGCGGACGCTCGACCCAAAACTGCGTCCCCTCACGAGCCAAATGATGAGCCTCGCCGACCAGTCGCACTCGCACGGCCACGGCCGAGAGTTCGTGATTCAAATCGACCGACGTGACCTCGCCGACCGCGATCCCGCGATGCCGTAACGGATCACCGACTTGCAAGCCGTGCCCTTCGTGGAAGCGAATCGTGATCTCGATCGACTCCGGTTCGCTGAGCGTCGGCGGCGATTCGGTCCCCTCAAACTCGGTCACTGCCGGGCCGTCGCTCTGCCCCGGAATCACACCGAGGAACTTCGCTCCGACGATCGTCTCCAATCCGCTGACGCGCGACAGGCTGACTCGCGGACGCTCGATCCAAAACTGGCTGCCGCGCCGAGCGACGTGCGAGGCTTTCAGCTCCAACTGTACTTTGACGGCGACGCGGCCCAAGTCCGGAGTCAGCACCACTTCACTGACTTCGCCGATCGCGATGCCTCGAAACCGCAACACGTCTCCCGTCTTGAGGCCGTGTCCTTCGGCAAATCGAATCGTGATCGTCGGCCCGTGTGACTTGAGCGACATCGTCACTAACACGATGGCTCCAATCACAGCGGCCAGTGTCACCCACCACAGCCGCGTTGTGGACCGAGCGGCCCGCGTCGGCACGACGACCGCAGTCGGAAACGGCGTTAAAGTTGGCGAAGGTATGCTCATGCAGAAACCTCGTCTTCCCAAATGGCATGTGGATCGAAGCAGAGCGACGCCGACATGCTCAGCACGACGCACGCGATGAAGGCGATCACTGCTGGGCCGAAATGAAATTCCACCAAACTGCCGAGCTTCACAAGCATCACCAGGAACGCCAGCAGCAGCACGTCCAACATGCTCCAGCGACCGAGCTGTTCTGTCAGCCGATACGTCGAAGCTCGGTGCCGCCGATGCAGCAACTTCAGCAGGCAGAGTTCCAACAACAGCACCAGCTTCGTCACCGGAAACACAATCGAAAACACCAGCACGACGACACCGACAAACCAGCTCCCGTGCCGAAACAGATCGAGCGTTCCGATCAACAAACTCGAAGCGTGCCGATGTCCCAGTCGTTCGATCTCAACGATCGGCAGCAACACCGCCGGCCAGTAAAGCACAAACGCCGCGACCACGAGAGCCGCCGTGCGACTCGCCGCCCGCCGGCCCTGCGAGCCGTCACCGAACACCGTTTGGCAACGAGTGCAAACCGCCGACTGGCCCGCCGACACCTCTGGCAGTTCGTGAATCAGTCCACAACAGTGACAGGCTTGAAGCTTCATGCGTGCGTTGCCGGATTCTGAGTTTCGTTGAAGGGTCTTCGTTCGAGGGCAGGGCGTCTTGACGCCATTATTGGCCGCTTGCGTCAGTTCCGACAGGAAGCCGACATCTCGCGACACCAGCACGACGCGCCACCGAGTGGATTCTTGTCGAACGACCACTCGCTGGCGCGTCGTGCTGGTGTCGCAAGGTTGAGGTTCCCAATCGAGACGCTGAAGATACCGCCTTCAATCTCCCTCAAGGATCACTTCCATGCGCATGTTCTTCGCTGCCGAATGGCACGACCGAGCGGAACGGATCAACGTCACGAATCCGTTCAACGGCGAAGTCATTGACACCGTCCCACGCGGCACGGCTGCCGACGTCGACGCGGCGATCGCCACACTCGTCGAAGGGGCGAAGCTGATGCGGAAGATGCCCAGCGCGGATCGCTGTCGCATCTTGCGAAAGACCGTCGAGTTGATTCAGCAACGCTCCGAAGAGTTCGCCAAGACGATCACGCTTGAAGAGGGCAAGATCCTGGCCGAGAGTCGGCTCGAAGTCAGCCGAGGCTGCGAGACACTGGAGGTCTCCGCCGAAGAAGCCAAGCGAATCACCGGCGAAGTCTTGCCGTTGGATGCCGCTCCCGGTGGAGCGGGCAAGTTCGGATTCACACTGCGAGTCCCCTGCGGCATCGTCGCGGCGATCACGCCGTTCAACTTCCCGCTGAACTTGGTGACTCACAAAGTTGGCCCTGCGCTCGCGGCGGGGAATGCGGTGCTCATCAAGCCAGCGGGTGACACGCCGCTGACGGCGTTGAAGCTCGTCGAATGTTTGCTCGAAGCCGGACTGCCGCCGCAAGCGATTGCGTGTCTGACTGGACCGGGGAGCGAACTTGGTGCGGCGATCTGCACCGATCGGCGAGTTCGCAAGATCAGCTTCACCGGCAGCTACGACGTTGGCACGGCGATCTGTCGCATGGCCGGAGTCAAACGAGTCACGATGGAACTCGGCAGCAACAGCCCGGTGATCGTGATGGACGATGCCGACCTCGACCGCGCCGCGCAGTTGGTCGCCATGTCCGGCTTCGCGAATGCGGGACAGGTCTGCATTTCGGCTCAACGGATTCTGACTCCGCGCAGTCGCACGGCCGATTTTCTCGACGCGCTCAAGCCGCGTGTCGAAGCGCTGACGATCGGCAATCCGCTCGACGAAGCGACCAAGATGGGGCCGATGATCCGCGAATCAGACGCGGCTCGTGTCGAGAACTGGATTCACGAAGCGACGGCTGCCGGCGCGACGCTCGTCACCGGCGGCACTCGGCAAGGCACGCTGCACGCGCCGACCATCCTTGCCAATGTTTCGCCGAGCCAGCGGATCAGTTGCGACGAACTCTTCGGCCCGGCCGTCGCCGTCACGCCGTTCACCGATTTCGACGAGGCGCTCGCTCTGGCCAACGGCACGAATTACGGCTTGTCCGCGAGCATCTTCACGCGTGATCTTGACCGCGCGTTGCGGTTCGCTCGCGAGGTCGATGCCGGCAACCTGCACATCAACTGGGGCACGCAATGGCGAGCCGACTTCATGCCCTACGGCGGCCTGAAGGACAGCGGCACCGGCAAAGAAGGCCCGCGCTACGCCATCCGCGAAATGACCGAAGAGAAAATGGTGGTGATCCACTGAGTCGAACCCTAGACTCTCCAAGCTTTTCCGAATCATCTGCGAGGAGGCCGAAGCCCAATGCAACACCTCTGCAAACCCTGGGAACATCGTCTGTCGCGCCGTGCATGGCTCGGCGGGATGTCAGC